>JAKSSB010000123.1 GCA_024403285.1 Lachnospiraceae bacterium | reverse complement strand
CGCAGATTTGCAACCTTTTTATCCAGATGCTTCTTATTAAGAAGTTTCTTTTTAAGCCAGTTCGCGAAATCTTAGAAAAGCGTAAGGCTGCTGCAGATGCTCAGATTCAGGATGCAGAAAATGCAAGAGTAGTTGTTAAGATTGATAATACTGTTACTTATGTTCGTTTATCCAGTCGACGCGGTAAAATGTTTACTCCTGTCAGAAAAGCTGACGAGACACCTTCAGAAGCAGAATCGAACAATCAGAATCAGGATGCAATGCGTCAGACCGCAACGACCGTGAGTACGGTTAAAGATGTTAATGTTCAGCCGGTTGCTTCCGCACCTGCTCCCGTAAGTGCACCTGCACATGGAGCGCCTCAGGTTACACTCGGTGTAGGTTTCTCAAGTTCATATGCACAAAGCGTTAGTTATACTCAGCGTCTTGATTTGCCGGATGAGGATGAAGAGATTTCGACTCCTGTTGCTGAACAATCGGTTAACAATGAAGACACCGTCATCAAGAAGATTACCCGTCCGATTATGACCAGGGATGAACTTATTGATTCTGCTCATACTACTGCTTCGGCAGATGCAGGTAATGTTATCGCTGACAAGAATAAATCGGTTGTTAATGCTGATACAGAGCAGAAAGCATCCGTTAACAAACCAGTACCCGGATTTATCAAGAATCCGCTTCCTACTCCCAAACCTCATGTTACAAAGGAGCTTGATTATGATTACACTCCCACGGAAGCAGAGATGCGTTTCGATATTGATGATTTAAGAGGCCGGGAATACTACGATATTTAAACCATAAAAGCCTAATATCACAAATGTTAGGCTTTTCTTTAAGGAGGAACAAATATGGCTGCACCTTCCGGTAATGGGAGAAAACCCCAAAACGGACAGCGAAGAAATACACAGGGAAGCACTACCAGAAAAACAGCTTCAACCAGAAACACCGCTTCTTCGGGCAGAAAAGTAAATAATACAAGGAACAGTGCATCAGAAGAAGAACTGGATACCGATTTCCTCAAAATTGTAATTTATTTTGTCATTATTGCATTTGCTATATTTTTGTTTTTATGTACCCTCGGCGTTTTTTCCTCAAAAGAGGCCGAAGCAATGAATTTTTGCGATTACATAGCTTCTTTTATGTTTGGTACATTTGGATTTGATGCTTATATTTTACCGATAGTTGCTTTGGGACTTTACTGGTTTGCCAGAGTAAATGCCGGAAATGTACGTGCAATTGTTAAAACCGTTTCTGTTATAGTTTTAATTTTTGCACTTGGAATTTTTTCACATCTGATAGCTTTCGGATCTGAGATTACCAATGTAGACCCTGTCATTAAAACCTTTTACGATACGGGTATTCATGGTACGTTGTTTACCAAAGGCGGCGGTGTTGTTTTCGGTTATGCCTGCTATTTAATAAGTAAGCTGATCAGTCATACGGGATGTGTATTCCTTATGATTGTTCTTAGTATAGTTTCATTGTTTTTACTTTTTGACAGGCAGTTTAAAGCTGCATTTTCACACGGTTCTGATGCTATCAAAAAAGGTTCCGAGCGTATTAAAGACGAATACAATAACCTTGATGATGAAGAATCGGAGAACAGTTTGATAAGAGCGGGCAGAAAAGTTTCCGGAGTGACGTTTAATACAGAACTTACCAAAAAAGAATCTGCCAAGGACAATAAAGAAACATTTGAAGAAAATGATTCAAAAGCATTTGATCTTGTTCCGTCGCAGCCGGTTGAAGAGCCGGTAAAAGAAACAGTTAAAGTCAAAAAGAAACCTGTACCGCCAGAGAAGAAAGATATACACAGAATTGTTATGCCGGAAGCCGATACAGGATCAACCGTTCCTTTTTCGGACGAAGATGATTGGTTGAAACCTGTTTCAAAAGAAGAATCGGAAGAAATAAACACTGTGGAAGCGGATGTGATTTCTCATGATATCAAAGAAATATCTCCTGATTTTTCACCGGATAACGATATTATCGACAAAGATATCATTACTGAGTCTGCACCGGTTTTGGAAAGACCGGTTGAGAAAGTTAAAAAGACACATCTAAGATCTGCCGATAAACATGATTTTGATTCAAAGGCCGTATCTTCAAAACTTAACAGAGAGAAGAACGAATATGTATTTCCTCCGATCGAACTGTTAAAATCCGATTCATCCGCCAAATCGGGCGAAGGAGAAGATATCAAAGCAACGGCATTAAAGCTTCAGGAAGTTATTCAAGAATTTGGTGTTAAAGTTACCGTTACAGATTATTCCAAAGGACCTTCGGTTACCAGATATGAACTCCAGCCCGAACACGGTGTTTCGGTTAAAAGAATTCTTGCACTCCAGGAAGATATCAAATTAAATCTTGCAGCTTCGGATATTCGTATCGAGGCTCCTATACCGGGCAAATCAGCGGTGGGTATAGAAGTACCAAATAAATCAAGCTCCGCAGTTCTTCTGGGAGACATGATTCGTTCCGAAGAATTTAAAAATTCAAAAGCCAGAGTTCCTTTTACAGTCGGTAAAGATATTGCCGGAGCAAATATTATTTCCGATATCAGTAAAATGCCTCACATGCTTGTTGCCGGAACAACAGGATCGGGTAAATCGGTTTGCATTAACTCTATTATTATGAGTGTCCTCTATAAAGCTACTCCGGATGATATCAAACTGATTATGATTGACCCTAAGGTTGTAGAATTATCCGTCTATAACGGTATTCCTCATCTGATTACACCTGTAATTACAGATCCGAAAAAGGCTTCTCTTGCTTTGAAGTGGGCACAGGATGAAATGCAGAAAAGATACAATCTGCTTAAAGAAGCCGGAGTAAGAAATATCGAAGGTTACAATGAAATGGTAGCCAAACAGACTTCTGATACTCCCGAAGCCGACAAGCGCAAGAAATTGCCGTACATTCTTCTTATCGTGGATGAATTTGCCGATTTAATGCAGACAGCCAGGGCGGAAGTAGAAGAGAGTGTGCAGAGACTGGCGGCACTTGCCCGAGCAGCCGGAATTCACCTTGTAATAGCTACGCAGAGACCGTCTGTAGATGTTATTACCGGTGTAATTAAGGCCAATATTCCGTCGAGAATCGCTCTTTCGGTTTCGAACGGTACGGATTCGAGAACAATTATCGATCAAAACGGCACCGACAAACTCCTCGGTCACGGAGATAAGATGTTATACCCATCCAGAAATCCCAAACCTAGCAGAGGACAGGGTAGATATATAGATGAAGAAGAGATATCGAATGTTGTTGATTTTGTCAAGAATTTACGTATACCGGCTCCCGAAAATGAAGATGAATCGGGAATTGAAGCAGTTTTAAATTCAAGTGTTTCGACAGAATCCGGCGGTGAAACTTCATTCGGTGATTATGATGAATTTTTCGTCGATTCCGGAAGAATAATCATCGAAACTCAGAAAGCAAGCATCGGATTTTTACAGCGTAAATTCAGAATCGGTTTTAACAGAGCTGCAAGAATTATGGATCAGCTTGAAGAAGCAGGATGTGTCGGTCCGGATGAAGGCACAAAGCCCAGACAGATTCTGATGAGTATGGACCAGTTTGAAGACTATTTGTCAAACAACAACTGATTATAGGTTTTTATTCTGAACTTTTTCAGAAATCAATTTAAATATTTTTTTACAGGAGGATCAAAATGAAATCTGATATTGAAATTGCACAGGAAGCCGTAATGGCTCCGATTACCGAGGTTGCCGAATCTCTCGGTATTGCATTTGATGAGCTTGAACTTTACGGCAAATACAAAGCAAAAATAACGGATGAATATCTTGATCGTATCAAAACAAATAAAGACGGTAAACTTATTCTTGTTACAGCTATTAATCCCACACCTGCAGGAGAAGGCAAAACTACTACAACCGTTGGTCTTGGTGAGGCCTTCGGAAAGATGGGACTCAAATCCATTATTGCACTTCGCGAGCCTTCTTTGGGACCTTGTTTCGGAATTAAGGGTGGTGCTGCCGGCGGTGGATATGCTCAGGTAGTTCCCATGGAAGACTTAAATCTTCATTTTACCGGTGATTTCCATGCTATCACATCAGCAAACAACCTTCTTGCTGCTTTGCTTGACAACCATATTCAGCAGGGCAATCAGCTCGGAATCGATACAAGAAGCGTTGTATGGAAACGTTGCCTTGATATGAACGACAGAGCATTAAGAAATATTGTTATCGGTCTCGGAAACAAATCAGACGGAGTTGTAAGGGAAGATCACTTCGTAATTACCGTAGCTTCCGAAATTATGGCTGTTCTCTGCCTCTCTGAAGATATGACAGATCTTAAGAAGCGACTTTCAAGAATTGTAGTTGCTTATAATTTTGAAGGTAAACCCGTAACGGCAGGAGACCTTGGAGCAGTCGGTTCTATGGCAGCCCTTCTTAAGGATGCAATGAAGCCCAATCTTATTCAGACCATTGAGCATACACCCGCACTTGTTCACGGCGGACCTTTTGCAAATATCGCTCATGGCTGTAACTCGGTAAGAGCTACAAAAGCAGCACTTAAAATGGCTGATTACTGTATTACGGAAGCCGGTTTCGGCGCCGACCTCGGTGCAGAGAAATTCCTTGATATTAAATGTCGTATGGCAGGACTTAAACCGGATGCAATCGTTCTTGTAGCAACAATCCGTGCTCTTAAATATAATGGCGGAGTTCCCAAAACCGAACTTGTAGGGGAGAATCTCGAAGCTCTTAAGAAAGGTATCGTTAATCTTGAGAAACATATCAAGAATCTTCAGCAGTACGGTGTTCCCGTTGTTGTAACACTTAATTCTTTTATCACGGATACTCCTGCAGAAACAGAATTTGTTAAGAATTTCTGCCTTGAGAGAAACTGTGAATTTGCACTTTCAGAAGTTTGGGAAAAAGGTGGCGAAGGCGGAATCGAACTTGCAAAAGCCGTTCTCAAAACACTTGAAACAAAAGAATCACATTATGCACCTATTTACGAAGACAATCGTTCTCTCAAAGAGAAACTTGAAGCCATTGCAAAGAAAATTTACGGTGCTGACGGAGTTAACTATTCAGACAGTTGTAATAAGCAGCTTAAGAAACTTGAAGAACTCGGTTTCGGAAATCTTCCTGTTTGTGTTGCCAAGACGCAATATTCACTTTCCGACAATCCGGCTCTTCTCGGAAGACCTACCGGTTTCAGAATGGATGCGAGAGAAGCATATGTTTCGGCCGGTGCCGGATTTGTTGTTATCCTTACAGGTACAATTATGACTATGCCCGGACTTCCCAAGACTCCGGCAGCTCTTACAATTGATGTTAACGAAGACAATAAAATCACAGGACTTTTCTAGGAAAGGATTAAACAATGTATTCAATTATTGACGGAAAACTTATTTCTACTCAGATTAAAGATGAACTTAAGGAAAAAGTGGCTGATTACAAAGATAAAGGTGTAAATATTTGCCTTGCTGTTATTCAGGTTGGTGCAGACCCCGCTTCAAGTGTATATGTTCGCAATAAGAAGAAAGCATGTGAATATATCGGAATTGAATCGGCTGCTTTCGAGCTTCCTGAAGAAACAACGCAGGATGAACTCCTTGAACTTATCGATAAATTGAACAACGATTCCAGAATCAATGGAATACTTGTTCAGCTTCCTTTACCTAAACATATCGATGAAAATCTGGTTATCAAAAGAATCTCTCCGCTTAAAGATGTTGACGGATTCCATCCTCAGTCTGTAGGAGCTCTTTTAATCGGTCAGAAGGGATATGTTTCTTGTACTCCCGCAGGTATTATCGAATTGCTTAAAAGAAGCGATGTTGAAATCGAAGGAAAAGAATGCGTTGTTATCGGAAGAAGCAATATTGTAGGTAAACCCATGTCTGTTCTTATGCTCAGAGAAAATGCAACGGTAACTATCTGTCATTCAAGAACCAAAGATTTAAAGGAAGTTGCCAAAAGAGCAGATATTATGGGAGCCTTGTGAGAAGGATGGAAAGTTTCTTTTGGATGAGATATTAACTTCTGGCAATTTTGGCAGGTATGATAAGAAACAACTAGAAAGAAAGGGAAAGATT
>JAKSSB010000122.1 GCA_024403285.1 Lachnospiraceae bacterium | reverse complement strand
AAACTGTGGTTTCTGCAATACTTTTTACCGGTTTACACCCGAAGAAATTCAAAAATTGATTATTAAATCGAAACAGTAACCATAAATTATCAGAATTGAATCGTTTCTTGAATAAGAAGAGATGATTCGGAAAGGTATTAAATGACTCAGAACGAATTTGATCTGTGTATGAATAAGATTAAATCCGGTGACAAAGAGGGACTCAGAATCATTTATGAATCCTATATTTCCTATGTGTACACGGTTATATACGGTGTGCTCGGGAATAAAGAAAATGCCGAAGATGTCACTTCTGAATTTTTTATCAGATTGTGGAAAAATGCGGGCAGTTATGTTCCCCAGGGAAGCCATGTGGCATATATTGCCACGGTTGCCAGGCATATGGCTATTGATTTTCTAAGAAAGTACAAAGGTGAAGTACTTTTGGATGAGATGCCGGAAGAAACATCCGAAAGCGGATTGCCTGAAACCGAAGTTGTCGGGGACATGACTCTTAAGGAAGCACTGGAATGCTTAAACGATAAAGAAAGAACGGTCGTAAGCATGAAGGTTATTTCCGAGATGACTTTTCAGGAGATTTCAGATACACTGGGAATTCCGCTCGGAACGGTAACCTGGAGGTACCGCAACGCAATCGAGAAACTAAGGAGGTGCGGATTTGAGTAGAAATTTTGAAGAAGAATATATTAAATCAGTTAAATCCGACATTCCCGATTTATGGAGCAGAATCGAAGCGGCGGTAGATGAAGACATTATGTCGAAGAGGACGGAAATGAATTCTGTTCCCGTGACAAAAGTGCAGAATTATCAAACCGAAAACATGACCGCTGTACCGGGAAAAGCGGCACCTGTTAAGAATAAGAAAAAGAGAAATCTCGTAATGATATATACTTTTACGGGAATAGGAGCCGCAGCAATACTTCTGCTTGTTATCGGTGTCGGACGACTTGCCGGCAATGTTCGAAAATACGATGCATCGCCCGCGATGGCATTGAAACCGCAAATGGAAATGGCAGCGGAGTCCGTGGAGACGGATGCTTTTGAAGAAAACGCATACGACTTTGAAGACGTGGAAACATCAGATGCCGCACCGGCTGTTTGTGAAGAGAAGACTGAGAACCGGGGAGACATTATTTCACGTTACAACAGAATCAAACTGGGCGGAAACGCCGAAGACAGAATCCGATTAATAGAAGATGATGAGCCGGATTATTTTTCCGCTGAAGTGTCAGAGAAAGACGTCAGCGGGATGACAGATTCCGAAAACGGTCTGACGGCCGACGATGAGAAGACGCTTCTTATTTGTTTCGTTGAAGCAACGGTTGAGAACTATTATTACGACGAAGATGGCAGAATAATTTGCAATATTGTATTCTGTGAAAACTGGACGGGATATGAGTCGCCGTTTGAAAAAGTTCAAGCAGGAGACAGGGCGACGGTTGCTCTGAGGAATGATGTAACATATTCGGAGGAACAGTTGAACGCACTTACAGAAACCGAACATTTTGTGAACATATACAGTATCGACGGCGATGTATATCCGCAGCTGGTTCCGATGTTATTTTTAGATTAACTTTTTTAGCAGCAAAAGGAGAATTAAAGGATGAAAAAAAGAATACTGGCGGTCATTACGGCCCTGGTTATGGCGCTTGCAGTGCTGCTTCCTTCAATGGATGCATTTGCGGGCGGAAATATCGATTTTTCGGCTGAAGTCACAGTCGGATACGGTGACAGAGTTCAGCTTATGAAACATGCTCCGTTTACCATCAAAATTGAGAACAAAGGCTCCGATTTCAACGGCAGCATCCAGATGATTATTCCGGGCAGCTACAATATGATGTACGAGCAGGAAATATCAATTCCCGCCGGAGCTGTTAAAACGGTATCTCTTACAGGCCTTGTATCAACGGCACTTAAGAATGTTAACATTCGCATGGTCGACAAAAAAGGCAAAGTGGTCTGGTCGGATACCAAGCGTGTACTTGCATCAAATGACAACTCAAAAATCAATGTGGGTATTCTTTCCGACGATTACAGCGCACTTTCTTATATGGACAATTGCAGACTGTATACTTTTCCCACTATAGCGACATCAATTTTTGAAATGACGTCGGATTCCTTCCCTTCGGAACCCGAGGCCTTGGAGATGATTGATGTCATTGTCATATCCAATTTCAGTACGGATTTGCTTACCGAGGCTCAGCTTTCGGCACTTGAGAGCTGGGTTTTCGACGGTGGTCTTCTTATTGTGGGAACCGGTGCTGCTTCAAGTAAAACGCTTTCCAAATTAAACGGCGGACTTGTGAATGTGACACCGGGTCTTTTAAAGAGAATCACGACCTGCCTCGGAACCACATACATGAATTTCGATTACGGTTATTATGCAGTCGAGTCGCCGGATTACAATTATTTCAATTACGAAGAAGTTAAACCCGAAGATGATGATGAATACAAGGAGGAATTCGAAACAGAGTATTCCGATCCTGAGAAGTATGCTGTTTTTGAACAGATTTACAAGCAGCAGTTTATGGCTGATTACTGGCTTGATGATGAAGAAGAGTGGGATGCCGAAGTGCAGGGACTTTTCCATGATTATGTTTTCGAGAAATATTACTATGACAGGGATACAATCACTGTCACAACGCAGGAGGAGAATCCTGCGCAGGCTATGATAACAGCTTCTGTGGACGTACTTACAATGGAGTGTAACGAATATGCGTCGAACGTTTTCAAAACAGAAGATCCCACATCGGTGGACGGTTCGATTCCGTATGCTTATGCCATGAACAAAGGCGATGGTTATGTGGTTATATCGGGAATCGATTATACAATGAATCCTCTGCCCAAATATGAAGGAAGTCCCACTGCGTTTATTGATATGGTTGAAACGCTTATCGGTAAGGAAGTATACGAAGAATATGACCAGAGTGCATATTCATATTCCTACAGTCCTTATTCGTACTCTCAGCAACGTGATCTTTCAGATCTTTTTGATGCTTATTCGTCGGCATCCGTTCCGCCCATTCTTTTGTACGGAATTATTATTGTCGCCTATATCGTGTCTGTTTTTGTGTTATATCTGGTATTCAGCAAGAAGAAAAAGACATTCAAACTCTGGTCAATTTATTCATTTGTATCGGTAGGTTGCGCTCTTTTGATATTCTGCCTCGGTCTTTCTACGAATGTACTTTTTGCAAAGCTGAGTACATGCACTTTTGTAAAATATGAGAACGGAATGAAGATGGAAGAGAATTATTCATCTTTTATCGGACCGAATGCAAAAGAATACAGAGTCGGAATCAACAAAGAATATTCCAATTCGTTTTATATTTCGGACTATGATTCTTATTATTACGATGATGCCCCCGATTATGACAGCTTTGATTACGGAATCAGAAAAAATGCCGAGAGTGATGTACTGATTTTTAACAACCGGTCTTCTCTCGAACAGGGTGAATTCATTTCGAAATCGGCAGGCTCAACAACCGAAGGAATAGTGATAGAGTCGATTTCTTCAACATACGGATTAAAAACTCTTCGAATTACGAATTATACCGGTCACGATTTAACAAACTGTGTAATCATTGAACACACGCAGACATATTCGGATGAGATACTTTCAATCGGAGACCTTAAAAACGGAGAATCCGTAGAAACGATAAATTTGGAGAACAAGTATTTCACAATACATAATCCGATTTCCTACAACGGTTCGAACGAACTGATTATCAATTCACTCGGATCCGGGAAGAAGGAAAGGCTGAAAGGAGTGCTGATCGGCTCACTGGCGAAAGATTATATGTCTTTTGGTCGTAAAAAAGCGGCTTTGACATATTTTGACGAGACATATGTGAGCGGTAACGAAGAAGATTCACTTACGGTTATAGGTTTCTCGGATGAAGGAATATGCAAGGATTTGCAGAAGGATACGGATGTTGATGAGAACAGGACCGTAGCTGTATACACCACAGTTTCTCTTGAATTTTTCAAAGAGCAGCTGTATAAAAGTCAGTTAAGTAACGCAAACAATTAGTATACGGATATTTCTGTATGAAACGGAGTAAAAATGCTGGAGATTAAACATTTATACAAAAGATACGGCGGATTTCTTGCACTGAACGATTTCAGTCTTTCCATTGAAGATGGTGAGCTTTTCGGATTTGTTGGCGCAAACGGAGCCGGTAAAACAACAACTATGAGAATCTGTGTCGGACTTCTCGGCGCGGATAGCGGAGAAGTGCTTATTGACGGGGAGAGCATTCTCGGAGACCACAGAAAATTAAGCAGCAAAGTAGGCTATGTTCCGGATTTCTTCGGAGTATACAATTCTTTTACCTCAATGGAATATCTGAAGTTCTTTGCTTCTGCTTACGGAATTACCGGTGAACCGGCCGAGATTCTCTGCAACGACCTTCTTAAGCTTGTTAAACTTGAGAACAAGGCAAATGTGGATGTAAACGGATTATCGAGAGGTATGAAGCAGCGTCTCTGTCTTGCAAGGGCACTGGTACACAATCCGGATATTCTTTTCCTGGATGAACCGGCAAGCGGTCTGGATCCCGCAGCCAGATATGAACTTAAGGAAATATTGAGAAATCTTTCGTCAATGGGTAAAACAATTGTCATCAGTTCGCATATCCTTTCGGAACTTGCGGAGATGTGTACAACAATCGGAATTATTGACAGAGGTCATCTTATGATTAAAGGAACACTTGACGAGATTAACAGAGCATCGGCCTCGTCAAGCCCGCTTATCATTGCCGTAAGGGAAGATTCCATCGATTATACGTTTGAAATACTGAAGCAGTTCCCCGAAATTCAGAAAGTTGTCCTTCAGGGCAACCGATTCATTATTACATATACGGGAACAAGGGAACAGGAAAGTGAACTTTTGAACGTGCTGATTTCGAGAGGCGTCGGAATTCTTTCGTTCAGCCGTCAGGAAGGAAGTCTTGAGAGTCTGTTTATGCAGATAGTTACTTCAAATGCACCGAAAAGGAGGAACGGACGTTGAAAAATAAAATCATCGGAAACGCAGTTCTTTTAAAAGATATGACTCTCGATATCAAGAAACCGAAAGTCATGATTCTGATACTTGCGTACAACGCATTGCTTTTAATTGCGACTTTGATTTATATGCTTGTAATGGAAATCTCGATAATGGATTTCGAACCGATTTCTCCAAGAATCCTTATCTGGATGTTTATTACTCACGTAATAATCGAAGCTATACTGATTGCCCTTTGTGTGCCGGCAATGACCGCCGGTTCAATATCAATCGAAAAAGAAAAGCAGACGCTTGAGGTTTTGCTTACAACCAGAATGACACCGTTTGAAATCGTAATCGGCAAATTTACTTCGGTTATGTCACTGGTGGGATTGCTGATTATTTCAACTATGCCACTTATGTCGCTGGTTTTTATTTTCGGCGGAATTAATATTCTGGAATTTTTCCTGGTTATTTTCGCGCTTGTAGTTTGTTGCATTCACTTTGCAGCCATAGGTGTTTTCTGGTCAGCAACGACGAAGAATACAATCGGTTCGGTGATACTTACTTATATTACGGTTTTCGCATCGCTGGTAGTGCCGCTTATAATCCTTCTCATTGTTGTTCTTATTATTACGTTCCTGAACGACAGGCTGTATAAGACAGGAGTTACTACTTCGTACAATATGATACCGAGTGAACTGTCGGTGTTTACACTGATTACAAATCCGTTTGCTCTTTTATATGATGTGATTGGAAACACGGTTGGATATTCGATTGAAGACGGAACGTTTTTTGATGAGTCATGGGGCGGTTTCGCTTCTCTTTCATCCACACCTGTGTTCAATGTTATTTTAAAATTCTGGTCTCTGATCAGTGTCGCCGCTCAGTTGGGTATTTCATACCTTTATCTGAAAGCGGCGGGACATTTCCTTAATCCCGTCAGAAAGAAAAAGAAAAAGAAATCAAATTTCAGAACCGTAAACGGTGTAGAACAGAATAAGCCGGTCGCATCGGTTTACCCGAATTCGCAGATGCAGATGCCACCGGTAGCAAATCCGAATCCGCAGATGCAGATGCCGCCGGTAACAAATCCGAATCCGCAGATGCAAGTGCCGCCGGGAATGAATCCGAACCCGCAGATGCAGGCAGCGACGATAACAAATCCGAATCCCGGAAT
>JAKSSB010000121.1 GCA_024403285.1 Lachnospiraceae bacterium | reverse complement strand
TTCGACCTACGAACGCTATTATATAGCCAAACCATGTAAGAAGTCAAGCACTTTTTTGAAAAAATTTTTAGCCTGAAGATATTGCCGATTTATCCTTTTCAGTTGCAAACGAACTTCGTAAAAGTTATTATATTTATGTATGAATTTTAACCGGAGGCCTATATGGAGAACAGAGTACTCATTACAACAGAATTCAACAAAACGGTAAGTTTTTCGATGTATCACACCTGCACGGGAGTCATCAGATCAATCAAAATAGTCAATGATTCCGAGGCAGAGTACGGTGAACTTAAAATCAGAGTTTCTTTTACCCCGGATTTCGCTTCGGAGGTTGAAACGCTGATTCCAACTCTTGCACCCGCGGAGAAAGTGGAGATTGCCTCGCTTGCCGTGCCTCTTAATTTTACGTACCTTTCGTCACTGACAGAGGCGGAGAATGCGTCCATGAAGGTTGCCTTGTACAACGGTGAGGAAGAAATCGCTTCCGATGAGCAGTCGGTGCAGCTTCTTGCCTACAACGAATGGCGAGGCGACGACTATTTAAGTGAGCTTCTGGCTTCGTTTGTAATGCCGAATCATCCCGCTGTCAGAAATCTTTTACCCGTCTGCGGCAAATTCCTGGAACAGTGGTGCGGCAATCCCGCTATTACCGGATATATGTCCAAGAATCCGAACGAAGTGCGCAAGCAGGTTGCGGCTGCATATGAAGCGCTCAGAGCAGAAGCGGTTGCATATATTGTTCCGCCCGCATCGTATCGAAGCGGCAGCCAGAAAATCAGAACGGTAGACGAAGTGCTTACGAACAAGCAGGGTACGTGTCTTGATCTGTCGGTTCTTCTTGCTTCACTCCTTGAGGCGATGGGACTTCATCCGATTATTGTTCTTGAGAAGAGTCATGCTTACGTGGGATGCTGGCTTTCCGAAAGCATGTTCACGAACTGTGTTCAGGACGATTGTACGGCACTCGGTAAAAGAGTTGCCGAAGGCATAGACGAGATTGTTCTTTTCGAGGCAACGTTTGCTACGGCCGGACAGGAAGCCGGTTTTGAAGCGGCTGTTTTGCGCGGACTCGAGAATCTCAAAAAAGAAGAAAATTTTGAAGAAGCAATTGATATAGCAAGATGCAGAGGCTGCGGTATTTATCCGCTTCCGGCGAAGGTTACCGAGAACGGCGAAGTGCGCCTTGTCGAGTATGACGGACCGAAAGGAAAGGTGAGAGAACCGGAAGATTTATCGAGAACCGGCGTTGTTACAGAAGTTGAGCAGAATGTAATGACTAAACAGAAACTCTGGGAGAGAAAACTTCTTGATCTGAGTCTTCGCAATCCGCTTCTTAATTTCAGAGTCAACAAGAGTGTGGTTCAGCTTATGACACCCAGTCTGGCGAGACTTGAGGATGAACTTTCGGACGGTGAGGTTTTCAATATTTCCGAAGTCCCCGCAGAGTCGAAGTTTACTCCCGGCGAGGATAAAATATACGATCTCGACGGCGAATTCAGCGAGTGGGCCAAAGTAAATTCCGAATCGGAGTTTTCCAACAAGCGAATCAGAACTTTTTTACAGGGAAAAGATTTAGAGAACTCAATGAAATATTTAAGCCGCCAGGCGAAACTTTCGCTGGAAGAGAACGGCTCGAATACCCTTTACCTTGCGGAGGGATTCTTGAAATGGTATGAAGAAGGAACGAACAAGGAACGCTTTGCTCCGTTAATTCTTATACCTGTCGACATTACCAAGAAACTTCAGGAGAAGACATATAAGATTAAAGTCCGTGACGAGGAAGCTCAGTTCAATGTAACTCTGCTTGAATTTTTGCGCCAGGACTTCGGCATGGACATCGGCGGACTCGACCCGCTTCCGAATGACGAACACGGAATAAATATTCCGCTTATTCTGAATACTCTTCGTCAGAGCGTTATGGAAAAAGAACACTGGGATGTCAAGGAATACTGCTTCCTGGGAATTTTCTCATTCAGCCGTTTCATCATGTGGAACGATTTGAAGAACCGTTCGGACGAGATTTTATCAAACAAAGTTGTTAAGAGCCTTATCGAAGGAAGAATGACCTGGGACAGCCCGATTAAAGAATCCGATTTCGACAATCCGGATGAGCGTCTCAAACCTTCGGACATGGCTGTTGTTATGAGTGCGGATTCATCACAGCTGGTGGCTATTGAGACCGCCGCTAAGGGAGAAAGTTTCGTCCTTCACGGACCTCCCGGATCGGGCAAGAGCCAGACCATTACAAATATGATTGCAAATGCGCTTTATCAGGGCAAGTCTGTTCTTTTCGTAGCAGAGAAGATGGCGGCATTAAGCGTGGTTCAGAACCGTCTGGCCAAAGTCGGACTCGATCCGTTCTGTCTTGAACTTCATTCAAACAAAGCACAGAAGAGTGCTGTTTTTGCACAGCTGGCGAAGACCCTTGAAGTTTCAAATCTTGAGTCGCCTGCGGAGTACGAAGCGATTGCCTCGAAACTGTATGAACAGCGAAGCAGATTAAATGAGATAGTAAATGAACTCCATGCGAAGCGCCACAACGGATTTTCGGTTTACGAGCTTATCGGAATGTATGAGACAAATGCCTCGACTGACGGCAAAGTTTCTTTTACCGGAGAATGGGCTGCGAATATTTCGTCGGAGCAGTTTGACAAATGCAGAGTTTTGCTGTCGGATTATGCGACGGTTTCAAAAGAGTGCGGAGATATCTCGGCGCATCCTCTCAAGAGTTTCAGATTTAGCGATTACTCGATGCAGATGCGTGAAGACTGGGAGAAGGAACTTTGCGAATACCGTGAAATCCTCGAAAGCGAACAGAAGATTATTCCGTCATTTTCGGGAAGCCTGATTAACGACACCGTTCTTTCGGTTTCAGAACTTATGTGGCTTGAAAATGTTCTTTCGGTTTCTTCGAAAATGCAGGGAATTCTTCCTGCGCTGATTGAAGGCAATGACGCCGAAGTGCGTAAGGATTATATCGAAAGCAGAATCAAAGCCGGAATCGAATACATGAATGCGAAGGCAGCTCTTTTATCCGTATTCAAACCTACGGTGCTTGCCTACGACGTTGCGGCTGCGCGTCAAAGACTCATTGCGGCGCAGGGCAAATGGCTTCTTTCCAGAAAGAAGGAAGTATCCTCTTTGGTAAAAGAACTTGCTTTTCAGGCCGTAAATCCGACCGCCGTGACAGAAGACAAACTGGAAAGCCTGTATCAGCAGATTGAGAACTTTAAGGCTGTTTCATCGTCCTGCGGCACAGATGAGAAATTCGCCGGCGAGTTCGCAGGACTTTACAACGGCGAGAATACCGACTGGAATGCACTGGCAGCAGCATACAACGCAAATCGCGAACTTTGTCTTGCGATAAGTTCGGGCAATGTTTCCGATGAAATCAGAAAGACTCTCACCGGCCATATTTCCGACGGTTCTTTCGTCGGATTCCTTACATCAAATGCTCAGACTCTGAACGAATTTTTGTCGCTTCGAATCAAGGGACTCGGTTTCGAGAACAGTCTTATCACTAAGTACGGCCTTAACTGGAACGATTTCTTCGAAGCAGACGATTTCATTTCAGCCATGCTCGAATCAATAGACAAATGGATTGCCAATAAGGAAGAGATGCGTTCGTACGCCGCATTCTGCATCAAGGAAAAAGAACTCTGTGATGCGGGAATCGGCGATATTGTAGTGGAATTCAGAAACGGAACGCTTGAAAGCGGTTGCTTTGAAAGTGCATTCAGATGTGCATTCGGAAAGTCTGCGGCCACGAATTATATCAGCTCCAACCCGGTTCTCGCCCATTTCAACGGCGCCGGCTTCAACGCCACCATCGATAATTTCCGTGAAGTAAGCGAACAGTTCGAAATTCTTTCGGTAAAAGAAACAGTGGCTAAATTAAGTGCCAATATTCCGAGAAGCGGAGAGGGAATATCAAGCTCTTCCGAGGTGGGTATTTTACAGAAACAGATTAAGAATCCGAGAAGAGCGATGCCTATCAGAAAACTTTTCAACGAGATTCCGACTCTTTTACGGAGAATGTGTCCCTGTATGCTCATGAGCCCGATTTCGGTCGCTCAGTACATCGATCCGTCATTCCCGAAATTCGACCTTGTTATCTTTGATGAGGCTTCTCAGATTCCGACGGGTGAGGCTGTCGGTGCACTTGCCAGAGGTGAGAATGTAATTGTTGTCGGCGATCCGAAACAGCTCCCTCCGACCACGTTCTTTATGAATAACAGGCAGGATGAAGAAAACTTAGAAGTTGAGGATATGGAAAGCCTTCTCGATGACTGCCTTGCAATAAGTATGCCCGAACAGCATCTTTTATGGCATTACCGTTCAAGGCATGAAAGTCTTATTGCGTACAGCAATATGGCATACTATGACAATAAACTTCTGTCGTTCCCTTCACCGAACGATCTGATTTCGCAGGTTAAACTTATTGAAGTCGACGGATTCTACGACAGAGGCAAAACCAAACAGAATCAGGCGGAAGCGGAGCAGATTGTGGCTGAAATTCTTGCCAGACTTAAAAATCCCGCAAGATGTCACGATACAATCGGTGTCGTAACATTCAGCGTGGTTCAGCAGAACCTGATTGATGATATGCTTGCCGAGGCATTAAGCAAAGATGATGCTGCGGCCAGAGCGAGCCTGGAACTTGAAGAGCCGATTTTTATCAAGAATCTTGAAAAGGTCCAGGGTGATGAAAGGGATGTCATTCTGCTCTCGGTGGGCTACGGTCCCGATAAGGACGGTAAAGTCGGAATGAACTTCGGACCTCTTAATCAGGAAGGCGGCTGGAGGCGACTTAATGTTGCAATATCAAGATCCCGTAAAGAGATGCTGATTTATTCCACGCTTCGTCCGGAACAGATCAATTCCGAGCGTACAACGGCGGAAGGAGTACTGGGACTCAAGGGATTTTTGGAGTTTGCGGCTAAAGGCAAAAATGCTTTTTATGTCAGAAACGAGAGTAAGACACTCCGCAACTCCGACGTCGCAAAAGCTATTACGGCCGAGCTTACAAAAGAAGGTTATAAGGCAAAATGCGATATCGGTTCTTCGGAATTCAAGATTGACATCGGTATCATCAATCCCGAGAATCCCGATGAATACTGCCTCGGTATTCTGATTGACGGCGAGAACTATTACTCTGCAAAGACGGCAAGAGACAGGAATATTCTGCAGCCTTCGGTTCTTGAAGGTCTGGGATGGCGCATTCACAGAGTCTGGACGCTTGACTGGTTCGACACTCCGGAACGTGAACTCGGTAAAATAAAAGAGAGAATTGAGACAGCCGTAGCGGAAATCAGAAAAGAAAAAGAGAAAGCAGAACAGGCCCTTCTTGAAGCGGAAAGAAAGGCAGCGGAAGCCGATGGCAGCAAAGCCGAAAGCAGCGAAAACGAAAGCAACGAAAACGAAAGTAAAGAAACAGAAGGAAACGAAGCCGTAGGAAACGAAACAGAAGGTAACGAAGAAGAAAGCGGCGAAGTCGATACTGTCGTAAACGGAGCTGACAGCACACTCGGATATATGTCATTAAAAAAGGCCGAAGTAAATACTGTCAAAAGTGACTATGTATTCTTCAAAAGAAATGCCCTCGGCGAGCCTGATGATTTCAAGGCAATGAGTAACAATATTCAGATTACGAAGGTTGCCGGATTCATTATCGATACCGAAGCACCCATTTCGAAGAATTATCTGAAGAAAAGAATCGTGTCATTCTGGGGAATTACCAGAATAACTCCGAAGGTTGACGAAAGACTTGAAGAAGCGCTTTCGGGAATGAGTTTCTACACGACTCAGTGCGGCGGAGAAGAATTCTACTGGAAGTCGGAGGAAGATTCAAGGTCATACGGAATTTACAGATGTTCGAAAGCGGATGATGAGATTTCAAAGTCCGGTTTGAGACTTCTTTGTGAAGTTGCACCGGAAGAAGCAGTCAATGCAGTTGTCGAAATTGTTAAGAACAATATTTCTCTTGACTGGGAAGATGTTATAGATACACTTGCCAAAACACTCGGTTGTCCCAAAGCGGATGCGGCCGGTGAGAGACTTGCAAATGCCGCAATTTCAATGGCGGAACAGAGGGGCGAAATTACCGTATCCGATGACGGAACGAGAGTTTCTTCAGGAAAATAAATCCGACTCTTTTACAAAAAAATAAAAAATAATAAAAAAGTTGTTGAC
>JAKSSB010000120.1 GCA_024403285.1 Lachnospiraceae bacterium | reverse complement strand
ACGATAAGAATAATCCAAAATCCGGAAGAGTAATGCAAAAAATGGGAATGACCTACGAAGGAACATTGAGAAGTGCGGGATTTTGTAATCAGGGAATTATTGATGAAGTATGGTATTCTATATTAAAAGAAGATTATGCTAATTTGGGATGATGATGACATCCACTCAGGTCGATGAGGATGCACAGCACTTCTATCGCAAGTTGGGATATAAGGATCGCGGAGGATTCGTCGTAGATGTTCCCGGGTATGAACAGCCAATGGAGATGATAATGATAAAGGTGGTGTAAAATGGCATCAAGTAAAGAGTATTTGGATTTCATATTGGAGCAGCTTTCGGAGCTGCATGAAATTTCATCTCGGGCGATGATGGGGGAATACATTATATATTATCGCGGCAAGGTGGTGGGAGGTATCTATGATGATCGTTTTTTGGTAAAGCCGACAAAATCTGCTGTGACAATGATGCCTGATGCTGATTTGGAACTGCCGTATGATGGTGCAAAGGAAATGATCCTCGTGGATGATGTTGATAACAAGGCTTTTCTGCGAGATTTGCTGGAAGCGATGTTCAATGAACTGCCGGCGCCAAGGAAGAAATGAATAAATTTAAGTTTTATAGACGATGACAAATCGGAGCGAGAAAGGAGATTTTTATGAAAAAGATATTTGAAGCAAAAGACAGGCAGGAAGTTTTTGATTTTATTCTTTCAATTTCAAAGGAAAACACCGGGATAGTATCGTTGGTTCAGGTTGGTTCGGGAGCATACGGATACCACGACGAGAAAAGTGATTTGGATTTTGTCATCGCACTGGATACTGATTCTTCGATGAGCGAAGTAATGGATTACATGAGGGATAAAATTTCCTCCCAATACGAAATTCAGTATTGCAAAAAGGCTGAAGCAAGTCATCTCCTGGTGATAGTCTTGTCTAATCTGTTGGAAATTGATATGGGATTTGGCGGATACGAGTATGCAGCTGCCAGAAAACCGGAATATAAAGTTATATACGACAATACGGGCGTTGTCGAAGATAAAATGAATAAGTCAAGAGAATGGATGGACGATAGCATATACGGAAATAAACAGCAGAAAGACATAGAAGCGGCATGTGATTCTGTTTGGGCCCGCATGATGCACGCAGCTGTTGCGATTTACAGAAATAACTTTTTAAGAGCTATCGGTGAACTTGATTATATCAGAAGAGTATATGTTGATTTGCTGGGCGACAGATATAGACTGGAAAGCGGCTGCAATCACGATATGGATAAGTTACCCGACGAGGCGAAAAATGATATCAGAAGTACGCTCGTTTACAGCGAAGATACAAAGGATTTATGGATGAGCCTTTCGAATCTTACGACACTTGTATATAAAGAACTGGAAGGAAATGAAATTCCCATATCCAAAGAAATGCTTTTTGAGTATTATAAAGATATGGGATTGAAATTGTGATGACGAAGGTCACAAGAGGTGAAATATGCGATTATATCGGATATACACGGAAATTTCTTGATTATTCTGAGAATGAGGAAGAATCCAAAGGGAAGTACGCGATGATGGGCAAAGAACTTTCGGAAATGACACTGGAAGAATTATGGGAACTGTTTCCGATTTTTCTGGTTGAGCATAACGATGAATGGAAAGACAGTTACAGAGAAATCGAGAACTTTTTACAGACAATTCTGTCAGACTGCCATGTTGACAGAATAAGTCACATCGGAAGTACCGCAATATCAGGTATATGGGCCAAAAACATCATTGATGTTTTGGTCGAGGTATCTCCGGGCGGGAATATCGGAAATGTGGCGGATATCATGAAACAAAACGGATTTATCGTAATGTCTGTCGATGAGCAGAGAATCTCCTTAAATAAGGGATATACCAAAGACGGCTTTGCGGACAAGGTGTATCATATTCACTTAAGATACACCGGAGACAATGACGAGTTGTATTTTCGCGATTATCTGAACGAGCATCCCGACGTAGCGAAGGAATATGAGGCCTTAAAACTGGATCTGTGGAGCAAATACGAGCACAACAGAGACGCCTATACGGAAGCGAAGACCGACTTTATCAGTAAGTGGACCAAAGAAGCCCTGGCTGATGCCGTTAAGAACAAGGCGGAACTTATGAGCAGAAATGATAAGAGGTAGAGATAGTGAATACGGTGGAAACGGTAATTGCAATTTTTATTATTACTATACTTGTGGTTGTGGGAATACTCTTATGTATGGGCAAATGTTCCTTCCTGCTCGGAGCGGTGAGGGATATGAAAGACGGTCACGGGAAAACAACGCTTACAAGAGTGTGCGGAGGTATAGTTATTCTTATTGCTGTGATTTTGACAGTTGTCATCATCTGCAAGTATTAAGAAGAAAAGAAATCCGGTAATGACACTTATGTTGTCACCGTAAATCGGGTAACATATACAGACCTTGAACAGATGAAGGAAAATCAGCAATCAGTACATCTATAAGGACGCGAAAACCAAGTAAGAATAAGGATAGGACAATTGAAATACAGAATAAAACACGCAATCGTTCAGTATGCGGCAAATGTCATACTGGAGGATGTTAATTTTGAAGTACATGAAAATGAGAAAATCGCCGTGGTCGGACGGAACGGCTGCGGCAAGACAACTCTGCTGAAACTGATTGCAGGTGATATTGAGATGAGCAATCTCGACAGTGACGAAGAATGCGGAATTGAGATGGCCGGCAAACAGGAGATAGGTTTTCTTCGGCAGATCAGTTTTGAAGACGGCGACATAACCGTCGAAGACGAAATTAAAAAAGCACTGGCAGCAGTTTTCGAGTGCGAGCAAAGAATGGCTGAAATCGAGAGTTTGCTTGGACGCGGCGAAAGCGAAGAAAAGAAGCTTCTGTCGGAATACGATTTCCTTCAGAAGAAAATGGAAGCTCTTCACGGTTATACGTGGCGGACGGATATGGAGATTATTTTTCAGAAGTTCGGCTTTGCGCTTGAAGATTTAAGGCGCCCAATCGGAAGTTTTTCCGGTGGACAGCAGACGAAGATTGCTTTTATCAAACTTCTTTTGGGACGTCCGGACATCATGCTTTTGGACGAGCCGACCAACCATCTGGATCTTCCGACAATCGAGTGGCTTGAAGAGTATCTTAAAACATACGACAAAGCGGTTATCATCGTATCGCATGACCGAATGTTTCTTGACCGCGTAATTGATGTAACCTATGAAATCGAATATGGGAAGATTAAAAGATATCCGGGCAACTACTCGGCTTTTATGAAGCGCAAGGAAGAAAACCTCATTAAGCAGGAAAAAGATTACGAACTTCAGCAGAAGGAAATCGCAAGACTTACCGAATGGATAGAAAAGTGGAAGAATACGCCGACGAAGGTTGCGGCTACGCGTTCGAAGCGCATGGCCATAGAGCATATGGTCAAAGTCGAAAAACCGGTGCGTTTCGACACGAAATCTTTTCACGCGCTCTTTGAACCGTTAAGGGAAAGTTACAACGACGTAATTCTTACGAACAGACTGCGAATCGGTTATGATTCCGTGCTTTCGGAAGTGACTTTTTCACTTCACAAGAAAGAGAGAATCGCAATTCTCGGAGAAAACGGCAAAGGCAAGTCGACTCTTTTGAAAACGCTTGTCGGAATCATTCCGCCGCTCGGCGGTTCTTTTACCATTGGAACGAACGTCGATTACGGCTACTTCGATCAGCAGGAGGCGGTTATCAACAATGCCGACCCGGAGCAGACGGTTCTCGATAACTTCTGGGAACGTTATCCTAAGCTTCTTCGAAACGACGTACGAAGTGCGCTTGGCGCGTTTATGTTCTCGGGTGAGGAAGTCGAGAAGAAGATGGGACAGCTTTCGGGAGGCGAACTTGTGAGACTTGCTCTTTGCAAGATGTTTTACACGAAGCCGAATCTTTTAATCCTCGATGAGCCGACGAACCACATGGATATGATTGGCAAAGAAGCGCTTGAACAGATGCTTCAAAGCTTCAACGGCACGGTTTTGTTCGTATCGCACGACCGCTATTTTATCAGACAGATTGCGACAGGAATACTGGAGTTTTCGAACGACGGGGTGCGTCTCTACGACGGCGGTTATGATGCATATCTTGAGGAGAAGCGTAAAAGAGAAGCCGGCATTATCGGTGATATTGTCAAAGATGCGGAACTTAGGAAAAACGCTGCCTCGAACGGAAAGAAACCGGAAGCACCGTCGCTTAATGATGTTTTCGATAAAAAGACATATTACAATCCCGGTAAAATAAAATCCAGGCTGGAAAAGCAGCTTGAGAAATACGAAAAAATGCTTGCCGAAAACGAAGAAAGAGCAAACGAACTCAAGCTGGAACTCATGAATCCGGATTATGCGAACGATTATGTTAAACTCATGGAACTTCAGGCAGAACTTGATGAGACGGAGCATACGATTGACAGTGTCCTTGAACGGATGCTGGAAACCGAAACCGAGCTTGAGGAACTGAACGCAGAGTAAAAGAAAACGGCCGCCCCGGGATAATTTTTTAATATTGAACCTAAAAGGAAGATACTGGACAAAACGGATAACGTAATGTATAGTTTTTTGATGGGGATGTATTGTGTGGGAAGGAATTTTTAAGGAGAAAAGCAGAATATGAAAAGAATTGTAGCAGTACTTTTGGCACTTGTAGTTCTTTCGCTGTGTGCATGCAGCGGAAACAAAACGGAAGAGGTATCGGAATCCCCCGTTTCAACGAAACCCGGGCTCGCGGGTGAAATCGTTGGAAGCTGGGTAACCTCAAACGATGTTAAGCAGGTTACGTGGACGTTATACGACGATATGACTTATACGAGATCGGAAATCTTCCTGACACCGCCCGAAATGGAGACGACTTTCGAAGGCAGATACGAGATAAACGGAGATAAGATTTCTGTATACTCAGACCTTGTTCCGACATCCATTTATGCGGTAACGATTAACGGAAATTCGATGTCGTGGGAATACATCGAGAACGGAAGTGTTATGAATTTCACAAGAAAGTAATTTCATCCTTTGAAAGCTTCGCAAACTGTTATGTTTGCGGAGCTTTGCTTTCTTAATCAAAACAGCGGTGAAACAGGGAAAACGTATATTTGGTATATGAGTTGTTCACGCAAGAAATGTTTTCGAAGGCTGGTACGATAATTACAATCCGGCTTCCAAAACATTCTCCAACAAGGTGACCAAGATAGACAGAAGTGTACAAAAAAATGTGATACTGTATGCAAAATGGAGAACCAAATAGTTGCTTCGCAACAAGGTTGTCAGAACATCACAATTTTGTTATCATGTTTTTGGAAAAGTATTTTAGGGCGTATTGAGAGTGTCTTTGAAAAGAGAGATAACTGTTATAGTTTCCAAAGTCTTTACAAAAACAAAATTTAATAAAAGGAGATAAAACTAATGGCAGAAAACGAAAAGAAAGCAACGAAATGGGTATGCCCCGTATGCGGATACGTTCATGAAGGTGAAGAACCCCCTGCAGAATGCCCCGTATGTCATGCAAAAGGAGCATCTTTCAAGAAAATCGAAGGAGAGATGGAACTCGCTGCAGAGCATGTATTCGGAGTTTACGGCAAGACTGTTAAGAACAATCCGGCAATCAGCGACGAAGACAAGAAGTTCATTTTCGAACAGCTGAAAGCTAACTTCGAAGGCGAGTGTTCGGAAGTCGGAATGTATCTGTGCATGGCCAGAATTGCTCATCGTGAGGGATATCCCGAAGTTGGCCTTTACTGGGAGAAAGCCGCTTACGAAGAGGCTGAACATGCAGCTAAATTTGCGGAACTGCTCGGAGAGGATCTCGGTTCGAAGATGACAGCTTCGACAAAAGAGAATCTTGCGTGGAGAGTCGAGTGTGAATTCGGTGCAACGGCGGGCAAGACCGATCTTGCGATGTGCGCCAAGAAGAATAACCTCGATGAAATACATGACACTGTTCATGAGATGGCTCGTGACGAGGCTCGTCACGGAAAAGCACTTAAAGGTTTGCTTGACAGATATTTCAAGTAATTTTTGACAATTGGTTTTTGTAGGAGACGGGAAACGGCAATGCTATGCCGCTTCCCGTTTTGTATTTATTCACACGGCCGTATAAGGTAACACGGCCGGCGGGCCGAACGGAGGGATTTCCCTCCTGTTCGATATGTAAAGGAATTAATATGACAATATCAAAAGACATTAAATATATCGGAGTAAACGATCAC
>JAKSSB010000012.1 GCA_024403285.1 Lachnospiraceae bacterium | reverse complement strand
TGGACTTTAAGGTAACAGGTACAACAGACGGTATCACAGCTATTCAGATGGATATCAAGATTCACGGTCTTACACGTCCTATCGTTGAAGGCGCTATCGCAAGATGTCGTGAAGCAAGACTTTTCATCATGGATACCTGCATGAAGCCTGCTATTGCAGAGCCTCGTAAGGAAGTTGGCGAATTTGCTCCCAAGATTATCCAGATTAAGATTGATCCCGAGAAGATTGGTGAAGTTGTCGGCCAGAGAGGAAAGACAATCAACGAGATTATTGCACGTACAGGATGCAAGATTGATATTACAGATGACGGTGCTGTATCTGTTTGCGGAACAGACAAGGAGATGATGGACAAGACAGTTGATATGATCAAGACCATCGTTACCGAATTTGAAGAAGGACAGATTTTCACAGGTAAGGTTGTTTCAATCAAAGAGTTCGGTGCATTCGTTGAGTTTGCTCCCGGTAAGGAAGGTATGGTTCATATCTCCAAGATTGACAAGAAGAGAATCGACCATGTAGAAGATGTTCTTACACTTGGTGATACTGTAAGAGTTATCTGCCTTGGTAAGGATAAGATGGGAAGAATGAGCTTCTCAATCAAGGATTGCCCTCAGGCATAATCGAAATATACATTTAATACTAACACTGCCTTGTTCTCGTGGCTTTTGCCGAGAGTAAGGCAGTGTTTTCTGCTGTTTTGAATAACCTGAAACTTGGAAGGATGAAACGTCCTTCCTTTTTTTATGCATGTTGCAGGCAGCACTGAAAATGAATCGGATTTAATATGGTTGTATGATAGATGCATATGTGATAAAATAAAGTGTTAAATTATGCTTACTATGCATATCTCGTAAGGGGTTACGACAGATGCATTTCATAAAGGAGGGATATATTATGGGCAGAGTATTTTTAACGGTAATTGACAGTTTCGGTATCGGTGAACTTCCTGACGCTGCGGATTACGGCGATGCAGGTACCAACACACTCAGAAGCTGTATGGGTAATACAAATTTCAATTTTGACAATATGGCCAAACTCGGATTTTTTCAGATTGACGGCGTTAGAGACAATGCAGCATCATGGTTTCATGATTCAAATCATCCCGAAAGACTTAATCTTGACGGAGAAATTAAAGCTTCGGTTGCGCGCCTTAAGGAGAAATCAAAAGGCAAGGATACTACAATCGGACACTGGGAAATCGCGGGCGTTGTTTCAAAGAATCCGCTTCCGACTTATCCGAACGGATTCCCGAAAGAGATTCTTGATGAATTCTCAAGAAGAACGGGACGCGGAGTTTTATGCAACAAGACATACAGCGGAACCGTTGTTATCAACGATTACGGTGACGAACACTTAAAGACCGGAGATTTAATCGTATACACATCGGCCGATTCGGTATTTCAGATAGCGGCTCATGAGGAGAAAGTTCCGCTTGAGGAGCTTTACAAAGACTGTCGGATTGCAAGAGAAATTTTACAGGGTGAGCACGGAGTCGGAAGAGTTATCGCGAGACCTTTTATCGGTACGAGCGCCAACTATACAAGAACTTCCACCCGACCCGATTTCCCCCTCGCACCTACGGCGACAACCATGCCCGATGTTTCAACCGATGCAGGTAAGGATGTACTTGCAATCGGTAAAATAAACGACATTTTCGCCGGACGAGGTATTACGGATTACGTATATACCAAGAACAATTCGGACGGCATGGACAGATTAAACGAGTGGATGGACAGGGATTTTGACGGACTTATGTTTGTAAATCTTGTCGATACGGATATGGTTTACGGTCACAGAAACGATATCCCCGGATATGCGAACGCACTTGCACAAATCGATGCAAGACTTCCTGAATTCCTGGCTAAATTAAGGGATGACGATGTATTTATGATTACGGCCGACCACGGCTGCGATCCCGGATATACGGTTTCCACAGATCATTCGAGAGAGCATACTCCTTTTATCATGTATTCAAAGAACATGAAACCGGTTAATTTCGGTACGAAGGAGAGCTTCTCCGTTATTGCGGCCACAGTGCTTAAGATTCTTGGTGCAGAAGAGAATCTCGGTGCCGAACCGCTTATATAATTACACAAGAAAGAGGATATAACATTGGGAACATTTGACAAAGAAATCAACAGAAGAAGGACATTCGCGATTATTTCTCACCCGGATGCCGGTAAAACAACGCTCACGGAGAAGTTTCTTTTATACGGAGGAGCAATTAATCTCGCGGGAAGCGTAAAAGGAAAGGCAACAGCCAGACATGCGGTATCCGACTGGATGGAAATTGAGAAAGAAAGAGGTATTTCCGTTACATCATCGGTTCTTCAGTTTGAGTATGACGACTACTGCATCAACATTCTGGATACTCCGGGACATCAGGATTTCTCGGAGGATACTTACAGAACTTTGATGGCTGCGGATTCGGCGGTAATGGTTATCGACTGTTCGAAGGGTGTTGAGGCACAGACGCGTAAACTTTTCAAAGTCTGCGCCATGAGAGGAATTCCCATTTTCACTTTTATCAATAAACTTGACCGTGATTCCAACGATACATTCGATCTTCTCGACGATGTTGAAAAAGAACTCGGAATTGCGACCTGTCCGATAAACTGGCCCATCGGAAGCGGTAAAGCTTTCAAGGGTATTTTTACCAGAGAAGACAGAATGATTACAATGTTCTCAGATACCGAGAAAGGTACCAAGGAAGGAAATGTTGAGAAGGTTTCAATCGATGATGAAGCTGCCGCAAGAAAGGCTGTCGGCGACGAATTCTACGAGAAACTTCTTGAGGAAATCGAACTCCTTGACGGAGCAAGCTCGGAATTCGACCTTGAACAGGTCAGAAAAGGTAAGCTGACTCCCGTATTCTTCGGCTCGGCTCTTACAAACTTCGGCGTTGAAATTTTCCTTCAGAATTTCTTGAAGATGGCGACAACACCGCTCCCGAGAAAAGCCGATATCGGCGAGATTGTTCCGACGGAGGATGCATTCAGTGCATTTGTTTTCAAGATTCAGGCCAATATGAATAAGGCTCACCGTGACAGAGTTGCTTTTATGCGAATCTGCTCGGGCAAGTTCGACGCTTCCAAGGACGTATATCATATGCAGGGCGGCAAGAGTATGAAACTTTCGCAGCCTCAGCAGATTATGGCGGATGACAGGAAGATTCTTTCCGAAGCTTACGCAGGCGATATTATCGGTGTTTTCGATCCCGGTATTTTTTCTATCGGCGATACGCTTTGTACATCGGGTAAAAAATTCATGTACGAAGGCATACCTACATTTGCACCCGAGCATTTTGCAAGGGTTCGTCAGGTTGATACAATGAAGCGTAAGCAGTTTACAAAAGGAATTACACAGATTGCACAGGAAGGTGCAATTCAGGTCTTCCAGGAGTTCAATACAGGTATGGAAGAGATAATTGTCGGCGTTGTAGGCGTGCTTCAGTTTGAAGTCTTAAAATACAGACTTGAGAATGAGTACAATGTCGAAATCAAACTTGAACCGCTTGCTTATGAACATATCAGATGGATTGAGAACAAAGACGAAATAGATGTTTCAAAGATTGTCGGAACTTCGGATATGAAGAAGGTAAAAGACATGAAAGGAAATCCGCTTCTTCTGTTTGTCAATCCCTGGAGCGTGGGCATGACGCTTGACAGAAATGAAGGTCTGGTGCTTTCGGAGTTTGGAAGAGAATAGTTTTAATCAGAGGTATTTCTTTTGAAAAAATACATTATTCTTATCAGTATTTTCCTGGCTTTTATGGCAGCATTGCTGATAGTTACCACAAATCTCGACAAACAGTTTGAGACAGGTGTTTCAGAGATAGCCGAAACGGAAGATACGACGGGACTTGGCGATTATTATTTAAGCGAGAATTACGGTGGGAACATAACAAATGTACCCGGAGAAGAATCGACTGAGATTACTGTTGAACCGATTGAGCCTCAGTTGGATTCACAGCTGACAAAAGATGATATCGATGACCGGGCTGCAAACGGAATAACCGGACAGAATCTGGCACAGGTTATGTATGAATCAACCGGTCTTTTCTCATACGATATGATGAGACCGGAGTGTCATCAGCTGTATGCCGAAATCTACATTCTTTTAAGCGGAATGTACCCGTCAACTTATCTTTGCTCAATCAGTCTGGACGATATTGACTACACCTACAACTGTGTCCTTCAGGACCACCCGGAAATCTTTTACATTCAGGGATATGATTATAAGATTAGCCGTTTCGGAAATATAATCACCAAGATTTCGTTTCAGGGACATTATACGATGGATGTCAAAAAAGTAACCGACATGAACAGAACGATTCGGGCATATCGGGACAGATTTCTTGCAGCCGTAAGTTCGAAGGCCACCGATTACGAGAAAGTTAAATATACATACGAGTTTATTATTCTGAATACCGAATACGATTTGGAAGCACCCGAGAATCAGAATATGTGCTCGGTGTTTGCCTACGGCAAATCGGTCTGCCAGGGATATGCGAAGGCATTTCAGTATCTGCTTGGGCTTGTGGGTGTCAAATGTACGATGGTAACCGGTTATGTCGGTGACGGCGAGGCCCATGCGTGGAACCTCGTGTATATTGACAACGCATATTATTACGTCGATCCGACATGGGGAGATTCATCGTATACGGGAGGAGAGAGCAACAGCAAAGCTTTGTCGTCCATCAATTACGATTATCTTCTGATAACGACCGAAGAGATTTGCAGAACACATACAATCGACAATGTTATCGAACCGCCGAGGTGTGTTGCGACGGAATCGAATTATTTTGTAAAAGAAGATTTGTATTTTACAACAATTGACAGAAGAAGACTTAAGAAAGCGTTTACGAAAGCATACGCGACAAACAAGGGGATATTGACGATTAAATGTTCGGACAGCCTGTGTTATCAGTATATGCAGAATGAGCTTATTACCAATCAGGAAATATTCGATTATGTGAATGTGGCGGGAGATACGCTTTCATATGCTATGAATGATGACCAGTTCACACTGGCGTTCAAGTTGCACTGATTCAAAAATACTATGCAAAATCACACAGATTTGGTATAATATTAAGGATAGTGAGAGTTTTTATACATTTTTTATACGTTTGAAGATTTAATACTTTTATATAAACAGGAGGGTTTGAATATGGCCGGAAATACAGAGAAAATCGGTTATGTACGTGTAGCGGATGATGTTGTTCCCATTATTGCAGCGATTGCCGCAACTGAAGTTGACGGTGTCGTTTCGGTTGCTGACAACTTAAAGGGTGAACTTATCAACAAAATGGGTATTCATAAAGCTCCGAAGGGTGTCAAAGTTGTGATTAAAGACCGTAAGGTTGCTTTGGACATGGCCATTGGAATTAAATACGGAAGCAATGTTCCCGAGACCTGCAGAAATGTCCAGGATAAAGTCAAAACCGCCATTGAAACCATGCTTGGTCTTGAAGTCAGTGACGTTAATATAAGAATAGCCTTTGTGGATCTTCCCAAAGACAAATAGAACTTGGAGTTTATATGAGAAGAAAATTAACAAGAGAGCATATTTTTAAACTTCTTTTTCAGATTGAATTCAATGATAAAGATGAGATTCCTTATCTTGAAGAGATGTTTTTTGAACTTGATGCCGATGATGTCGATGACAAGGAGAAAAATTACATTTCGGAGAAATTTAATCTGATCAGAGAGAAACTTCCCGAGCTTGATTCGAAGTTAAGCGAGAATGTAACGGGCTGGAGTATCGACAGACTCGGTAAAGTTGAACTTGCAATATTAAGACTTGCTCTGTATGAGATACATTATGATGATACGGTTCCGGCATCGGTAGCCATTAACGAGGCGGTTGAAATTGCAAAGAAGTACGGTCAGGACGGTGCGGGAGCTCTTGTAAACGGCATTCTTGCGAAGTTTGCCAAGACCGAATAGGATGCATAGTACTTATTCGGTTACCCAAATCAATACGTACATTCAGAAGATGTTCCAGGAAGATTATTTGCTTGGTGATGTATCTGTTTCGGGAGAAGTCAGCAATTGCAAATATCATTCCTCGGGGCATATTTATTTTACCCTGAAAGACGCGGGCGGAGCGATTTCGTGCGTTATGTTTGCTTCGAATGCGAGACGTCTGTCATTCAGAATTCAGGACGGTTCGGCCATTGTCGTTCGTGGAAACATCGATGTCTATGTGCGTGACGGCAAGTATCAGATATATGTTAAAGATGCCGCGCCGGACGGTGAAGGCGTGCTCGCCGCTAAGTTTGAGGAACTTAAACGTAAGCTTAAGGCGGAAGGTCTTTTCGACGAAGAATTCAAAAGACCGCTTCCGAAATGCCCGTCAAAGGTCGGAATAGTAACGGCACCGACGGGAGCTGCGGTAAGAGATATTATTACGGTATCGAAGCGCAGAAATCCATATATACAGCTTATTCTTTATCCTGCAATCGTTCAGGGTGATGCGGCGTGCGACAGTATAGTCACCGGCATCGAAACTCTTGAGAAGGCGGGCGTTGATGTGATAATCGTAGGCCGCGGCGGCGGTTCTTTGGAAGATTTGTGGGCGTTTAACGAAGAGAAAGTAGCCTATGCCGTTTTCAATTCCGAAGTTCCGATTATTTCGGCTGTCGGTCATGAAACCGATTTCTCAATCTGCGATTTTGCAGCGGACGTGAGGGCAGCGACACCTTCGGCTGCAGCGGAACTTGCGGTTCCCGAGATTGCCGGATATATCGATACAATTGAGTTCTATTTTGATGAACTTAACAATTCGATGAGACGCAAAGCCGAGTCCGAGAGGATGAAGATCAAACTCATAAGAGAGAAACTCGACAGACTTTCCCCCGGTCAGAGAATCAGGGAGAAAAGACTCGAAGCAATTCATTTTGAAGATGAACTGAACGCTCTCATGGACAGAAAGATAATGAAATCCAGACACAGAATGGATGTCTTCATTGAAGGACTTAAAGCCGTTTCACCGCTCGAAAGACTTAACGGAGGCTTGGCTTACTTAAGCGACGATACCGGAAGAAGAGTGACATCCGTACGAAGTCTGAACAAAGGCGATACAATCAATTTCATGGTAAAAGATGGCTCGGCCAAAGCGACAGTTACTGAAATTTCCGCAAATACGTTAGTTTAATGCACACCACATATGTCTTTTACCATATCGGAGATTTACTATATGAAGAAGAATGAAGCAGAATTGAATTCAGAAAATAAAGATACTTCGCTTGATGAGGATTTTGAAACGTTACAGTCGATTCTTGACGAGCTTTCCAAAGATGACATTGGAATCGAGGAAGCTTTTACCAGATACAGCGAAGGAATGAATCTTCTTAAAAACTGCAATTCTAAAATTGACAGAATCGAGAAGAAAGTGCTTGAGATTTCGGAGAATATGTCTCTGAAAGAATTTGAGTAGGATTTAAACGGAGGTTTTTATCAGGTGAATTTTGAAGAAGAACTTTCAGGTCATGTTACTGAAGTTGAGAATATTATTCAGTCGTTTTTACCCGAAGAGACGGGATATCAGAAGAGAGTCATCGAAGCTATGAACTACAGTTTCTTAGCCGGCGGCAAAAGACTTCGACCGATGTTCATGCTGGAGTCGTACAGACTTTTCGGAGGCGTGAACGAAGACGTAGTTAAGCCTTTTATGGCGGCTATGGAGATGATTCATACATATTCGCTGATTCATGATGACCTTCCCGCGATGGATAACGACGATTACCGCAGAGGAAGACTTACAAACCATAAGAAATTTGACGAAGCTACCGCAATTCTTGCAGGCGACAGTCTTTTAAACTATGCATTTGAAACGATGCTTGTGTCGGTTGCGGAGGAAAACGATAATTCCTTACGTACAGCTAAATCGAAGGCAGCATTCTATCTTGCCAAATCTGCCGGAATATACGGAATGATCGGCGGACAGATGGTTGATATCGAAAGCGAGAAGAAGGGAAGTATTCCGAAGGAAGAGCTTCTTTTCATTCATGAGAACAAAACCGCTGCACTTATCAAGGCTTCACTTTGTGTCGGCGCGATTCTTGCAGGTGCGGATGAGAAAGATATTGCGAAGATGGAGAGAGTCGGTTATTTGATCGGAGTTGCTTTTCAGATTCAGGATGACATTCTTGACTGCATCGGTGATGACAAGATTCTTGGCAAGCCGGTCGGAAGCGATGCGAAGAACGAGAAGACGACATATGTGACGCTTGAAGGCCTTGAGAAAGCGATGGAAGACGAGCGCAGAATGTCGGAAGAAGCAATTCATCTGCTTGAAGAAGTAAAAGGAAACAGCGAATTCCTTGTTAAACTTGCGGAATCGCTGATCAAAAGAAACAAGTAATTTACAGAGGCAATAAAATGTATCTTGAAAGAATAGAAAAACCCAATGATATCAGGAAAATTCCCAAAGACAAACTTGACGATCTTGCGAGGGAGATAAGAGAATTTCTGATTCAGACAATATCGGTGACCGGAGGTCATCTCGGAGCCAACTTAGGCGCTGTCGAACTTACGATGGCACTTCATCTGGTTTTGGATTTCCCGGAAGACAAACTTATTTTTGATGTCGGTCATCAGTCATATACACATAAAATTCTGACCGGTCGTAAAGACGGATTTGCGACTCTTCGCAAGTTCGGCGGAATGAGCGGATTTCCAAAGTCGAAGGAGAGCGATTGCGATTCTTTTAACACAGGTCATTCCTCCACTTCGATTTCGGCAGGTCTCGGCCTCGCAATGGCACGTACCATTCAGGGCAGGAAGAATACTGTGGTTTCGGTCATAGGTGACGGCTCGCTTACGGGCGGAATGGCGTATGAAGCACTTAACAATGCAGGTAAAATGAATACGCCGTTTATTATTGTTCTTAACGACAACAATATGTCGATTTCGGAAAATGTCGGCGGTATTTCGCAGTATCTGAACTCAATCAGAACGGCGGAAGCATATCTCGATTTGAAGGATGAAGTCAAGGAAAGACTCAAGAATGTTCCGAGAGGCAAGAGCCTTATTCACGGAATTCAGAGAGCGAAGTCATCTTTTAAGTCGTTTGTGATTCCCGGAATGTTCTTCGAAGAAATGGGACTTACATATCTCGGACCGGTAGACGGACATGATATTCCGGCAATGGTCAGAGTGTTCAGCGAAGCCAAAAGATGCAAGACTCCCGTGCTTGTGCATGTAATTACGCAGAAAGGCAAGGGTTATGCACCCGCGGAACGTCATCCGGCAAGATTTCACGGAGCGGAACCTTTTGAAATTGAAACGGGACTCCCTGCACATAAGAGAACAAAACCGAATTATACGGATATTTTTTCGACCGTTATGTGCAAGCTCGGTGACAGAAATCCGGAGGTGATCGCTATTACTGCCGCCATGCCGGACGGAACAGGACTTAAAAGATTCAGGAACATGTATCCTGACAGATTCTTTGACGTGGGAATTGCGGAGCAGCATGCTGTAACTTTTGCCGCAGGACTTGCCAAAGAGGGCTTAAGACCGATTTTTGCGGTATATTCGTCGTTTTTACAGAGAGCATACGACCAGATTATTCATGATGTATGCCTTCAGAATCTGCCGGTTGTTTTTGCGGTCGACAGAGCGGGACTTGTCGGAAGCGACGGCGAGACGCATCAGGGCGCGTTTGATTTATCGTTTTTATCATCGATTCCCAATATGACGGTTATGGCACCGAAGAACAAATGGGAACTTTCCGATATGCTTAAATTCGCAGTTAAGCATGACGGACCTGTTGCAATCAGATATCCGAGAGGACTTGCGTATGAAGGCCTTTCAGATTTCAGAACACCGATTCAGTACGGTCAGGCCGAGTGGATATACAGAGAGAGCGATATCTGTCTTGTGGCTGTAGGATGTATGGTTGCGGTTGCCGAAGAAGTCAGAGAGAAGTTAATTGCCAAAGGACTGAAAGTCAGCCTTGTCAATGCACGTTTCGTCAATCCCATCGATGAGGAGCTTCTTTCGGAAGTATTCAAATTCCACAAATACGTAATCACGATGGAAGAGAATGTGTTAAGAGGCGGATTCGGTGAGAAAGTCAGAGATTACGCTGTGAGTGTCGATGCGGACAATGAGATTCTTACGGTCGGCATTCCCGATGTTTTTGTTGAACACGGCAGTGTCGGAGAGCTTCGTAAGGAGCTCGGAATCGATGCGGAATCGGTTTATTTAAGAATTCTTGATATTTTGGAGGAATAGATGAAAACTCGTCTTGATCTGCTTCTGGTTAACAAAGGACTTGCTCCTTCAAGAGAAAAAGCCAAAGCGATAATTATGTCGGGAATAGTTTATGTGGACGGGCAGAAAGAGGATAAGGCCGGTTCTGTTTTCGAAGAGGAAGCGAACATTGAAGTCAGAGGCCAGACTCTTAGATATGTCAGCCGGGGCGGCCTTAAACTTGAAAAGGCTATCAACAATTTCGATTTTACCCCGGAAGGTAAGATTTGTATGGATATCGGTGCTTCAACCGGTGGTTTTACCGACTGCATGCTTCAAAACGGCGCACTTAAAGTCTATGCCGTTGACGTCGGACACGGTCAGCTCGACTGGAAACTTCGCAATGACGAGCGTGTTATCTGCATGGAGAAGACCAATTTCAGATACATGGTTCCCGGAGATATTCCGGATGTACTTGATTTGGCCAGCGTGGATGTTTCTTTTATCTCGCTTAAGAAAATTCTTCCGCCGGCATACAATCTGTTAAAAGATGACGGAGAAATGGTCTGCCTCATCAAGCCTCAGTTTGAGACCGAACGAGAAAAGGTCGGTAAAAAAGGTGTCGTAAGAGATGTTTCCGTACATAAAGAGGTTATCGTAAGCGTTCTTGATTTTGCATTAAAGAACGGATTCGAAGTCCTTGACCTTGATTTTTCTCCGATAAGAGGGCCGGAAGGCAACATTGAATATCTTACAAGAATCAGGAAATGCCCGGACAATTTAGTTATTCCGGATGAGGACGGAAATACAGATTCGGGGGAGATTGTTATTCCTGCCGAACTTATGAAACGAATAGATGAAGTGGTTAAACTGTCACATGCAACATTGGAGAATACATAAGTAAAGGTGAATTTATGAAGAATTTTCTGATTGTTACAAATGAATCCAAAGATGAGGGGCTTGAAGTATCCTCGCGTGTCGGGGCATTTCTCGAAGAGAACGACTGCAGCGTCAGATACGTGTCTTTTAACCGGAAGAAACCGATATTTAACGATGACGATATCGCCTTTTGCGACTGCGTAATCGTTCTCGGAGGAGACGGTACGATTCTTTCGGTTGCAAACGGTATCAGGGCTTTTGACAAGCCGATTCTCGGCGTGAATATGGGACATGTCGGATATCTTGCTTCGGCGAACAAAGACGATATTCTGAATTCGCTGTCACGTCTTTTATCCGGAGATTTCAGACTCTGTAAAAGAATGATGGTTTCGGGAGATATCGTTCGAAGCGGCCACAGCATTATGAAAAATGCCGCCCTGAATGATATAGTTATTACCAGAGGCGGATCTTTGCAGGTCCTGAATTTTGAGATTTATGTGTCGGGACGTCCGCTTAAATCATACAGCGCAGACGGTGTGATTGTTTCGACTCCGACAGGCTCGACAGCATACAATCTGTCGGCCGGAGGACCGATTTGCGAACCTGAATCGGATGTCATTCTGATTACTCCGATTTCACCGCATACCTTAATGAACAGAAGCATTGTTCTTAAAGCGGAAGATATTATAGAGATAGAGATTCTCGGAGCGCATGACGTCGATTCCGAGCAGCTTATCGAAGTAAACTTTGACGGCGGCAACAGAATGCCGCTCAAAACAGGTGACCGGGTTGTGGTTACCAAATCGCAGAGAACTACCGAACTTGTTACTTTTGATGATGTAAGTTTTCTCGAAACACTTCACATTAAAATGATAGAGAGTTAAGGCACTTAGTGGGGGAAGGAATAATAGCATGAAGCAGAAGAGACATCAGAAAATCATTGAACTTATTGAGAAATACGAAATCAAAACACAGGATGAACTTACCGATATCCTTTGCAGAAACGGTTACAATGTCACACAGGCTACCGTTTCACGCGACATTAAGGAGCTTCGTCTTACCAAAGCTGCAAACGGTAAGAGCGGTAAGAAGTACGTATACAATAAAGACGACCAGGTACATATGGCCGCCAAATATGCCAGAATCGTAAAAGACGGTCTGGTACACATGGAAGCTGCACAGAATATTGTCGTATTTAAGACTGTTCCGGGAATGGCAATGGCCGTTGCCGCAGCAATCGATTCGATGCATTTCGACGAGATTGTCGGAAGTATTGCGGGTGATGATACAATCATGGCTGTCACCAAAACTTCCGAAAGTGCAGATCATTTATTGGAACAGATGAGAGAGACGCTTGAGAAGGAGGCGTAATGTTAATACATCTTCATGTTAAAAACTTTGCCCTGATTGATGAAATCGAGGCAGATTTTACCGAGGGCCTTAACATCCTTACGGGAGAAACGGGTGCCGGTAAATCGATTCTTCTGGGGTCAATTAATCTTGCCCTGGGCGCAAAAGCCGACAAGGATGTTATTCGGGAAGGCTGCGAATATGCCTTTGTCGAACTGCTTTTCAGAATCGAAAACGATTATCAGAGAGAAGTCCTTAAAGAAATGGACATTTTCCCCGATGATGATATTCTGATTATTCAACGCAAAATTCTGCCGAACCGGAGCATATCCAAGATATGTTCGGAAACGGTAACAACAAGTCGGTTGAGAAGTGTGGCGGGCATGCTTCTCGACATCTACGGACAGCATGATTATCAGAACCTGCTTCAGCCTAAAAGACATATCGAATTCCTCGATTCTTTTGCAGGCGCGAAAATCAGCGAACCGTCAGCCGAAGTCAAAAAGTATTTCAGGGAATATAATGAAATATTGAAATCTCTTAACGCTCCGGAAATGGACAGCGAAACAAGACTGAAAGAAATCGATTTTGCTCTTTTTGAAGTGAATGAGATTGAAAATGCCGGTCTTAGCGAGGGCGAAGAGGAAGATTTGTCCGCTTATCTTAAGAAAGCGGAGAACGGGGAACGCGTGATTCAGGCGCTTAACACGGCAAGCTTTTACCTTAAGGACATGGATGAATCAGCTCAGTCACAGATTGGCAGATCGTTAAGGGAATTATCCGGAGTATCTGACTGTGACAGCGAAGTGTCGGATATTTACGACAGACTTTCTGAGATTGATTCGCTGCTTTCGGATCTTTCGAGAGATATTTCGAGAACAACCGAGAATTTCGATTTCGACCCGGAGAGCCTTGCAAATGCGAGAGAACGTTTCGATGTTATCAACAGGCTTAGTCTTAAATACGGAAGGACTATTCCGGATATTCTTGCTTACGGTGAGAGAAGAAAAGCGGAACTCGAGAAACTTCAGAACTCCGAGAATATTAAAGCGGAACTTGAAAAGAAACTTGCTTCGGTTACCGTCAAACTTGAAAATGCCTGCGTGAAACTGTCAGAGGCAAGGAAGAGCGAAGCTTTGAAACTTGAAAAACAGATTTGCGAAGCTTTGAAAGATTTGAATTTTGAGGAAGCCGCTTTCAAAGTAAATTTTGAAAAAACGGATTATTCAGGGTCAGGATTTGATAATGTTTCTTTTTACATTTCAACCAACAAAGGAGAATCGCTTAAACTTCTTTCATCTGTTGCGAGCGGAGGAGAACTTTCGAGAATTATGCTCGCAATCAAAACAGTTATTGCTGATAATGAAGGCACGAATACATTAATCTTCGATGAAATCGATGCCGGAATAAGCGGAAAGACAGCCTGGAAGGTTTCGGAGAAACTGGGTATCCTTGCGTCACAGCATCAGGTTATCTGTATTACGCATCTTCCTCAGATTGCCGCAATGGCAGACAATCATTTCCGAATTTACAAGGAATCGGATGATAATAAGACTCACAGTCATCTTGAAAATTTATCAAAAGATGAATCACTTAATGAACTGGCCAGACTCCTCGGTTCCGATGAAATTTCGGCGGCTGCGCTTGAAAATGCACGTGCACTGAAATCACGGGCTGAGGAGATTAAGAGTATGCAGCCTTGCGAATAATAATCATCGCAAAGGGCCGTATGCCCGGAAGCAACTAATTACCTTATACGGCCGTGTGAACAAAAAGGGTTCGCTTCATTTTGAAGCGAACCCTTAATTCTTTTAATGTAAAAATTCGATTTATTCTGTGGTGTAGTTATCGAAGTATCCCTGGATGTAAACGATGGGAGTTCCCTTGTCACCCGAACCTGAAGTAAGGTCGCAGAGTGAACCGATTAAATCGGTAAGCTGTCTGGGAGTTGTTCCTTCAGAAACCATCTGACCTACAAGGTTTGAATCCTTCTCGGTCATCTTTCCTTTGATTGCTTCTGTAAGTTCTGCACCGGAAAGATCTGCAAAATCATTATCTGCAAGATATTTAAGTTTAAGCTCGTTGGGTGTTCCTTCAAGACCGCTTGTGTAAGCAGGGCTTACAACGGGATCGGCAAGTTCCCAAATCTTACCAACTGGATCTTTGAAAGCACCGTCGCCGTAAACCATAACTTCGATTCTCTTACCTGTAGCTTCGAAAAGCTTCTTCTGAATTTCATCAACAACAGGCTGGCAGTCGCGGGGGAAGAGCTTAACGGTTGTCTCGGTAGCTTTGTTGGAACCGAGAAGACCGTACTTCTCATTGTAACCGCTTCCGTTAACCGATGCTGTCATGATATCGTCAAGACCGAATACTTTCTCGGCACCGGCAGCTTTAAGAAGCTTCTTTGTTCTGAAACGTGTGTGAATGTCACAGTTGATAACATTCTTTGTATAATCGAGAATCGCACGACAGTCATTTGCAAATACGATTTCTACCTCAGCACCGCATTCCTTGATGAGGCTTTCGTAGTACTCAACGTAATCAACACCGGTGAATCTGTGCTTCTCATATCCGAAAAGCTCACGGTATTTAGCAAGTGAAAGAACATCTTTGTAAGGATCGATTCCTTTTTCATCAAGAGCGTCTACGCTGATTAAGTGATTGCCAACTTCATCGGAAGGATATGAGAGCATAAGAACAATCTTCTTAGCACCCATTGCGATGCCTCTTAAGCAGATGGCAAAACGATTACGGCTTAAAATAGGGAAAATAACTCCGACGGTCTCACCACCGAGTTTAGCTTTAACATCTGCAGCAATATCATCAACAGATGCGTAGTTTCCCTGAGCACGTGCAACGATGGCTTCTGTCATGGCTACAACATCGCGGTCATGGAATTTGAAACCATACTCTTCATCAGCTGCAGCATCGAGAACCGTTGAAGTAACGATTTCGGGAATGCTGTCACCACTTCTGATGATGGGAGCACGTAAACCTCTTGATACAGTACCAACCATACGACTCATATATTTGTTCTCCTTAAAATAATATTTGTCTTTGTCTATATATAACCGCATAAAAAATTATCATAAAAAAAGACCGTAAAGAGTATAGCAAAAAAGTTTTTACTTGTAAATAAAAAAATATGACGGTTTTTATATTTTTTTGTGTCTCCTTTTGGCGCTTTGGCACAATTATTCCTTTTCAGAAAGGCCTTTTTGCAGTATAATATATTAATGTAAAAAAAGTAATTGACCCGGAGGGCGACATATGAAGAATATTCTTTTCGTAGCATCTGAAAGTGTTCCGTTTATCAAGACCGGAGGCCTTGCCGATGTAGTCGGATCGCTTCCAAAATGTGTTGACAGAAAGTATTTTGATGTCCGCGTTATGATTCCCAAGTATACGTGTATTCCCAGGGAACTTGCGGACAAGATGGTTTTTAAGACCTCTTTTTATATGGATTTTCACTGGAGAAACGAGTATGTCGGTATTCTCGAAGCGAAAGTTGACGGCGTAACTTATTATTTTATCGATAACGAGTCGAAGTTTGGCGGTCCGAAACCGTACAGCGGAAATGTTTATGACGACATTGAGAAATTTGCTTTCTTCTCGAAAGCAGCGCTTTCCGCAATGCCTCTTTTAGACTTCAGACCTGATGTGATTCACTGTCATGACTGGCAGACGGGACTTGTACCCGTATACTTAAGAGAGCGTTTCCAGGGTAATGATTTCTTCCACGGAATCAAATCCGTCATGACGATTCACAACCTTAAATTCCAGGGCAAATGGGATGTTGATTCGGTTAAGGACATTACGGGGCTTCCCGATTACTATTTTACCTCGGATAAACTTGAGGCTTATAAGAATGCAAATCTCCTAAAGGGCGGTCTTGTGTTCGCCGATGCGATTACGACCGTAAGCGAGACTTATGCAAAGGAAATCATGACTCCTTTCTTCGGAGAAGGCCTTGACGGTCTTTTGAGAGCAAGACAGAATGATTTGCGTGGTATTGTAAACGGAATTGATTATACCGATTACGATCCCGGTAAGGACGAATATATTGATTATAAATATACTCCGCAGAACTTCCGTAAAGAGAAGATTAAGAATAAAAGAAATCTTCAGAAGGAACTCGGCCTGACGGAGAACGACAAGACGATGATGATCGGTATCGTATCGCGCCTGACTGATCAGAAGGGATTCGATTTAATCGCATATATGATGGATGAACTCTGTCAGGATGATGTGCAGATTGTAGTACTCGGAACAGGTGAAGAACAGTACGAGAACATGTTCAGACACTTTGACTGGAAATACAGTAACAAAGTTGCCGCCAACATTTATTATTCGGAAGAGATGTCGCATAAGATTTATGCATCCTGCGATGCGTTCTTAATGCCTTCACTTTTCGAGCCCTGCGGATTAAGTCAGCTTATGGCGCTCAGATACGGAACTCTTCCTATTGTAAGAGAAACCGGCGGACTTAAGGATACGGTTGATCCGTACAACGAATATGACAGCACCGGCACGGGCTTCTCATTTGCAAATTACAATGCGCATGAAATGCTTGCTGCAGTCCGTTATGCGGAGAAGATTTATTATGACCGCAAACGTGAGTGGAACAAGATGATCGACAGGGCCATGGCGGCCGACTTTTCATGGGATGTTTCAGCAGTTAAGTATCAGGAGATGTACGACTGGCTCATAGGCTGAAATACAATTTATTAATACAGATTAAGGGAGACAGTATAAACTGTGAGAACAAATAAATTAACTCGATTGATTATTGCGATTATATGTATATTCTGTATGATTATCAGTCCGCTGCGTGTATTGGCGGTTGATTATTATCAATCGGAATCAATCGCGACAGATAACACAGAAGAATCTACAGAAGCAATAGCAGATACTGCTGAGGCCGGTGACGCGGATAAACTCACTTCCGAAAACGCATCAGCTGAAAACGGGAGCGGTAAGGAAGATGTGCCTGAATGTACAGATTCATCTGAAACTGCAATGATGTTGTTAAAATCAGATGATTCTGACGATGAGATTGATATTTCGAAATTTGCCGGTGGGATAGTGATCGATAACAGTAATCTGTCAGAATATAACGGTAAAGTCATAACCGGATCCGCACAGGTTGGTGCAAACTTAACTGTTAAGGGTGTGGAAGTAGAACTTACAATCAGAGACCTTACGATAGACAGAGCACAGGAAGGCAGTAACAATGTCAATTGTGATGCTATTGATTTGCAAGATGGTGCAACCCTTGAATTAACCCTGGAAGGCAGTAATAAATTAGCAGGTAATAATTCATACGGCGGCGCCGGTATCTGCGTAGAGGACAACAATAAACTGATTATTACAGAAAACAGTAATGGTACCCTTGAAGCTGTAGGCGGTGACGGCCATGGCGGAGCGACCGGAATCGGTGCGGGAAATTGCGGATATAATTATAACGGGCAGGAACCTGACAGGATGCCTGCTTTGGGAACAATTGAAATTCACGGAGGAACAATCAACGCCTGTGGCGGAATTACCCGTGAAATGGGTAATATTGTGATGGGCTGTGCCGGAATCGGTTGTTCGGGCTATGGAAAATGCGACACGGGTTCAATAATTATTTGCGGTGGTAATGTCACGGCAACCGGTGGATATGGAGGCGCCGGAATCGGCGGCGGTACTGATTGTTATCCGAAGAATATAACCATTAGCGGTGGTGAAATTACCGCTAATGCCGGAAATAGTGCGGCTGCAATCGGAACAGGATATAATCTCGGAAATGATAAAAAATCATGCGGTAATATTTCGATTACCGGTGGAAGAATAACTGCAAACGGAAACATCGGGTACGGACATTGGTATTTTGGTGAAGGCGGATTCGAAGGAGGTTCTGTTGCAATTAGCGGTGATGCGGTTGTAAAAGTTACGGATGGAGAGATTATCCCTAAGACCGCTATTGGACCGGGACATATCATTCAAAAATATGAGATTACCGTAACTGTTAAGAATCTTTTATATACATCGGGAACAGTGCCGGGACACATAATCGTTGGTATAGGGGAAAATGCATTTTCTGAGGATATTATATTTACTTTGGAAGACGGACAAGCAGTTGCAATTGTTGAAATTGAAACGCCTCTTATTGGAGAACAACCCGTAATACTTTCAATTGAAGGTACCGAACTGGAAGAAAAGACATTGGAATTGGGCACAGAGACCGACCTTACCTATGGCAGTGGAGTACATGATTTTTCCGTATCTGTTTCGGATGACGTAAAATGTCATTATGCTAACGGTGTACTTACAATAGGCGGAAACGGTGACGTTACCGTATCGATGGCTGATGGGGTAGAGTCGACGACGGATTCAATTATTGTGGATGACGAAGCGGATATAGAGCTTACCCTAAACAGGCTGACGGTAGATACTACAGGAAAGAGTCGCAGTCCTATTACAATAGGCAAAAATGATAGTGCCACTTGCAAAATTATTGTTGTTGGAAAAAATACATTGACAAGATGTGATGAGGAACTTGCTGTTGGAGTGATTGAGGCAACTGATGGAAGCAGTTTAACAATCGGTGGTACCGGAACCATTTATATAAAAGGAAAAAGTGGCAGCGAAGAAGACAGAACCAAAAGCGAGTTCTATGCAGGGGGTATCCGGGCACTGAATGCAAATGTCATTATTGAGGATAATCCCACATTGGAAATAAGTAATCCGGGCGGAACCAAATTTTCCGGTATTTTGTCTAAAAATATTACGATAAACGGGGGCAAAATCAATTCGATTGCAGATGGCGGAAGTCAGGGAATAGGAATTCCCTACGATAATAGCACGTCATACAATGTCAATATAAATGCCGGAACTGTATATGCTGAAGGCGGAGATTCAGCGTCCTGGTTGGGAGCAATTACAAATAAGTATTGTCAAAGAGCTGTTATTTCCGGCGGAAGCGTTAATATGAATAAGCTTGGCACCAGCGGAAATAATGAAGTTGAAGCGCTTGAAAGCCACCATCCTGTAAATAAAGATAACGAATTGCTGTATTGCACCACGATTACAGTAGGTAAAGCAGACGATAACGGAAAAAACACCTTATCAAGAAATGCAAAAGTAACTAGTCTTACTGTTAAAGATAAAGACGGCAATGTTTATGAGTATGGTATAGATGGAATGTGTACCGATGACAAAGCCGAGTTGTATTTATGGTTACCGGTGAATTCTGTAGTTAGTCAGGTAGTAACTGACAACGGTACATATGAGGGTGAGTGCATTACAAACAGTGATCATACGACCGGTTACAAGGGTAACTCATTCGGAACGTCTAAAGAAACATTTGCACTTGCAAACGGAAGCGAATATAAAGTTGTATTGGTAGGCGAGGGCAGTGAAGAAGAACCTTATCAAATCGGCAGTATAGAAGAACTTGAAAAATTCAGAGATTTGGTAAACAACGGTGAGACTGCGATTTGCGGTATCCTTAAGAATGGTATCGATACAAAGGGCAAAGAATGGACACCGATTGGAAATATAGAACACCCATATCAGGGAACGTTTGACGGAAACGGCGAGAAACTGACGGCGTTGAAGATATCAGCAAAGGACACTGATTATAATAATAAGGGCTTCTTTGGTGTAGTTAATAATGCTTACATTAAGAATTTGGAAATTACCGGTACTATAGGAGAAAAGGCGTATACCAATATTAATGCCGAAAACTATGGTATGATTGCGGGCAAAGCAAGTAATTCGACTTTTGAGCGATGTATAAACAGCGGCTCGGTATACGGCGGACAGAATGCTGCCGGAATCTGTGGATGGGCATCCAAGTGTACTTTCAAAAAATGTACGAATAACGGAAACAGTATAAAAATCAGCTCTTATAAGAGTGTTTGCGGAATTGTATATGATGGTGACGGCAGTTGTATAGTTGAGAACTGTATGAACAGCATGTACAGTAATTCCCAATTTGAAAAGATGGGGAGCTCGGCTTCCATGAGCGAATGTTATACAATTGGTGGAAAGACACGCATTAATTGCCTTAGTCTTTCTGCACGATATGATTTGTATGAATTTGTGGAAGAGGATGCCAATTATTATGGTCACAGTGGTGCCATTAAAGATTATGCCTGTTATAATGAAGACGGCATCAAGCTAACCGACAATTGGTGTGATGGCAAGATAGCATATATGTTACAGGGCGATCAGAAAGAATTAATTTGGATCGAACCGATTACCGTTAGCCAAAATGAGTGGCCACGGATCATGTATTCATCTGAGTATTCATACTATAGAGTATATGAGATAAAGACGTATACCAAATGCGACATGTCGGATGAACCGACTGTTGTTTATCAAAATGATAAGCCGGAGAAGACTTTGATTGTTCCGCCGCATGTGTTCACGAGAAAGGACGAAAATGAGGCAACAATGAAATCAGCCGGTAATTGTCAGCAAGAGGCAGTTTACTATTTCTCATGCGAATATTGTGAAACTGCAGAGATGGATGATTCTCATACTTTTAAAGGCGATAAGGGCGAACATGTACCGTCTGAATGGAAATATGATGAATCGGAGCATTGGAAAGAATGCATTGTTGATGGTTGTGGCATAGAAATTCCGGGAAGCAGGGAAGCACATTCCTTTAGTGAAGAAATAATAAAAGAAGCAACTGATGATGAAAAAGGCGAAAAGCTGTTAACATGTGCAAAGTGCGGTACTACAAGGAACGAAGAGTATGATTATATTGATCCTGATGAACCCGACAGGCCTGATGCACCCGATTTCAAGGCTCATTCATTTAAGGAAGATGATGTTTGCGTTAAGTTCACAAAAGCTGCTAATTCTTCGATGGAATATACGGGTAATCATCTTATGCCGGCAGTTTCCGTTACTTACAGGGCTAATGGAAGCACAAAGGCTGTAACTCTTAAAGAAAATGTAGACTATAAGCTTTCGTATGTACGTAATTTAAACGTGGGAACTGCCAAAGCGAGAGTGTACGGAATCGGTGATTTTTGCGCTTCCAAGGACATTACGTTTGAGATAACCGCTCGCGATATAACAGGTAAAAAGGCGAAGATTTCTATCGCAGCCTTGCCGGAAATTGTATTTACTGATGAAGCTGAAGTTCTTGAAAAACTATCGGATGCAATTAATGTAGCATACAACGGTAAAGAGCTTGTTTCAGGCATTGATTATGATGTTGAAAAGGTAGATGAATTAACAAATCCTTCTGTCAAAAAGGGTGTTAATCTTAAGGCAAAGATAACCTGTAAGGGCAATTACACGGGCTCGAAGGAATTCAAGTTTAAATTGCTTCCGAACGACGCGGTAAAGGGCGACATTTCCACCGATTATCAGGTAGAGATAAAGAATAATAAGACATCTTTTGTATATACGGGCAAGCTCATTAAACCATCGATTGCAGTTAAGGATGCAAGCGGCAGGAAACTTAGCTCATCAAATTATAAGGTATCATATTACAATAACTTAAACGTCGGAACGGCTAAGATTAAAGTCTTCGGAACAAAGGGATACATAGGCGCTGTTGAGACGAACTTTACAATAACACCCAAGGATATCAATAAGTGTAAGATAACGGTTAAGAACAGTAACCTTCTTTATACAGGCTTTAATCAGAAGAAGAATGTATCTTTTGTGGTAAAAGATGGAAGTAACATTTTAAGAAAAGGTGTTGACTATGTTGTTGAGTATTCGGGTGACTGGAGTGGATTAACCGGTGCGACAGATAAGCCGATGCTTCAGATAAAGGCAACTTCAGGCGGTAATTACATAAATAATGATGAGGCTAAGAAGAAGCTTACGAAGACCTTTAAGATATCAAAGGCAAAGCTTAATTCCTCAGTATCCGTAACGGCAAACCTGATGCTTAACGAAACCGAACTTGGCAAAGGAACCGGAAAAGATGAATCAAAGTATGTGATTCCTATAGATAATTACGAAGCCTTTAAGAACGGAATCGACAGTAATACAGTAGTTAAATACAACGGAATGAGGCTTAACGGAATCGTATCGGGCAAAAAGGTGGATACAACCGGAAAAGAATATACAATAAAGATTAAAGAGACAAAGAAAAATAAAAAAATTACAGGTGGAACGATAACCCTGACGGGAGTAAACAGCTTTACCGGAAAACGTACAATTAAATATTTAGTTATCTATTAATCTTTAATACAGATTAAGGGAGGCCGTAAGCCTCCCTTTTTAAAGGAAATTAAATTACGGAGAATTATTAATGGCTTTTGACGGAATAACCGTTTCGGCTCTGACCAAAGAGCTGAACGACAAACTTTTACAGGGAAGAATTTCGAAGATTTCACAACCGGAGAAGAACGAGATTCTTCTTTTAATCAAAAATGAAGGTGAAAATTACAGACTTTTCATTTCGGCATCGGCATCGCTTCCTGTTATGTATCTTACGGAAGAGAATAAACCTTCGCCGATGACGGCACCGCCTTTCTGCATGCTTCTTAGAAAGTACCTTCAGGGCGCACGAATAACGGAAATTTCGCAGCCCGGACTTGAAAGAGTAATTCGGATAAAGTGCGAGCATTTAAATGAAATGGGTGATGTATGTTTCCATGTGCTTACCGTTGAACTTATGGGCAAGCACTCAAATATCATTCTTACCGACGACAAGGGAATAGTTACGGACAGCATCAAAAGGGTAAGCGCACTCATGAGCTCAGTCAGGGAAGTGTTGCCCGGCAAAGAATATTTTATCCCTTTTACCGATGACAGGGCTGATGCGTTAAATACCGGAGACGAGAAGTTTAAGGAGATTGTTTCCGCTTCAAACGAGAGCATTGACAAGGCGATATATAAGTCTTTTACCGGTATTTCCCCGTTCATTGCGGGGGATATGTGCCTTCGCGCCGGAGTGGATCCGAGGAAAACTCCGAAAGATATTGATGAATCTGAAATAAAACAAATCAGAATGTCATTCTGTGAGACGGTGGACGAGATTAACCGTAAGTCTTTTACCCCATGTATCCTCAAAGAAAACGGCAGGATGAAGGATTACTGTGTAACCGGCGTCAAATCCTACAACGAGGATGACAAGGTGCGTTTTGAAAGCGTTTCCGAGATGCTTTACTGCTTCTATTCGACGAAGAACAAGAGCGAGAATATGAAGCAGAAGGGAACGGATCTTAAGAAGAAAATTGCGACGATTCTCGAACGTGATATTAAGAAACGCGACCTTCAGGCGAAGCAGCTCGAGGATTCGAACAAGCGCGATAAATACAGGATTTACGGCGAACTTATCAATACGTACGGATACGGGCTTACCGGTGACGAGACAGTTCTTATGGCTGTTGATTACATGACCGGCGAAGAGGTCAAGATTCCTCTTGAAAAGGGTAAAACAGCCGGTGAAAACGCCAAGAAATATTTTGACAAATACTCGAAGTTACGGAGAACGGCAGAGGCGGTTGCAATTCAGCTCGAGGAAACCGACCGCGAGATTGCTTATCTTGAGAATATTTCGACTTTCCTTGCCATGGCGGAGACAGAGGGAGAAATCAGTCAGATTAAGGAAGAGCTTTCCGCAAACGGATTTATCCGCCGTTCGAAGGACAAGGTTAAAAGAGAAAAGGCGAAGCCGCTTCATTATACGACACCGGACGGATACGATATTTATGTCGGTAAAAACAACGTTCAGAACGATGAACTTACTTTTAAATTCGCATCGGGAAACGACTGGTGGTTCCATGCAAAGGGAGTTCCGGGTTCGCATGTTGTCGTCAGGTGTTCCTTCGCTAACCAGGCGGAAGAATGGGATATGCCGGATGAAGTTTTCGAAGCGGCGGGTGCACTGGCCGTCAAATATTCGAAGAATTCCGCATTAGAGAAAGCGGAAGTTGACTATCTGCGTCGCAAAAATGTCAAGAAACCTGCCGGAGCGCAGCCGGGATTTGTTGTGTATTACACAAATTATTCACTTGTTGCGTCTTCGGATACGGAAAGGTTTGCGTTGACGATGGTTAAATCATAAAGTATAATAAATCTGTATGGGGTATTGCAGCCTCGTATTTGTTGTGTAATAAAGGCTGCGTTACATTTTACGAAAGGGATGGGACATATGATTAAAAGTATGACAGGTTTCGGTCGCAGTGAAATTGTGAGCGAGACCAAGAAATGTACGGTTGAAATTAAATCGGTTAACCACCGTTATTTTGATTTGAATATCAAGATGCCGAAGAAACTGAATTTCTTCGAAAGCTCTATCAGAAATCTTCTTAAGGAATACATTCAGCGAGGCAAAGTGGATTTATTCATTACATACGAAGATTTCTTGGAGAAGACCGTCAATGTTAAGTATAACAAGGATGTGGCGGCAGAATATCTTGAATATCTTAAGGAGATGTCTGAGACTTTCGGTCTTGAGAACGACATCAGGGTTTCAACACTTTCAAGATATCCCGAAGTTTTCACAATGGATGAAGCAAGCGTGGATGAAGACGAAATCTGGAATGTTCTCGAGAAGGCTTTGAGACAGGCTGCCGAAAGCTTTGTACAGACAAGAATTACCGAGGGTGAGAACCTTAAGAACGATATGATCGATAAGCTGAACGGCATGCTCGGCAAAGTTGATTTTATTGCGGAGAGAAGCCCAGTTATTATCGCGGAGTACCGCAAGAAACTTGAAGACAAGGTTAAGGAACTTCTCGGTGACAGCACAATCGACGAGAACAGAATTCTTACAGAAGTTACTATTTTCGCCGACAAGAGCTGTGTAGACGAGGAACTTGTAAGACTTAAGAGTCACATTCAGGCTACTCTCGATGCGCTTACAGAGGGCGGAAGCGTAGGACGTAAACTCGATTTCATTGCTCAGGAGATGAACAGGGAAGCAAATACCACACTTTCCAAGTCAACCGATCTTGAAATCTCTAACGTTGCTATCGATCTCAAAACAGAGATTGAGAAGATTCGTGAGCAGGTACAGAATATCGAATAGTATTAGTATATATTAAGAGGTGTTATATGGCTAAATTCGTCCATATCGGTTACGGAAACATAGTCAATGCGGATCATGTTTCGGCTATCGTAAATCCCGATGCGGCACCGGTTAAAAGAATGATTCAGTCAGCCCGCGAAAACGGCAAATGCGTCGACGCCACACAGGGACGTAAGACAAAGGCCGTGCTTGTGATGGAGAACGATTCGGTTGTTCTCTCAGCTCTTTTACCCGAGACAATATCGGGAAGAGCATCCGGTCTGCCTGAGAAATAAAGTTAACTTACGGAGGTTTCTTATGAAGCATTCAAAAGGAATTCTTATTGTAATTTCCGGTTTCTCCGGAGCGGGAAAAGGAACACTTGTCAAAAGACTTTTAAGCGATTACGACAATTATGCGCTCAGCATCTCAATGACCACGAGAGCTCCGAGAAATTCGGAGAAAGACGGTGTCGAGTATTTCTTCGTAACGAAGGAAGAATTCGAGAAGACAATAGAAGAAGGCGGACTTTTGGAACATGCCTGCTACTGCGGCAATTATTACGGAACCCCGAAGAAATATGTCGAGGAGCAGCTGGCTTTGGGACGTGATGTCATTCTTGAAATTGATGTTCAGGGTGCATTGCAGATTCGAGAGAAATTTGATGACACGCTTCTTTTATTCGTAACTCCTCCTTCTGCTGCGGAACTTAAGACAAGACTTGAAGGAAGACAGACCGAATCCGCGGAGGTTATCGCTAATCGTCTTTCAAGAGCAAACGAAGAGTCCGGCTGGATGAAAGAATATGATTTCATCGTTGTCAACGACGATCTCGACGAGTGTGTTGTAAACACGAACAGTATGATAGAAGCAGCTCACTGCACACCTATAAGGAGCAGTGCGTTAATCAATAATTTACAGGAAGAGCTTAAGGGCTTTTCGAAAGGAGACAATTAATGTTACATCCATCTTATTCAGACTTAATGAATGTCGTAAACAGTGACGTTGAACAGGGCGAGGCAAAAGTCGTTAACAGCCGTTATTCAATCGTTATGGCAACATCCAAGAGAGCACGTCAGATTGTTGACGGAGCAGAACCTCTTGTAGACGGCAACGGTAAAAAAGCTCTTTCAATTGCTGTTGAAGAACTTAACAATTCCAAGATTAAAATCCTTGGAGATGATGAGGACTGATGAAGGTATCATTTGTTTCACTCGGGTGCGATAAGAATCTTTCCGATTCCGAAACCATGCTCGGGCTTTTACTCGAAAAAGGATACGAAGTTACCGAAGATGAAACGGAAGCCGACGCGGTTGTTATTAATTCCTGCTGTTTTATTCATGATGCCAAACAGGAGAGTGTAAATACCATTCTCGAGTTTGCCGACATGAAAACAGAAGGCAAACTTAAAGCAATTATTGTTGCCGGCTGTCTGTCTCAGCGCTACTGTGATGAAATCCTTGAAGAGATTCCCGAGGTCGATGCGTGCATCGGAACAAACGGAATCGCAGAGATTGTCGATGTCCTCGAAAGAGTATTAAACGGAGAGAAGGTTCGTCGTGTTTCTGACATTAATGCCGAGCTTCCGAGAATCAAAGCAAGAGCTGTTACCACCGGCGGTCATTTCGCATATTTGAAGATTGCCGAAGGTTGTGACAAATGCTGTACTTACTGTATTATTCCCAAGATAAGAGGTAAATACCGTTCACTTCCGATGGATTTTCTCATTGAACAGGCAGAGTATCTTGTTAATGATGTCGGAGTTAAGGAACTTATTCTTGTTGCTCAGGAAACAACGGTTTACGGTACGGATTTATACGGACACAAAGCACTTCCGGAACTTCTTAAGAAGCTTTGCCGGATTGATGGTCTTGAGTGGATTCGTATTCTCTACTGTTATCCTGAAGAAGTTACGGAGGAACTTCTCGATGTTATGAGAAGTGAACCCAAAATCTGCCATTATCTTGATATCCCGATTCAGCACGCTTCAGATTCTGTTCTGAAGAGAATGGGAAGAAGAACAACGAGACAGGAACTTATCGACAAGATAAATCTTATCAGAGACAAAATGCCCGATGTTGTTCTCAGAACGACATTAATCACCGGATTCCCCGGAGAAACCGAAGAAGATCATGAGATTCTTCTTGATTTTGTCGATGAAATGGAATTTGACAGGCTCGGTGTTTTTACCTATTCAAGAGAAGAGGATACACCGGCGGCCGAAATGCCCGGACAGATTGATGAAGATGTCAAGAATGCAAGGCGTGACAGTATTATGGAACTTCAGCAGGAAATTGCATTTGAACATACCGAATCGAGAGTGGGACAGAGAATGCTTGCCTTTGTCGAAGGATATCTTCCGGAAGACAATATTTATGTTGCCAGAACATATATGGATGCTCCTTCCGTGGACGGATATCTGTTTTTTACTTCCGACAGGGAACTTATGTCGGGAGACTTCGTTCCGGTTAGAATCACCGGTTCGAATGAATATGATTTGATTGGAGAATTGGATAATGAATATAGCCAATAAGATAACTCTGGCAAGGGTTATACTTATTCCGGTATTCTGTTTTTTCCTTATGTATGACAAATTACCGGGATGGAGCAAGTGGGTGGCCATGGGTATTTTTATCGTGGCTTCGCTTACTGACTTTGTTGACGGCAAGGTTGCAAGAAAATACAATATGGTATCGAATTTCGGCAAATTCATGGATCCGCTGGCGGATAAACTTCTTGTCTGCACGGCTCTTATCTGTTTGCTTTACCTCGGTAAAATAAATGTATACCTTGTACTGATTATTATTGCCAGAGATTTTATTATCAACGGTTTTCGTACTGTTGCAAGTGATAACGGAGTTGTTATCGCCGCAAGCTGGTGGGGCAAGGTTAAAACCGCGGCTCAGATGGTTATGATTGTTTTACTGATTGCGGATATTGAGCAACTCGCCGTCGTAAACATTGTTCTTGAATGGATTGTTCTTGTTCTTACGGTTTATTCGCTTTGCGATTATCTTGTCAGAAACAGAAATGTTTTAAAAGAGCCCAAGAAAGAAGACAATTAATTTTTACGAAAAGCAGGATTGAATAATGAATATTGAGCAAATTTTTGTGGGTACTGAATTACTGCTCGGAAACATAACAAACACAAACGCCCGGTTTATCGCAGAACAATGCGTAGCACTGGGCTTAACGTGTGTCGGTCAGACTGTTGTCGGAGATGATGAAAGCATGCTTCGTAATGCTTTGAGTACATCTTTGTCGCGGTCTGATTTTGTTATAGTTACGGGTGGTATGGGTGCTGCCGACGACGATATTACGAAGAAGACTGTCACCGATGTTCTGAACCTCAAACTTGTGCCGGATGAGAAACTTGAAACTTCCGTTAAGAAGTATTATGCCGGTCGTCATATCGACGAACCGCAGAACGCACGGAAGCTTTATTCTGTTCCCGATAATTGTACCGTTATGTATAATGAGAACGGAATTACTCCCGGCTTTATAATCGAAAAGGAAGGTAAAAAAGTAATTCTTTTACCCGGACAACCTGTGGAACTCGAAGGAATGTTTCACAAATACGTAACCGAATATCTTAAAAGCTCATCGCCGGAAGCTATTGCGACATCGACCGTGAAAATATGCGGAATCGGTGAAAATGAAGTTTCGGACAAAATATCCGACCTGTTCGGAAAAGATTCTAATCCGTCTGTTACGGTATGCGCCAAAACGGGAGAGGTTCATCTTCATGTTACAGCCAAGGCTCCAGATGAGAAAACGGCATTAAAACTTATTAAGCCGGTAATCAGGGAAATCAAGACGCGATTCGGATTCGACATTTATACTACCGACGATTCCACGACACTCGAGAAGGCTCTTGTTGATTTACTTGTTGCCAACAAGATGACGATTTCAACTTTTGAATCGTGTACAGGCGGTCTTGTCGCCGGTAGAATTAGCAATGTTCCGGGTGTTTCGGATGTTTTTAAACACGGACATATTACATATTCCAACAGCGCTAAAATGAAATTCCTTGGGGTCAAAAAGAAAGCGCTTGACGATCATACCGCAGTAAGTGCCGAGGTCTGTGAGGAAATGGTTAAAGGAGCACTTCTGTCGGGTAAGCCTGACGTTGTTGTTGCGGTAACCGGACTTGCGGGACCTGACGGCGGAACTGAAGAGAAGCCGGTCGGCCTTGTTTATATCGGATGCGGCGTAAAAGGTAATATTACCGTTAATGAATATCATTTCAACGGCGATCGTAAGAAGATTCGTGAATCGGCTGTTGCGGCGGCCATCACGCTTGCAAGAAAGTGTGTTCTTGAGTATATCAGCCGTTCAACTTTTGGCTGATATGTAATTAGTTAAAAACAG
>JAKSSB010000119.1 GCA_024403285.1 Lachnospiraceae bacterium | reverse complement strand
TGAATAATGAATCTTTTCTTCCTTTTTGTTAGTTAAACAGTTTATTTTGTCTTTTTTTCGAGAGTCTCTTTAGCCACCGAAAGCATCAGTTTAATACGGTTCTCCTGGTTGACTTTTGTGGCTCCGGGATCGTATTCGATATCGACAACATTGATTCTCGGTTCGATTCTTCTTACCTTATTCATCATTCCTTTTACGGCAACATGACAGGGAAGACATCCAAACGGCTGAACGCATATGATATTCTCATATCCTTTTTCCGCAAGTTCAAGCATTTCTGCGGCGACATACCAGCCTTCGCCCATGCTGTTTCCTTTGCTTACGATTCCTTCGGCTCTCTTCTGCAAATCTTTTACCCGCTCGGGAGCTGTGAACATCGGCCACTTCTCAATATTGGTAATAAGAAGATTCTCAATTGAGAAATAGTACTTCATCACGATTTCCATGATAAGTTTCCTAATCGGATGACCGCCGTAAAGCCTGTGATCCTCGAGTGCTCCGTTCGTCTTGTATGCGCCGAAGCCCAGAACCGTCGGAATATAGTACTCACAATCCTGCTCTGTGAGGAATTCTTCAAGATGATTGTTGCCCGGCACCGAATACTTAAGATAAAGTTCTCCGATTACGGCCACTTTGACTTTCGGAACTTTTTTGATTTCGATTTCCGAGAATTCTTTGCACATCTTCTGAAGGTTTTTGTTCATTGCGGAAAATGTGTATGCTCTCCGGTGGGTAAAACGATCGCCGAGGAAATCAATCCACTTGCTTAAAAGAGCGTCCGTTTCGCCTTTGTTAACTTCATACGGACGAACCTGATTTGAAAGAAGTGTAAGCGCATCTCCGTAGACAAGCGCCGCAGCCGCTTCAAGGAGCGTCAGTACACTTAAGTTCAGTCCGGGGTGAAATTCCATGTTCCATGTATTCGCGGAAATAAAAGGAACATTCGGATATCCCGCCCTGATAAAAGCTTTTCGCATCAGATTTATATAGTTTGAATCTCTGCAGCCGCCGCCCGACTGAGTGATAACCATCGCAACCTTGTCCGGATCGAACTTGCCGCTTTCCATCGTTGCGAGCATCTGGCCTGTTATCAGCGAGCACGGATAACAGATATCGTTGTGAACATATTTAAGGCCCTTTTCGATTACATCCGGACCTTCGTTTTCCATAATATCAACATTAAATCCCTGGCGAAGAAATACCGGTTTGAGAAGTCTGAAATGAATCGGACACATCATCGGTGAAAGAATGGTATATTCCTTCTTCATCTTCCTGGTGAATTTAATCTTCTCTGTATAATGAGGACTTTCGTTATTTTTGCTCATTTGTACGTCCTCCTTCCTCGGCTTCGATTGCCGCCATCAGGCTTCGCAGTCTGATTTTGACCGCACCGAGATTTGTTACTTCGTCGATTTTAATCTGCGTGTAGAGTTTGCCCTTTGCTTCGAGAATTTCTCTCGCTTCGTCCGTCGTCACGGCATCAAGTCCGCAACCGAAACTTACAAGCTGAACCATGTAAACGTCATCAGAATCGGCGGCAAACTTAGCTGCTGAGAAAAGTCTCGAATGGAACGTCCACTGTTTGACAATGGCCGTCTTAAACTTCGGTACCGACATGTTGACCGCATCCTCGCAGATTACCGCAAACCCGAGTCCCGCAATCAGTTTATGAATTCCGTGATTGATTTCGGGATCGACATGATAAGGTCTTCCGGATAAAAGAATAATTTTTTTACCCTCTTTACGTGCCTCATCCATAATGAAACGACCGCGTTCGACAATCTGAGTTTTGTACTTTGCATACTCACCGTACGCCGCCTTGCAGGCGCGCGAAATCTCACCCGCGGTAAAAGACGTACCGAGGCGGTTGTTTAAAATCCTGCGTATTTTGCCGGGGAATGCTTTTCGAACGTGAGGTCCGACATAATCATTGATATATTTGATATCACCGAAATTAATCGTATTGGCTGCAATAACTTCCGGATAGCCTGCAATAACCGCACAGTTGTAGCAGTTTCTGCCCTTGTGCTCGTTGAAATGGTAAGTCATGCCCGGGTAAAAGATTGCGTCGACACCCATCTCAATAAGTGTCTGAATATGACCGTGCATAAGTTTCGCCGGGAAACATACCGTATCAGAAGGAATCGTTCCCTGGCCGCGAATATACATGCTTCTGTTGGAGAAGCCCGAAATTCTGACCGTGTAACCGAGCGAATGGAACAGTGAATACCAGAACGGCAGCATCTCATACATGTTCATTCCGAGAGGCAGACCTATCACGCCTTTGGAGTCGGGGATTTCTTCCTCATCGTTGTATTTCGCCAAAAGACTCAGTTTATATTCATATATATTTAATGTATCATCCTGTGCTTTCTTCGTGACAGGCCGCTCACACCTGTTGCCGCCGATGAACCTTCTGCCGCCCGAGAATGAGTTTATCGTAAGCTGGCAGTGATTGTTACATCCGTTACAGGTTGTTGATTTGATGTCATAGGTAAAAGATTCAAGTTCGGGAAGCGTAATCACATCTTTGCGGGAAGCTCTCTCGGGGCCTGCTGCCGTCGATAAATCCCTGGCGTAAAGAGCCGCACCGTATGCGCCCATCATGCCGGCGATATCCGGACGAACGACATCTACACCCATTTCTTTTTCGAAGGCGCGAAGTACGGCATTGTTCAAAAACGTTCCGCCCTGAACAACTATTTTACGTCCGAGTTCGTCCGCAGAATGAACACGGATAACTTTATAAAGAGCATTTTTGATGACACTCATGGAAAGGCCTGCGGAAATGTTCTCAACCGTAACGCCTTCCTTCTGTGCCTGTTTGACACTCGAATTCATGAAAACGGTGCAGCGCGAACCGAGGTCTACGGGATTGTCACCGAAAAGTCCCAGATTGGCAAACTCTTCTATCTCATAGCCCATCGAACTTGCAAAAGTCTGCAGGAACGAGCCGCATCCCGAAGAACATGCTTCGTTTAAGAAGATGTTATCGATAGCTCCGTTTCTTATCTTAAAGCACTTCATGTCCTGTCCGCCGATATCGATGATAAATTCGACATCCGGCATAAAAAACTTCGCTGCTGTAAAATGCGCAACCGTCTCAACCACACCGTACTCAATGTCGAGTGCGGCCTTAATCATGTCTTCACCGTATCCTGTTACGGCCGAAGAAAGAATTCTGACATTCGGATACTTTGAATACATTTCTTTGAGGGCATCGATTACAACATCAATCGGCTTGCCCTGATTTGACTGATATCTCGAATAGAGAATGCTTCCTTCCTCATCGGTAAGAATTACTTTAAGTGTTGTCGAACCGGAATCGATTCCGAGATAAGCGTTGCCGGAATAATCCGAGCCTTCTTTTCTTTCAACACGGTCTTTATTATGTCTTTCGATAAAAGAATCGTATTCTTCCCTGCTCGCAAAAAGAGGCGGAAGTGTCGATACTTTCAGACTGGAAGCATTTAATCCTATTATGTCGTAAGCAGCCTGTAAGTCGACTTTGTCACTTGCATATATTGCCGCGCCCAAAGCTACGAAATTAAGTGAATTGTCAGGGCAGAGTCCTGTGCAGTTCAAAGATTTGTCAAAGCAGGCGCGAAGTTGTGAATCGTACGTAAGGGGACCGCCAAGGTACACAATATTACCTTCAATCGGATGTCCCTGTGCAAGTCCGGTAATTGTCTGATTAACGATTGCATTAAAAATACTTGCGGAAATATCTTCTTTGCGGGCACCCTGATTAAGTAACGGCTGAATGTCGGTTTTGGCAAAAACACCGCATCTTGAAGCTATCGGATAAATCTTGGCTGCCTTGCCGGCAAGTTCATTCATCTCATCGACCGTTATCTGCATTAACGAAGCCATCTGATCGGCAAAAGCACCGGTACCGCCCGCACAGGTTCCGTTCATTCTGACTTCAAGATTTCCTTTTAAGAAAAGAATCTTCGCATCTTCTCCTCCGAGTTCGATAACAACATCCGTCTCCGGAAGAAGTTTGGAAATTGCGACTTTTGTTGCGTACACTTCCTGAACAAAGGGAATTCCCGCACGTTCTGCAAGTCCCATTCCCGCCGAACCTGAAAGGGCACAGACAACCGGCTCTTTTATCCCGAATTTGTCTATGAGGCCTTTGATTACTTCTCTGGTCTTCTCGGTAATCAGCGTGTAGTGACGCTCATAACTTTTGTGTATTATATTGTCATTTTCATCAAGAACAACCGTTTTGATTGTGGTTGAACCGATATCGATACCTATTTTCATTGCAACACTCTCATGAATTTATATAAACTGTTTAAAATACTTAAGGTAACCCATTCCGATTTTGGACCACTTAAAGTCAAGGCCTTCAAGCGCCGATACGGTAAAATCGCACTTAATCGGAACATTTCTTGAATTGGTGGCAATTGCCGAATAGAATGATAAAACGGCAACGTCCTTATCCTGCATTTTCTCACGAAGAAGCTTCTCATAAATTGTCTTCGGAACCATCGTGCATTTAAGGTAAAGCTTTGATGAAAGGTTCTCTATGGTAAGCATGTTCGGATTGTACAGATGGTATATGTTGTTGATTCTGTTCGAGAAAACAAGTTTAACATATGCATCCGCGCATTCGTCGACCGGTGTGAAATCCATCGGGAATTCCGCGATCTCTTCGCAGAAAATTCGCGTTTTGAACAGACCTTTTGCTCTGGCGATAAAACCGTTGTCCTGAGCATTCTTCTGAAATACGCCGTCTTTTTTACGCCAGGTAAGGTTTCCGATTCTGTAAATATTCGCTTTGAGTCCCTGCGCCCTTGCTTTTAAAACGGCCTCTTCAGCCTTGTATTTGGAATGAATATATACGTTCTGGACATAATTCTGCCCGATATCGAGAATGAACTCGTCGAATACTTTGGCGCCTTCGGCAATCGGAACGGTTCCGACACCGTTAACCGAGGCTGTTGATGTATGGTGTAAAACAGCTTCCGCATCCTTGCAGAATTCGATTACGTTCTTCGTTCCTATGACATTCGTTTTCTCGAATTCCTCGTAGTAACCGGTATGGTGAACGTTGGCCGCCGTATGAATTACCGTCGTAATCTTTGATGCAAGTATTCTGTACTCTTCATCAGAAAGTCCGAAATGACGATCGCAGATATCACCTTTGACAACCTTATAGTTATATCCCGCAGCATCCTTCGGGAAATACTTTGCGAGTGTACTTCTCAGTCTCTCCTCGCTTCTGATAAGGCATACTACCTTAACACCTCTCTTCATAAGTCTTTCGAGGATATGAGTTCCGAGATATCCTGTAGCACCTGTTAAAAGAATATACGGTTCTTCCGCACTCTTGTATCTTATGTTCGCATGCTTCGCTATGAGCGCATTGACATCGACATATTCTTCCTTCTCGCTTTGGAAATTCTGACCGTTTAAATAGGAAGCCATCATCTCCGGTGTGGGATGTTCGTAAAGTTCCTGGGCATTTACGCCGAGAATTGCCGCAGCTTCGAAAGCGGTAAGCGAATCGCCGCCGAGATTGAAGAAATCATCAAGCATTCCGACTTTTTTAAATAAAACCTGCTCGTATGCGGCCACAATTCTCTCTTCCGTAGGATTCGAGGGCGCAACATATCTGACTTGATCTTTGGCAAGCTGAGCTTCAATATTCTTCATCAGTTCATGACGTTTGATTTTAAGAGTCGTGGTTTTCGGGAACTCTTTGGCCGTCATGTTGACCGATACTATTTTTTTGTAGGTCGGAAGGTCTTCGTTAAGATTTTTGATTGCTTTTTTAATATTTTTAACAAGATCTTTGTCCGAGAAATTCTCCGGCAGGACGAGCGCGCATATTTTACCCTTGTCCGAATATACAAACGACTCCTTAACTCCCGGGAGAAGATTAATCTTCTCCTCAAGTTCTTCGGGATATACATTCTTGCCGTTGTCGAGAATAATAAGGTTTTTGCAGCGTCCCGTAATATAAAGGAAGCCGTCCTCATCAATTCTTCCGAGGTCGCCGGTTTTAAACCAGCCGTCTTCGAAAGCTTCTTTCGTTGCCTCTTCATTATGATAGTAACCCATCATAACGCCCGGGCCTTTAACCTGAATTTCTTCATTCTTAATTCTGACATCCATGTATGAAACACATCTGCCGACGGAACCGACGCGGTTCATTTCGGGATAATCCGCCGCAACCAAAGGCGCACATTCGGTAAGTCCGTATCCCTGATAAAGATGGATTCCGA
>JAKSSB010000118.1 GCA_024403285.1 Lachnospiraceae bacterium | reverse complement strand
AATCAACCTTCTTCGCAAGAATGTCAAGGATGAACGTGTAGTGCAACTGATAAAGAGATATCTGAAAAGCGGGGTAATGGAAAACGGAGTGGTCATTGACACAGAGGAAGGCTCGCCACAAGGTGGTAACCTATCGCCATTACTGGCAAATGTCTACCTCAATGAGTTCGACCAAGAGTTCTTAAAGAGAGGTGTTCCATGCATAAGATATGCAGACGACATCGTGCTTCTTGCAAAGAGTAAGCGAGCATCGGAAAGACTCTTGGAAAGCAGTACGAAATACCTTGAGGAGAAACTGAAACTTACAGTGAACCGAGAGAAAAGCCGTACTGTCAGCGTGTTCGCAATCCGAAATTTTAAATTCCTTGGCTTTGCATTGGGAAGGAACGGAAGCGGCATTTATGTCCGAGTTCATTCAAAGTCATGGAAGAAGTTTAAGTCGAAACTGAAAGAGTTATCTTCCCGTAAACGCTGTCAGTCAATCAAACCTAGTCTTGAAGAAATCAAGGTGTATGCAAGAGGATGGCTTAACTACTATGGAATTGCGAGCATGAAGAATAACATAGATGAAATCAATGGATGGCTCTATCACAGAATACGTATGTGTATATGGAAACAGTGGAAGAAACCGAAGACAAAGGTGCGTAACCTCATTAAGATGGGAGTACCTGAGGACTTGGCAAAGCAAGCGGGGAATACCCGACGAGGATACTGGTTTGCAACGCATACAGTTGCCGTGAATATGGCAATGACAAAAGAAAGACTGATAAACAGTGGCTTTTATGATTTAGCCACAGCCTATCAGTCTGTGCACGTCAACTATTGAAAGCGCCGTATACCGAACGGTACGTACGGGTGCTGTGAGAGGACGGCGGTTAGTCACCGCCTCCTACTCGATTATTCGTTAATCTCCGTTGTTTCGATTTCGATGATTGTTCCGTCTTCGGTAAAAGAAATCTTATGTGAAATCGAATTATCCGATTTCGTGAAAGTTATTTCCCAAAGATATGCTGTGTAAGTGTTAAACGTCGTATCCGTGAATCTGTAAAGTTTGCAGTCCCATTTATACCAGTTCTTGTAATTGCCTCTTAAATCGTAATCAAATTTCCTTTTGTTGTATTCAAGAAGCAGAAGATTCTGCGCAAGCTTAACCGCCTGGGATTTTGTTAAGAATCCTTCTTCAATCGAGCATTCCGAACGAACACTGTCCCATTCTCCCTTTATAATCTTAAGTTTCGATTCGGCGTCGAGACCTTTGGAAGTGTTACGCGCCAGCGCCATATGCGAGGCACTGTAATAATTCTCCGGAACCGTACTGATTACCATGACATCTTTAGCGGCATTCTTCTCCAATAAGAATCTCGGAAGGGTGATTGACAGAAATACGATTGTGAGAGTGAATACTATCGATATGATAAAAAAGAAAGGAAATTTTCTATCCTTCCGCATCTTTATTCACCTCCTCTTCATCGGCAAACAGCTTGAATTTAACCGTCATCGTAGTGCCTTCTCCCTGTTTACTCTCTATATGAAAATCGGCGTCGTGACATTTGAAAACGAGCGCAGCAAGCGACAGACCGAGACCGGCGCCGCCTTCCTGACGTGAACGTGATTTGTTGACTGTATAAAATTCGTCACATATTTTGCTCAAGTGTTCTTCGGGAATTCCGATGCCTCGGTCGATTACCGAAACCGACACAAAAGAATCATCCGATTCGGCAATGAAATCAATTGTATCGCCTTCTGCCGAAGCTTTGATGGCATTGTCTGAAAGGTTGATAAATGCCGATTTGAGCAAATCGGAATCTCCGTTTATATATAAATCTTTGGTGACCGTATTGATTGTGATATTCTTCTTCTCGGCATTCGGACGGATACTTTCCGTAACATCGCTCATAACTTTCTTGACCGAAGTTTTAACAGGTGAGATGCCGTACTGCTTAGTGTAGATGAAATCGAAAAGCTTCCGGCAGATGGCTTCAAGTCTTTTACCCTCATTGAAAATATAGGATGCGGCCATAATCTCGGTCTCGCGAGGAAGGTCCCTTGAACGGATTGTATCGGCATAGCCCATAATCGAAGTCATCGGGGTTTTGATTTCATGCGTAAAATCGGCAACAAACTGATCCTGTCTCGCAACCAGGTCGTTAAGCTCCTTTATGTGGTCTTCAACCGAATCGGCCATAACGTTGAAAGTATCCGCAAGCTCGCCGATCTCATCGCCCGATTTGACAACCACACGCTCATCGTAGTCACCGTCCGAAACTTTCTTGGACATCTTGTTGAGTTTCTCGAGCGGGCGGAGCAGGAAGAAGCAGATGATGTACATGGCAATCGAGTCGACGATGATAATTATCGACATAAGAATAATCAGATAATTGTTCTGAAGCCGGACATTGTCATATACATCGGTTATATCGCTTTGCGTGACAACGTGAAGAAACGATTCGTTTAAAAGAGAACAGGAAGCAACATATATATAATGGTGATTCTCGTTCTCAACAATTAAATATTTCTTCTGACCGTAGCTTGTGCTGTCAATCAGATCGTTTAATCCGTTTGCGAAGATTTCCGAGCTCTGGTAGACACATTTGTTATTGTAAAAGACATACATGGCGGAACCGCTGTCCGGAACATCCGGATATGTCTGTTTGGCAATTCCGTTAATGAAATTCGGGAGTTTGTATTCCTTGACCGTTTCAAGCAGTCGGCATTCGATTGAATTCTGCATGTAGTTGTTGGTCTCCGTCGCAGCTTTAATCTGCGCCTCAAGCGCAGAACGGTAATTGTTGCGGATAATTAGGAAACCGGCAATGCCCAGACCGATTGAAAGAAGTATGATATTGGTAAAAAGAACTTTGTATTTAAATTTCATCTTTCAGTTTCCGATCCCTGATCTTCAAGTCTGTAACCTACTTTGTAAACCGTCTTTAGTTTCCTGTCGAGTCCCGTCTTCTTACGCAGACGCTGAATGTGCAAATCAAGTGTACGCGTGTCTCCCTCGAATTCCGTTTCCCAGACGGTTTCATAAATCTTCTCACGGAAAAGTGTAATGTTGATATTGCGAAGGAAGAGTTCGAGAAGTTCGAATTCTTTTCTTGTGAGCCCAAGATCCGTACCGTCTTTGGTTGCTGTGAAATTCTCAGTGTTCAGAACGATTCCGTCATATGTAAGAAGCTTGTCCTGCTTATGGAAACGTCTTAATACGACATTGACTCTCGCGAGAAGCTCAACGACTTCGAACGGTTTTACGATGTAATCCTCCGCACCCAGCGAAAGACCTTTTACCCTGTCGGAAATATCTGACTTGGCGGTAATGAAAATAACGGGAGAGCCGGTCGGTTTGATGTATTCGAGAAGTTCGTATCCGTCGACTTCGGGAAGCATGATGTCGAGAAGAACCAGATCGAAGGTCTGCTCCTCGAGAATGTTCGCCGCATCCATACCGTTATAAGCGCAGGTGCATTTGTAACCTTCGCTTTCAAGATTGATTTTAATAAGGTCGGAAATGGCCCGTTCGTCTTCCACGACAAGAATGCTGATCATAATTGCCTCCGTAAAATTTATCCCGAATTTTCGCGTTTCAATATTTTTTAAAAAATCTTTGATAATTATATCATACGATACATTTCTGATACAATTCTTTTATAAGATGGTAAAAGAGAAAAAGGAATGCATTTATTTGTCTTATTGGAGGAGGATTGATTATGATTAAAAAAAATACCTGTCGTGCTTTGGCTTTATCACTTGCAACGGTTATGCTTTTTACCGTAGGATGCAACAAAAACGATGATCTGATGTCGGATTTGCAGAATAACAACGACGGTTCAAATTCCGGAATCTCATCCGGTATTGCGACAACTTCGGTTGATTATGCGATTGAGGTCGGAAACGGCGGACAGATTAAGGTCAGAGACGATGAAATCGATATTTCACAGACAACGGGAAATGTTTACAAAGCGGAAGTTTTTCAGCATACGGACGAAGAAATAAAGGAGTGGGCCGGTTCGATTTTTGACAACGGCGAATACGAAATTTTCAAAGCTCCGCTCGCCGGAACAATGGAAGAAGCTGAAGACCTTATTAACAAATGTACCGAAGAAATTGCGGCTGCTCAGGCTAAGGACACATCGGTTGTATACGATCGTGACACAGTCGGATTTTTCTGCGGTTACAGAGCACTTGTCGGAGAAGCGGAGTCACAGATACGTAACAATACAAGAGGTTTCGCAGGTCAGCCTACCGAGGAAGGCAAAGCATATTATAAAAACGGTAATTTTGAGTCAACTCAGGTTGCTATGATGCGCGGAAACATTAACGGAGAAGAATGGTATATTGCCGATTATTACGATCCCGAGAATTATTTCGGAAATTCATCGCATTTGCGAATGGGTAAAATGCTTTATGCCGATTCACCTCAGAGACAGTTCAGAATCGGTGATGTCTGCGATGAAACGACGTCTGCGGACAATGAAGTGGATTACGGTGATGCGATAAGTCAGGCTGAAGAAACACTTGTCGGACTTGGATTTACCGATTACACAGCGGACGTAACTTACAGCCTTGAAGCTGCCAATATGGATCCTGAAAACGGAACCGTTTCGGAAATCAAAGGAGCAGGATATGTCTTTAATTTTGTACCGGATATCAACGGATGCCGCCAGGCATATACCGATAATATGACTGTAGCAGTCTGGGAGGGCGGCGAAGAAAAATATCCTACAAACCAGAAGATTATCAGCGTATATGTTATCGATGCCGGTGGCGTTGTTGAAATTGATTTCGGTGATTTCAAAACGGTCGGTGAAGAAGTTGAATCCGGTGTAAGTCTTATCTCTTTCGAAGATGCCAATGAAGCATTCAAGACAGGAATTGTTGATTTCTGGAAAAAAGATGTCGTTATAGACGACATTGAACTTAAATATATTACAATCGACTATCCCGAAGGAGCCGCTTACGTTCCGGCATATATCTACCACGGAAACGGAACTTTTGCGGGAACTTATCAGAAGAATCGTGCAATTGCAGCCGTTAATGCACTTAACGGTGAATTGCTGGTTTACAACTTATATATCTGATGAAATAAGGGTAAAGGGAGAATGAACAGGTTATGATGCGAAGAAATATTTTAACGCATACGGTTTCTGTGTGTCTGGCTCTTACGGTTTGCCTGAGCGGATGCGCCAAACAGGATAACCTTCTGAGTGAACTTCAGACAACAGGTGGAATTACAACTGAAATTGTAATTTCGTCTGAAGCAACAGTAGAAGGAAATAAACCCGGAAGCACGTCTGTCCGGTATGACATCGATTTAGGCAGTAACGGAAAGAAAATCACTGTGGATGTTGCCGCGGCAGATACCTCTCAGGAATTCGGAAGTGTTTTCGATACGCAGATAACGGATCGTACGGATGAGGGAATGACTAAACTTGCCGCTTCGATTTTTGACAACGGTGAGTTCGAGATTATCAAACCTCCTTTTTCGGGAACACGTGAAGAAGCCGATGATTTTAAGAATCGTCTGGAGGAAGAACTTGCAGAGTATGCGAAGAATTATCCGGATGTCAATGTCGAAGAGGAAACGATGAGTCAGTTATGTGCTTACAGGGGACTCATGGCTGAAATAGTGCATGCGCCGAAAGTTTACGGGGATAACGTTACGGAAGAAGGTCAATTCTATTATGATGATGCTTCTTACAAGTCAGGCAAAATCGGAATGGCAAGAGGTAACATCGACGGCGAACAGTGGCTTTTAACAGACTCATACAATGAAAGCGGCAACGTCGGAAATCCGCCGACATGTTATTTGGAAAGAATGTTTATAATCGATGAGGAAAGCAGAGAAATTGGCATAGTCGAGAGTGGAATGGATGATACTGTGAATGAACTTGACAATGACCAAGCACTGGAAAAAGCCGCAAACATTCTGGCCGGACTGGGATTCGGAGAGTATGTCGAAGATAACTGCTATGAGCTTATTGTCTTCAATCATGACATGATGGAAGAAGGAAAAGCTATTCCGGCTATGGGGTACTGTTTCAATCTTGTTCCCGAGGTAAAAGATGCCAAAGGGGAGTACAGCGATAACACCGTACTTACCGTATGTGAAAACGGAGAGCAGAAATATTCGACCGTTCAGAAATATGCCAGAGTTTATGTCACAACAGACGGTGTTGTTTCAATCGAATTCGGAGATAACGGACTTGTGGGAGAGGAGATAGAAAGCGGAGTCGAATTTATCACTTTTGAGGAAGCGGATGACATTTTCAAAAACGAAATCAGTCAGTATGTCAGCAAGCGTATGAC
>JAKSSB010000117.1 GCA_024403285.1 Lachnospiraceae bacterium | reverse complement strand
ACCGTTTGGGCGAGATTATCACAAATGCTCAGGAACTTCGTGCTCAGGGTAAGACAGTTCTTGTCTGCAGAATGAACAAGAACAAGAAGTTCCAGAAGGAACAGCTTACCAAAGAAGGATATACATCTTTTACCGAGTTCTACAGAGAACCCCTTAAGAACTGATGAGAGAGATCAGAGTAATACAAAATAATGATTATATCGACGAGGACATCTTTAATTCAAAGATGTCCTTGCTTGGTTTGGAGGAAAAAGAAGCGGTTATGAAATACAAACTGCCAAAAGACCGGGCCCGAAGTCTGGCCGGCTACCTGCTTCTTAATGAAATGACGGGGCTTACTCCGGCGTTTTCAAAAGGTCCTCATGGTAAAAAATATATTCTCGGAGAGGATGTCCCGTTTTTCTCCCTTTCGCATTCGGGGGATTTATCGGCATGTGCGGTATCTGACAGGGAAGTGGGAATTGATATCCAGATGGTAAAAGACGTGCGTCCTTCGCTTGCTGCGAGAATCTGCCTCGAAGAAGAAATGAAATATCCGCCCCTCGATGTCTGGTCTGCCAAAGAGGCGTATGTAAAACTTACCGGAGAAGGCCTTTATAGAAGTTTTGATTCTTTCAGAGTGGATATTGACGAAGGAAAAGTTTGTGATCTGTCGGGAAACGAACTCGCCCGGATTACGCGAATATCCCTTCCTGAAGGGTATACCGGATTCTGTGCAGAATTGTTATAGTACGGTGTGCGTTTTGTGTTACATTTAGCACGCAAAACATAACAGAAATTTGTTGAAAGTGTATAGAATTGTTCTTTTTTTTGTTTGATTTATTACAATAGACATATTTATGCATATACCTGTATAATTCTATTGGGGAATTTGGTGTACTTATGTGTTTGCCATTTAAAGAACGAGACAAGGAGGTCTTTATGGAAAGTGATAAGTTAACCGGTTTACTTAAATTTGACGATTTTGTTGATACGGCTTCTAAAATTCTTGCCAATAATCCGACAGGAAAATTTGTTGTTGTTTCGACAGATATCAGTCGTTTTAAATTCATTAATTACAAATACGGTTATTCCGTTGGAAACATTCTTCTTCAGGACCTTGCATCAACATTTCTCGAAGATGAGCGTTGTAAAGTGGCAGGCAGACCTTATACGGATCATGCAGCCGGGCTTTTCGAAATAACCGGTATGGAGAATAAGGATTTCGAGAAACATATTCGTGATATTCAGAGACGTCTTGTCATGGAACACAAAAGAGAACTTCCCGATGCGGCGCTTCATCTGAATACGGGAATCTGTTACTCCAAAGATGGAGACGAAGCTTTTACTTCGCTTCTGGATGGCGCTAATATCGCAAGGCGGAGCGTCAAGGGTGATTACAGTGTTCCGTATGCGGTTTATTCGGAAGCGATGCAGAAACGTTTTGATGCGGATGACAGAATCATTCCGATTTTTGACAGGGCACTTGAGGAGGGAACCATTCAGGTTTACCTTCAGCCGAAAATCAACGCTTCCACGCATGAACTGGTAGGTTCGGAAGCACTTACGAGACTTCTTGATGAGGAAGGGAAAATTGTTCCTCCCGATGAGTTTATCACGGTTTTAGAGAACAGCGGTAAGATTCTCGATCTCGACAGATATGTGATGAAATACGTTTTCGCAAGCATTAAGAAATGGTTAGACGAGGGCAGACAGGTCAAGCCGGTCTCAATCAATTTGAGCAAGATTCATTTCTTCCAGGAAACCGTAGTCGATGATATTATTACCGAATTTGAGAAGTATGGTATTTCACCGGATTATATTGAATTTGAGGTAACGGAATCGGTTTTCTTTGAAGAATCATCGCTTCTGATTTCTCAGATTGAACGAATCAGAGATTACGGATTTAAGGTAAGCGTCGATGATTTCGGAGCCGGATATTCATCATTGAATCTTTTGGGAATTCTTCCGGTTGATATTATTAAACTTGATAAAGGCTTTATCAAGAACTGCCTCGGAAATGACAGGGGCAGAGGTATTATTAAAGGGTTAATCAAGATTTTGAATGAAATAGAAATGGATATAGTCTGTGAAGGAATTGAGACTTCGGACGAGGAACGGACCGTGTATGAGTTCGGATGTGAGTCCATGCAGGGCTTCCTTTATGACAGACCGATTCCTGTCAGTTCATTTGAAGATAAGTATATGCAGCTTTTTTAGGGCAGGTATTATGGGGTGAGAAAAGAGACCGATGGTCTCTTTTTTCTTTGTTCACACGGCCGTATAAGGAAACACGGACGGAGGGACGATAGGAGGGAGTCCCTTCCTACTCTTTTTTTGAAATTAAATAACCCCGTCGGTGAAAACCGACGGGGTTGTCTGTAATAGAAAGTACAAATTAACGATACATCTGAAGAAGATAGATAAGAGGAGAATTCCAGTAAATTGTAATCTCATTAACCGAGAAAGCAGTATCGTTATCAACATAGTTCATGCCGGCTGTTCTGTCGCGTAAAACTGTCTTGGCATAAGGATCGTCGGGAGCCGAATTGGGTCCGCCGACCAGCATTCCGGGTACCGGATGACCGATGTACTGAGAAGGTCTGTGGTGAATATGCTCAGGTGTAAGTGTACCGTAACCTGTTACATAGCAGTAACCTACGGGATTTACTCCGAGAAGATAATCAAGCTGGAAACGTGCATATTCATTGTACTGCTCGTCACCTGAAATCTTGTAAGCCATCTTATAAAGCATAGCCGCATTGGCTACATTCATATTACTTCCCCAAGGATAAGAACGAAGAGAGCAGTTGTATGCGTCGTCCACCGATTTGGAAAGGGTAAGTGCCGCATTGTCGAGAAGCTTTGTTTTAAGAAGCTCAGTCAGCTCTGCATTTACCTGAAGTTCGCTGTCAGCCTTGAGATAGTCGTACATTCCGTAGAGAGATACGTCTGCCCAGCCGAGACCTTCTTTAATGTTGGTTGAACCGATTTCGAATGACTTATCAAGATATGAAGTATCTTTTGTTGCAAGGTAGAGCTCAATTCCGGCATTGAAGTATTCATCAAGGTTCTTCTTGTCGGGGTATTCGCCCGTGGCAACATCTTCGGGATTGGCAAAACCCATAAAATCTTCTTCTGCATATTTCTGCATATATTTGTATGCGGATTTGGCAGCGCTTAAACATTTTGAAGCAAAGTCTGCATCGTATTCTTTGTAAATTACTGAGGCCTTGGCCATAACTGCCGCAAAATCACCGGTAGCCGTTGTTGATACGGGAAGTACAAGAAGCTCGGCAGTTTCTTCTTCGGGCATTACCGTTTCAGGGAATACGGCACATGTTACCTTGTGGTATACACCGCCTTCTGAATTCTGCATCTTAAGCATCCAGTCAAGTTCCCATTTAGCTTCGTCAAGAATATCGGGAATTCCGTTTCCGCTTTCGGGGATATCGAAATCATCGCCTCTGGATTCTTCGCTGTCTTCGTATGTGAGGAGAAGATCGTATACGGTCTTTGCACCGGCTACAACATATCTGCCGTAGTCACCGGCATCATGCCATCCGCCCGATACATCGATACTCTTGCTCGTTCCGTAAATTGTAGCTTTGTCGCTGTGACATACGGGATGGGCAAAATCACCGGCAAGTTCTTTGGTTACTTCGGTGCCACATCTCTGGATAGTGAGCATGCGCACAACATCTTTGGCAATATCGGTGTAAACATCGTCACCGATTTCGAAAGGATATGAATCACCGATTCCTTCAATTGAAATGTAGTATTTGCCGGGAGTCTTGAAATCGCTGAAGTTTCCGGAAATTGTATTTCCGTCACCCGAATACGACTCGATGGGAGCCGAAGAGAAGTTACCGGTATAAACAACCGAATTGTCATCGACCTTGCAAATGTTGTATTCTTTAACGTTTTCATCGTATTTGGCTACGAAAATCTTCTCATCACCCGTCTTGTATCCGACCTGGTTAACCTTAACGGTAACAGGATCCGCAAGGGGCTCAACTGCCTGAGCATTCGATGCATCCACAAGGGTAAGAACAAAATTATCGATATAAACATTATGAGAAAGGGTGGGATCCATTTCACCCTGAATACCGAGGTTGAAAACAAGTCTCGGAGCAGGGTCCGTAGCTTCATTCATTTCAAAAGAAGCATTGATGGTCTGTTTATCGGGACCGACTGTGATTCCGTCCTCTTCATAATATGCATGGTAGTCGCTTCCGTTAATCTGGAAACGCCACTGAATAGGTCTTTCGATATCACATCTGATATCGAATGAAACATCGTATATTCCGCCCATATTGAGTTCGAATTCATCTCTGAAAACCTGACAGGAATAATCAAGGTTTCCGGGACGTTCGATTTCGACAACATATTCACCGTCGATAACGTGAGTGGTGAAAATGCCACCGTTTGCGTAAGTTCCCCAGCCGGGAGCATCTTCATCGAAATGATCGTCAATGACGAGCTTTCCGTCATAGAGAGCGTCTTCTGCGTCTTCTTCTCCTTCGGTTGATTCAACTTCTTCGGTACTTTCTTCTGTAATAAGTTCCTCCGAAATGGGAATATCCTCGGTTGTCGGTTTGGAACCGTTCTCGCAGCCTGCAAGCGATGCACTGACAAGCGCAGCCGCAAGTAAAACAGAAATTAATTTTTGGTTTTTCATGTTCTCCTCCTTAAATACATTACGTATAAGCATACCCACAAATTTATATACGCCGTACTTTACTATTATAGTTTATATTCTGAAAATTAGATAGCAAAATCGGGGTAAAAAACATAATTTTTATGCCGGTGAATCGGATTCATCCTCCGCATCATCGGATTTTGCATCTTCATTCGGAAGGCTGATTTTGACACTCTCGACACGATTGTGGCTTATCTTGATGGCGGTAAGCGTACAGCCGTTTGCAAGTGTGACGGATTCGCCGCGGGCGGGGAGCTTGTCTTCGAGATGTTCGATAATAAGTCCGCCTATCGAATCGTAGTCTTCACTCACGAAATTTGTTCCGAGTGAATCGTTGATGTCGTCGAATTTCATATTGCCGGGAACAATGTATGTTCTGTCATCGATTGCTTTAATAAGTTCCTCTTCATCGGCATCGTACTCGTCACGGATTTCGCCGACAATTTCTTCAAGAAGATCTTCGAGGGTAATCATTCCTTCCGTTGCACCGTACTCATTGAGCACCATTGCGATGTTGAAGGACGATTTTCTCATCTCTATCATCAAATCGGATGTCTTCTTAAATTCGTAAGTGTAGTAGGTATCACGCAAAATATCGCTTATCCTGAACGCTTCCCTGTCATCGACGAGAAGGAAGTCCTTAATGTTAATCAGACCGATTACATTATCCTGCGTGTCATGGAATACGGGAATTCGTGTGTACATATTCTGACGGAAAACATTCATTACGTCTTCATATGTGGAAGTATCTTCAATCATGGTCATGTCGATTCGGGGAATCATGATGTCTTTGGCAAGGGCGTCTCCGAAATCGAACACGTTATTAATCATTTCACATTCTTTCTCTTCGAGAACACCGTCTTCCTGGCTGGCTTCAACAATCGTACGAAGCTCATTTTCGGTCATGGACGAGTTCTTCTTGGAAGTATCCGTTCCTATTAAATAGAGGATACCGGTCGAAATTTTGTCTATGACGAAGATAAACGGTGTCAGAATAAACATAAGCGAACGAATTATTCCGGCATAAAAGAGAACTACCTTGTCCGCGTGGAACGTTGCCCATGTTTTGGGAACGATTTCGCCGAAAATAAGAACGACAAAGGTAAGAATTCCGGTTGCGATGCTGACCGCACCGGGAAGCCCTGTTTTGACGGCGAGCGTCGTGGCAAGGGCGGAAGCCGAAAGATTGACAATATTGTTGCCGATTAGCACAGCGCTTAACATCTTGGAATATTTGTCCAGAATCCGAAGGCAGAGCGCCGCGTTCTTACTTCCTTCTTCTGCTTTCGTACGAAGCTTGATCTGATTGGCCGTGGAAAAAGCCGTCTCGGCGGAAGAGAAGAATGAAGAAAGAAAAATCAGAATAATGAGTGCTGCAATTTGAATTATTGTGACCGTGTCCAAATCTGTAAAAATCTCCTGTAAAAAAATTATGGTATATTTTCATCTTTATTATATAGAAGAAAAAATCCCACAAAGAAAAATATAATAAAATGTATCTCCATTGTCAAGAAAACACGTGTGTAATTAAGAAAATGTTGCAAATTTGTTACATAACTGTTATAATGAAAAAACATCTCGCATCCGATATACAGTTTAATCGGTAAAAGAGAAAGAGGAGAATTATGACATTTTATTCAAAACAGGTACAGACGCTGCATTTATCG
>JAKSSB010000116.1 GCA_024403285.1 Lachnospiraceae bacterium | reverse complement strand
AACATCATTTATTAAAAACATAAAAAACTGGCTTGACAAACATTAGCAAGATTTTTCCTTCTAAATTCAACTTTACCTACCGCTAAAATCCACTAAAGATACGAGTTTAGCGGTAACAAACAAGAAATTTTCCTTCTAAACTCGACTTCACCTACCGCTAAAATCCACCAAAATCTCGAATTTAGCGGTATTTCTATCCGTTTCCGCAGAATTTATCCTCGAGCCTCGCCGCGAACGTTTCCGCAGGATTCTTCCTCGAGGGCGAAGCTGCATATGTTCCTTAGCGGACTTTTAGAGCTCGCCGGTTCTTAGCGAGGTCTTTTACGAGCTTAGAACCGTTGCGCAGCTCGAGAGAACGCAAGTGGTCCGCGGGGAACTTATCAGCGCAGCCCGAGGCAGAGAAGATTTATTCCCTCTGGTCGACGTAGCGCTTCCATCCGATGAGTTCGAGTGTACGCGCATCCTTGTTTCCTTCGAAGTATTTGTCGAGAACTTTGGTGAAGACTTCGTTCTCCGGACAAGCCTCTGCGAAAAGAGTCATCGATGAACGGAGTTTGACATCGTCGGGATATCCGAAGATGTTGTGAGCATCGTTTGTTTCAAGTGAAAGGAGCGCATTGCAAATTTCGTTCATATGGGATGCGAGCGTTTCATTCTGCATGTATGCTTTGGCCTCCTCAAGATTCTGAATGGAATAAAGCACCGATGTACGACTTTGACCGAGCCCGATAATCTGCGGGAAAATAAACCACATCCAGTGTGATTTCTTGAAGCCGGCCTTAACTTCCTTAAGGGCGGTCTCGTAATCCCGCGCCTGAGCCTCAACGTACCTCGTCAAATCAAATTCTGCCATAATGAAACCCTCCGTTTATATATACATTTTATATCCGTAAAAAAGTTCCGCCATTAACAATCGGAACATAAAAAAAGCCTCCGGATACACTTCATTATACCATTTCCGGAGGCAATCTTCATCTTATATTTACATATTCTCAAACTTCATTAAATCTATCCGTTCAGGCATTTATCGATGGCTCCCATCAATTCGTTGCCGCTGAACGGTTTCTTGATACATACGACCGCACCTGCTTCAAGCGCTTCATCACCGAATTTCTTCTGTTCAACAAGTGCCGAACACATAATAACTTTCGCATCGGGAAATTTCGCCTTGAGTTCTCTCAAAGTCTGCACACCGTCTTTTCCGGGGAGCACTATATCAAGCACGACCGCATCCGGCCTGACTTCTCCGTACGATTCGAGCAGTTCATCTCCCGATCCGGCAAAATAAATATCATGTCCAAATTCCTTAATGAAATCTTTAATCAGTTCACGCATAAAAGCGGAATCATCCGTAATCAATATCTTAGCCATTTACGTACCCTTTCTGCCTGATAGCGGGCCACTTTCTTAAACTTCAAAACTCCAATAATCCGGAAAGCTCCCTTTTACCATTCTATTTATCGGCATTTTTAATAAAAATATTATAGAATTGTTCACTGCATCAATTCTTTTTTACGGCAGTTTCTCCCAGACCGCATAAAGCGTAATCACGTCCTTGTTCGTAACAGAAAGTGGTTTATCCTTCCCAATTTCCGCCTTATTATCATATGTCGCCGTCGTAGCATTCTTCTTAATGCTCCAGCCTTTAAATGTATAACCGTTTCGCTTAAATTCATTCTTCCTAAGGGTAAAAGGCTTGCCGTATGTCGCCGTCATGCTGCTCATCTTACCCGTTCCACCGTTTGCATCAAATTTGACTGTATACTTTATAGGTTTGTATACGGGATAGAGAGTCTTGCCGGCAACATTTTTAAATGACGATTTGTAAGTCATCTTGCCTTTGTCGGCATTCTTCTGATTTGTTGCCCAGCCGGCTATATAGTAACCTTCCCTTGCAAGTCCGGTAAAATATTTATCCATGGTTTCGGTGGAAATCGACTCATTGTAATAAGCCTCATCATTTACCACACCTGCATCTGTTGCAATACTGTATTCATACAACCATCTGGCGTAAAGAATAATTGTCTGTTTATTCTTCGAAGCATTTAATGCAGTTTGTCCACCCAGAGTATAATGCGATCCTCTTCCGTCCTTCCTGGTATTCCAGCCGTCGAAACGGTATAATTTATCATTATATGTAAAGGTATTCTCCGGCATTTTACAATCCGGTTCATTAAATCTACAGCCTTTTTGTGTTGCCGGTGCCTTACCTTTTCCCACACCGTTTCCCGAGAACTTAACATTATATGTATTTATTGACCATACCGCATATAAACGCACTTCTCCCGAAGTTGCAAGATTTTTAACACTTGCCTTGTTCTTATATTTAACCGGTCCGTCAGGGGTAAGACTCCATCCTTTGAAAGAATAAACATAGTCTTCAAACGGCTTGTCTGGCAATTTAATACTCTTGCCATATTGGGTATACAAAGTTTTGTACTCCCAATCATTATTCAACACTATCTCATACTTGTTTGCAGACCATTTTGCATAAAGAGTTACTTTGCCCTTATTTTTAGCGCTTAGGTTCTTAAGCGGAGTGCCGGCTTGGTAAAAGACACCGCCGCCGTTTTTCTTGGTTGTCCAGCCGATAAGTGTATAGCCTTTACGTTCAAATCGATTGTCCGGTGAAACGATTTCACCGTAAGACACTGTCTTCGATTCAACGGTTTTGGCCTTCTTGACGCCATCCGGAGTATATTTTCCACCGTTGCCGTATAAAGTAAGCGTATATGTATATGGCTTCCATTTCGCATATACGGTAATGTTCCTGCCCTCAACGCAGTCAACTTTTTCGTCTGTAACTTTATCAAACCATCCTTCGAATTTGCATCCTTTTTTTACAGGAGCCGCAAAGTCTACCTTAGCATTCTTCTTGTAGGATTTCGGATTGTCTGCACTGTTTTCTCCGCCGTTAAGCTCATATGTAATATAATACTTTGAAGTTGCAGCTCCGTCTTCTGTTAAATCAGTGGAATCAATAGTCAGGGCGTTAAAAAATCTGCCGTATGAATCCTTCCATGCTTTGCCTGAAGGTAATTTCACATCTACATGAACATTTCGTGGTGTAACAATTCTTATAAGACTATCGCAATCAACGAATACGTCGGTAGCAGAAGTAACTTTCGACCAATCGCAGTTACTTAAATCAAGTGTTAAAAGTTTTGTGCAACCGTCGAACAAATAGTTTACATCAGTTACATTTTTCATTTCAAAACCGTTCAAATTAACTGATTTCAATTCGGCGCAATCACAAAGCATACCGGACATAGACGTGAGCTTTGAAGTATTAAGGCCGCTCAAATCCAGGGTGGTAAGTTTTGAACATTTATAAAACATCCAGTTCATACCTGTAACCTTTGAAGTATCCAACCCCGTCAAATCAACAGAAGTCATTTTTCCGCACTCGGCGAACATGTTTGCCAAATCAGTCGTGCCTGTCAGAGTTACTTCAGCCGTCAGTATATCATTTCGATAAGCATACCAGGGCGATTTACCATCTTTTAGCTTCCAGTCACCCGTACCGGAAACAGTCAGTTTACCGTTTTCATCGATTAACCAACTGACCGCATTGCTGTTTCCTCCGGCGATTGCGGAATAGTTGATTTCACGTTTTAATGTCTTGGCAGTACCGGGTAATTCTGTATAAAGTATTCCATTGGAATCTTTCCATAAAGATCCTTTCCAATCCGTCGGCAACGAAAGAATACACGAGCATTGCTTCGGTGTAACAATTTTAGTCAGGTATTTAAGGTCGGATATCAAATCTCCGACATTACTCTTCTCTGAAATGGAAAAATTGCGAATATCAAGCGTCTCTAATTTAGCACATTTCTTGAATATTCCCACAATATCCGCGTTACTCAATGTTTTAAAATTGCTTAAATTGAGTGCGGTAAAAGACTTACAGTTATAAAACATATAGCTCATGTCTTTAACTTTCGATGTATTAAAACTGTTCAAATTCAATTCAGTTAAGGACTCGCAATCGCCAAACATTAAACACATGTCCGTAACTTTCGATGTGTTGAAACTGCTTAAATCAAGCGTTGTCAACATCGAGCAGCCTCTGAACATCTCACTCATGTCCGTTATCTTCGCCGTGTTGAATCCGCATAAATCAAGCGATTTTAAAGACGCACACTTGTAGAACAACGAATCCATGTCCGTAACTTTCGATGTATTGAAACTGCTTAAATTAAGCGTTGTTAATGATTCGCAACTGGCAAACATATATTCCATATGCATAACCTGTGATGTATTGAAATTACTTAGATCCAGGGATTCCAATGAACTGCAACGGATGAACATACCAGACATATCCTCAACCAGCGATGTATCGAAACTGCTCAAATTCACCTCACTTAAGGACTCACAATCGGCGAACAAAAGACGCATATCCGTAACCTGCGATGTGATTAATCCACTCAAATTCAATTTGGTTAAGGATCTGCAGCCGTAGAACATATAACTCATATTGGTAACTTCCGAGGTATCTGAACCGCTTAAATCTATCTCGGTTAAGTTCTCACAGAAGTAAAACATATTGCTAAAATCGGTTACACCTGCCAGATTAACAACTGCAGTCAATACTTTGTCTCTATAAGTGTCCCATGGACCGTATCCTGTCGAAAATTTTTTCCAGTCACCCTTACCGGAAACAGTCAGTTTACCGTTCTTATCAATAACCCATTTGACTTCATTTGACGTACCCTGTGCAATATTATCTTCAGCAGCTAAAAGCTCCTCTATCGATTCCACATCTTCGGATTCCTCTTCGGAAATATCTTCGTCGTCTATGGCTTCACCGTCTTCCGGGGCATCGATATTCTCCGCATTTTCTTCATCTTCGACAGACTCTTCATCTTCCGGAATTTCGCCGGTCTCATCGTTTTCGTCGCTTTCAAACTCACTGTCGATGTTTTCTTCCGAAGCAGCTTCTTCGGAAATGCCTTCGCCGTCTTCGACTTCATCGGATTCCTCTTCGGAAGTTTCTTCATCTTCTGAGAATTCTCCGTCTTCCTGAATCACAATGATTTCTTCCTCTTCCGATCCTCCGTCGGGAAGAATTTCCGAAGCAACTTCATCCGCACCGTCAACATTTTCCTTTTCGTCACCGGCATCATCAGTTTCATCGGCTTCGAAGAATGTTTCCTCCGCCCCGGGTACAATTTCACCGGCAAGTGAAATGATACTGCTGTCACAGAATATCATTGACACAGCCGCTATAATTGCAACAAATTTGTACAGTTTCTTTCTCATTAAATTCTCCCTCTTACTCAAAATCAAAAACTTTGTTCAAAGTCGTCTATACATCAAACCATCCCGTCTTGCGCACCGCTTCCGTCAGATTTCTTCCGTAAAGCTCGCAGCCAAGCTGATTCGGATGAAGATTGTCGAGATAATATTCGGAAATTCTCGGCATAAGTTCAAATCCGTTTATGACCGTAACATTCCTGTATCCCGAAGCAATCCGGATAATCTGCGAACAATAATCTTCAAGTTTCGGTATTCCTTCGGGAATATCCCCTCTCCAAATCGGTGAAATGACAAGCACCGGAATATCATTTCCGTACAGCTCCATAAGACGCGCATAATACTCTTCGACCGGCGTCATCGTCTCATCTCCGAACTGATTCGTTCCGAGTGCGATAACAATTCTGTCGGGCTTAAATCCGTCAATCTTCAGAAGTGATTTTTTATCGTAAATATATCCGCCGATGCTCTGGTTCAAAATCTCACAGTTCCAGATTCGGTTTACAACACTGACAAAAGTCTGTGCCGAGCGAAGCGGCCCGTATCCCTGCGAAATCGAATCACCGAGCCAGAGGATTCTGCATCTTTTATCATGCGGAGTGATAGGCGCATCCACCTCAAACGAACGCACATAAGTCGTTGCATCGGCAGTCAGGTAAATCGCAACGCTCTTCATTCCTTTTTTCATGGTAAAAGAAATCCTGCCCTCATCCGGAAGATCCTTAACATATTTAATCTCTGCGGGAAGGCCGTCCACCCAGAGTTCAATTGAATCAAAAGAACCTTTCCAGGCAAACTTGTATTCAAAAGAAACATTGGTTGCTTCTGTGTCAAATTCAATCGTCTTCGAATTCGTTCCGAGACTGCGCTCGTACCAGAAATCAAGGGCATTTCTAAAGTATTCAATCTGCTCGTCGGTGTAATGGAAACTCTGAAGATATCCGTCTCCTGTTTCCTTAAAGTTCAAAGCACCGTGAAAATATTTCTGAAGTTCGATGTTGGTAAGTTTCATTATATATAACCTCCGCTAAAATATGTTTTTTACCCACGGAAATATTATAACGCGTGCCGAAATGTGAAGCAATCGAGTAGGAGGCGGTGACTAACCGCCGTCCTCTCACAGCACCCGTACGTACC
>JAKSSB010000115.1 GCA_024403285.1 Lachnospiraceae bacterium | reverse complement strand
GTGTTGTCGCATCAAGACTTGTCTGAGAAATCTTTCTCTGCATCTTCTCTTTCTGCGAATTTAAGTTGCTGACCGTTTTGGAATGAACTTCCATCTGAAGATCGACGAAACGGCTTAAGTACTCGTCTATTTTGTCAGGGTTCTCATCCATCATGGACTGAAGCGTTACGCCCTCGATATACTCGGTTGCGATTGCCCACTTACCGTCGATTTTGCATACTTCGCGAACACGCGGAATGTTAAGACCGCAGTCTTCGACTCTGGCCTGATTAAGTGCCTCGTTAAGAATATCTGCTTTCGAATAAACATTGTCGAAAACCTTGATTGTAAGATCTCCGTCTCTGTAAACTTTTTTGTTTGTGCGTTCTGCTATAAGATTGTCAAGTTTCATTTTCTGCCCCTCCTATACTTCGGTATGTGTTCCGTAATATGCATTCAGATACATCTGCTTGATTTCGCTCATAAGCGGATATCTCGGGTTAGCGCCGGTGCACTGGTCGTCGAATGCCTGCTCTGTCATTTCGTCAAGGCGGGCTAAGAACTCTTTCTCGTCAACACCGTAATCGGCAATTGTCTTCTTGATTCCGATAGTCTCTTTAAGCTCATCGACTGCTTTAACCAGGCTGTCGAGTTTCTCTTTGTCGTTACGTCCCTTGAGACCGAGGCTCTCTGCGATTTCCGCATATCTTCTTAAGGTATGAGGATGATCGTACTGTGAGAATGTTCCCATCTTGGTCGGAACTTCAGCCGCATTGAAGTAAAGAACTTCGTCAATCATAAGTGCATTTGCAACACCGTGCGGAATATGGTAAAAAGCACCGAGTTTGTGCGCCATTGAATGACATACGCCGAGGAATGCATTTGCAAAAGCCATACCTGCCATTGTAGCCGCATTGGCCATCTTCTCTCTTGCAACGGGATTTGCCGCACCTTCATTATACGCCAAAGGAAGGTTTTCGAAAATCATTTTCAGTGACTGAATTGCAAGTCCGTCGGTATAATCCGTAGCCATAATCGAAGCGTATGCTTCAAGTGCATGGGATACAGCGTCGATACCGGAAGCTGAAGTAAGTCCTTTGGGTGCGCTCATCTGCATGTCCGCATCAACGATTGCCATGTTGGGCATAAGCTCGTAATCGGCCAGAGGATATTTTACCCCGCTCTTCTCGTCCGTGATTACGGCAAAAGGAGTAACCTCCGAACCGGTTCCGGCTGAAGTGGGAACTGCGATGAAGAATGCTTTCTCTCCCATTTTTGGGAATGTATAAATACGTTTTCTGATATCCGAGAATCTCATCGCCATATCGAAGAAATCTGCTTCGGGATGCTCGTAGAGTACCCACATAATCTTGCCGGCATCCATTGCGGAACCGCCGCCGATAGCAATGATTGCGTCGGGTTTAAACTCGGACATGATTGTTGCACCTTCCTTAGCACATGCGAGGCTGGGATCGGGAGCGACATTCGAGAATGTCATGTGTGCAATTCCGAGTTCGTTTAATTTATCTGTTACGGGTTTTGTATATCCGTTTTCAAAAAGGAATGAGTCCGTTACGATGAATACACGTTTTTTACCGAGAACATTCTTAAGTTCCTCAAGTGCAACGGGAAGACATCCCTTCTTCATGTAAACTTTTGAAGGTGTTCTGAACCAGAGCATATTCTCTCTCCTTTCGGCTACTGTCTTGATGTTGATTAAATGTTTTACTCCAACGTTCTCGCTTACCGAGTTGCCGCCCCATGAGCCGCAGCCGAGTGTAAGTGAAGGAGCAAGTTTAAAGTTGTACAGATCACCGATTCCACCCTGTGAAGAGGGAGTATTTACAAGGATACGGCAGGTCTTCATTCTTGCCGCAAAAATGTCGATTTTTTCTCTCTCGGTCACTTCGTTTAAGTAGATGCTCGAAGTATGTCCGTATCCGCCGTCGGCGATAAGTCTCTCTGCCTTATTGAGAGCATCATCGAAACTCTCTGCCTTATACATTGCAAGCACGGGTGAAAGTTTCTCGTGAGCGAATTCCTCAGAAAGTTCAACGCTCTCTACTTCTCCGATAAGAATCTTGGTCTTCTCGGGAACTTTAACGCCTGAGAGTTTGGCAATGTTGAATGCCGACTGTCCGACGATTTTAGCATTAAGTGCGCCGTTGATAAGAATTGTTTTTCTTACTTTGTTAAGCTCGGCATCTTTAAGGAAATAGCATCCCCTTGCTTCGAATTCTTTTTTAACCGCATTGTAAACTTTCTTGTGTACGATTGTAGACTGTTCCGATGCACAAATCATACCGTTGTCGAAAGTCTTTGAATGAATGATTGAATTGACTGCCTTAATGAAATCCGCAGACTCATCGATGATTGCGGGAGTATTTCCGGCGCCGACACCGACTGCGGGTTTGCCCGACGAATATGCTGCTTTAACCATTCCGGGACCGCCTGTTGCAAGAATAATGTCCGCTTCTCTCATAACGAGATTTGTAAGTTCAAGGCTCGGTACGTCAATCCATCTGATAAAGCCTTCCGGAGCGCCTGCCTTAACCGCTGCTTCATAAACAATTTTGGCTGCGGCAATTGTTGACTTCTTGGCTCTCGGATGCGGGCTGATAATAATTGAGTTTCCTGTTTTGATTGCAAGAAGTGTCTTGAAGATAGCCGTTGATGTCGGGTTTGTTGTGGGAATAACCGCTGCGATGATTCCGATCGGCTCTGCGATTTTCTTGATTCCGTACTCCTTGTCTTCTTCGATTACGCCTCTTGTCTTTGTATTGCGATATTTATTGTATATATATTCGGAAGCGAAATGATTCTTGATGACTTTGTCTTCAACAACTCCCATTCCGGTCTCTTCAACTGCCATTTTGGCAAGGGAAATTCTCTCCCTGTTAGCTGCCATGGCGGCTTCAAAGAAGATTTTGTCAAGCTGTTCCTGAGTAAAGAGTGCAAACTTTTTCTGCGCTTCTCTCTGCTCTTTTAAAGCCTTTTCAAGTGCTTCCACACTATCGATTACTGTGTAATTTTGATTTTCCATTTTACACGCCTCCTGATTTTACTTTGTTAATCTTTTAACAATTCGGTATTATATGTCTATAAAATGCCTTCGTCAATAGACTTTCGGCATTTTTGTTACTCTTGCGTGAAATATGCTCTTTTACCGGGATTCGTATGTATAAAAGTACCAAATCGGTAAAAATAAATCACGTGCCAACCATAAACAAAACCCCTGAAAAGTGCGCGAAGCGGCCTGATCATCGGTAACCGCCGGCGACAGTTCAGAGGTTTGTCGGTAATATGTGTTCTGTGTGACTTAAGTCGGTAAAAGAATTACGACTCAAGCCCGGTATATTCAATTTTAGAATATGAACTGGAACGCGCAGAATGCAGCATACATGCAAAGGAGAAGAATTCCCTGCCATCTGTACAGTTTGCCCTTAAAAAGAGCGGGAACCGTAAGGATGAGCATTACTGCAATCATCAGAGGAATATCAAGAACCAGTGATGCGTTGAGTCCGGTGTTCATGAAAATCTTGTCGCAGGGAAGAGCAAAAGGTTTGAGTGTAATTGCGATTCCGCATACAAGTACAAGATTGAAAAGGTTTGCTCCGATAACGTTTCCGAGAGAAAGTGCACCGTGTCCTTTTGCAAGTGAAGTGATTGCGGTAACAAGTTCCGGAAGTGATGTTCCGAGAGCTACAAATGTAAGTGCGATAACAGTATCGGGAACACCGATTGTATGTGCGATGATAGTACCGTTATCTACAAGAAGTGTTGCACCGAATGCGATGATTGCCGCACCGAGGATAAGGAACAGAATTGCCTGCCAGATAGGGAGCGGAACTTCCTTCTCTTCATCCTCGACAGCTTCTTCGGTAGCGCCCTTCTTATTGTCTTTAAATGCAAGAATGACCGAGATAATCATGTAAACTGCGAAAATCGCAAGCAGTATGATACCGATTGTTCTTGTGAAATCTCCGAGCAGATATGCTACGCCGGCATAAATGGCTGCGGCTACGAAAAAGAAAATGACGGGAAGTCTTAATGACTTCTTGTCTGTCTTGCCCGGTTTGACAGCAAGTGTGATTGCTGCGATAAGCGAAACGTTACAAATGATTGAACCGATAGCGTTTCCGTATGACATTGCTCCGTTGTCTTTAAGTGCCGCCTGCGCGGAAACCATAACCTCGGGAAGTGTTGTTCCGATTGAAACAACCGTCGCACCGATAATAACTTCGGGGATTCCGAATTTCTCTGCAATCGATGTTGCGCCGTCGACGAACCAGTCGCCACCCTTTATCAAAAGTAAAAGACCTACAATAAAGAGAACTACGGCAAAAACGAATGCCATTCCGGAGCCGAAATTATTGTTGACGATAAAACATCCGAGTCCGACGGCAAACGTAAGAATGATAAAAATAATGTTAAAATCAAATTTCTTAGTCTTCTCCATTTTACATCCTTCTATCCCGATTCTTCCGAATTCCGGGAGACATTTTATTTTTACGATGGCAGAATACCACCACCAGATTTAAGTATAGCAAATCCGAATTAAAACGCAACTTATTCTTCAGTGTTTTATGTTGTTTTTTTGCGCACTTTTTGCAGAATAAAGTATCTTAATTCGCAGATTTTGCGAATTAAAACTCAAATCATATCACATTTCGCGTGATATTCCCGTATTATAAAAGGGACTCTTTCATTGAATTCACGGTGCAGTCCGCATTTTTGCCCGATGATAAAGCGGCATTTGACAAATCATTCCCTTCGCTTTACAATCGATGATATGCGGATATGGCGGAACTGGCAGACGCGTCGGATTTAGGTTCCGGTGGGAAACCGTGCAGGTTCAAGTCCTGTTATCCGCACTTACATAAAAAGCTGTCCGAAAGTTCGGGCAGCTTTTTCTTATTCACACGGCCGCACCGGGAAACACGTCCGGTGTGACGCGCGGAGGGATTTCCCTCCTATTTCAATTGTTCGGACTAAACATTGTCCGGAATATTCTTAATGGTTTTCTTATATACGGCCGCAAAGAATATTAACGACATAATAAGCGAGGCAACCTCGGCAATCGGGAACGCAAACCAGACATTTGTTACCGATCCGGTCAGGGATAAAAGATATGCAGCCGGAAGCAGAACAAGAAGCTGACGGCAGACCGAAACCCACATCGAGTACATTCCGTGTCCGAGCGCCTGGAAAACAGTTCCGAGGATAATGCAGACAGCTGCGACAGGGAAATGAACCGCAATGATTCGAAGCGCCGTGCAACCGATGGCCAGCATGTTATCCGTCGGGCTGAAAAGCATAAGAAGCGGTCCGGGAATGATTTCGAACGCAAGTGTTCCGAGAATCATAAGTATTGCGGCGTAGAGGATACCAAGTTTCGTCGCTTTGATGAGTCTGCTTCTTTTACCGGCTCCGAAGTTGTATGCGACAATCGGAACAATACTTCCGTTCAAACCGAAAACAGGCATAAAGAAGAATCTCTGAAGTTTATAGTAGGCTCCGAATACCGCATCGGCCGTGTCCGAGAAGCCGAGAAGAATCTGATTCATTCCCGTATTCATTACGGAGCCGATTGCCTGCATGATGATAGAAGGCAGGCCGACCGCATAAATATTGCCAATCATTCGGATGTCGGGTTTAAATCCATGTATGTTAAGACTTATTTCCTTATTCTTACGTACGTTGAAACATATGCCGAGAAGTCCCGCCACGAGCTGACCGAGAATTGTTGCGATTGCGGCACCCTTGACTCCCATTTCGGGGAAGAAACCGATTCCGAAGATAAGAAGCGGGTCGAAAATAATATTGATAACTGCGCCGACACTCTGTGTAATCATTGAGTAAATTGTCTTTCCGGTCGACTGTAAAAGACGCTCGAAAATAATCTGCATGTTGATGGCAAAAGCTGCCACACAGTTGATTGTCAGATAATCGATACCGAATGTCTTTATCTGCATATTCTCCGTATTTTGAAGAAGGAAATACGGTTTAACCAGGAAAATTCCGGCGAGAAGAAAGATTACCGAATTAACCAGGGCAAGAAAGATTCCGTTTAATGCGGCCTGATTTGCCTTCTTGAAATTCTTCTCACCGAGAGCCCTTGAAAGCACCGAGTTCATGCCGACCGCCATACCGTTTCCCATCGCCATGATAAGAATCTGAATCGGGAAACATAAGTTAAGTGCGGTAAGTGCATCTTCATGAATCCTTGCAACGAAAATCGAGTCGACGATATTGTACATAGCCTGTAAAAGCATTGACGCCATCATCGGAAGCGACATATTAAGAATAAGTTTGTTCACGGGCATTACGCCCATCTTGTTTTCTTCCATAAAAAAATCCTTTCATTACTTTTCGCAATCGTGCGCATATGCATAAAAAAAAGTGGAGCACTGAAGTCCACCCTTTTCACAGTGAGCCATCGGGGACTCGAACCCCGGACAACTTGATTAAAAGTCAAGTGCTCTA
>JAKSSB010000114.1 GCA_024403285.1 Lachnospiraceae bacterium | reverse complement strand
TTTACTCATGCTGTTGCACGTATCCATCGCACCCATCGAAATCAGCGAAGAAATTCCGCCGACAACAAGAGGAATCGCAAGACAAACAATCAGAGTCATAATGCCTCTTCTGCTTTCTTCCATTCTTCATCTCTCCTTTCTTGTTTATTTTATGTGCTAAATATATTCCTTCCAAACCATCCATAACAGATTTTTAAAGATAAAAAAAATATGTTTCCGTCGTGCGACAAGTATCTCCCGCCATACACATATAGGGGCTTCGGCATGTATTTCACTCGCGGGTCCTTTGCTCTCATCTTCCGTCTTCGCCGATGTGGCTTCGGCATGTATTTCACTCGCGGGTTCACTGCTCTCGTCAACATTCTTCGCATGAGTGGCTTCGGCATGTATTTCATAAGCGGGTCCTTTGAACTCGCCGGTTCTTAGCGAGGTTTTTTCGAGCTTAGAACCGCTGCGAAGTTCAAGGTGCGAGAGCTTGCCCGCGATGAAATATCATCCGAAGCCACACCCCAACCCCCCGGCGAGAGCTTGCCCGCGATGAAATATATCCGAAGTCGCTCCCCAATCCCCCGGTGAGAGCTGCCCGCGATGAAATATCATCCGAAGCCACTCCCCAATCCCCCGGCGAGAGCTTGCCCGCGATGAAATATCATCCGAAGCCGCTTGGGGGGGGATGTAATAATCCGTGCAGAAAGTACGATAAAGGTGCCGTTTCATTGACTTTTGGGTGGTAAAAACTTATAATTGTATATACAATTTTTGAGACAGGGGCAGCATATGAAGAGGGTAAAAGTAGCGGATTTGGTTCCCGGTATGGTTACCGCGGAAGATGTTTTGAATTATAGTGGACAGATGATTCTGCCGAAGGGGCTTGTTCTGACGGATAATGCCATTACGAAGCTTGACTTTTATTCGATTCTGACAGTGTGTATTGATGATGAAGCTTCTGAAGTTACAACTGAATCCGCTAAAGAGAATTCCACTCCGATAATCGCCCCCGAGAATAAACTGATAAGGCCTTCCCATTATGAGGAAGTCCAGGCAAGTCCCGAATTCCAGAAATTCCGTGCTGCATTCGATGAGAATATCGATGCTTTCAAAGACTCGGTCAACAATATCGTTACCATGAATACCCCGATTAATACCGAAGAACTCCTCGGACAGTCTCTGTCCCTGCTTCAGTACGGCAATTCCATGTTTTCGACTTTCGATATGCTGCATAATATGAGACAGTACGATGATCTGACTTTCGCACATTCGATGAACGTTTCCCTTATCAGTAATGTTTTCGCCGGATGGCTCGGATGGAGTGCCGAAGATCGGGAGCTCGTTACACTCTGCGGTCTTCTCCATGATATAGGCAAGGTAAAAATACCCGATGCAATCATCAAGAAACCTGATAAGCTTACGGATGAAGAATTTGCGATAGTTAAGACACATCCTATTGAAGGATATAAGATATTGCAGAAGCAGGCTATCAGCCCGCACGTTATGAACAGTGCGCTTATGCACCATGAGAAATGTGACGGTTCAGGCTATCCCCTCAAGATTACCGGGGATAAAATAGACCGTTTCGCCAAAGTTGTCACAATCGCCGACATCTATGATGCGATGACAAGTGCGAGAATTTATCGCGGTCCCTGGTGCCCGTACCGTGTTATTGAACTTTATGAAAGTGAAGGTTTGCAGAAATACGACGCTCACATGATTATGACATTCCTCGAAGGAGTCAGCAACACCTACCTTCACTGCAATGTGCTGCTTTCCGACGGACGCATCGGAAGAATCGTTTTTATCAATAAGCAGGATCTTTCAAGGCCGATTATTCAGATGGAAGACAATTCGATAATCGATCTTTCCAAGCAGCGTGACCTCACAATCAAAGAACTTGTATAATAGGTCTACGTTTCACTTTGGCTCGTTGTGTAAACAAAAACCGGGGCTGTACAGTCCCGGTTTTTCAATACTCTGAGTTTTCGTACGAAGGTCGTCACAGTAATCCTGTTCTTCCCTCTGAAAAAATCAAAAATTATACAACTTTGAAGGCGAACTTGCGTAAATCCTTCTCAGTTTCAACTTTGGCGATTTCGGCACCAAGATTGGCAAGCTTGATGTGGAAATCCTCATATCCTCTCTCGATATAATGAATATCTTCGATGGTTGTCGTTCCTTCGGCAACGAGGCCTGCCAAAACAAGTGCCGCACCGGCACGTAAGTCGGGAGCTGCAATTGCACTTCCGCTGTATTTCTCGATACCGCTTATGATGGCGGTATTACCTTCCACCTTAACATCGGCGCCCATCTTGGTGAGTTCGTCGACATATTTGAAACGATTATCAAAAATACTCTCGGTTACAATACTGATTCCTTCGGAAACACCGAGCGTTACAGTCATCTGCGGCTGCATGTCCGTCGGGAAACCGGGATAAGGCAGCGTCTTGACCTGGGTATCCATAAGTCTGTCTTTGGCAACGAGACGAACCGCATCGTCACTTTCTTCAATCTCGCATCCGATTTCGATAAGCTTCGCGGAAATACACTCGAGATGCTTGGGAATAACATTCTTAACCGTGACATCACCCTTCGTAATCGCTGCTGCCATCATAAACGTTCCTGCTTCAATCTGATCGGGAATGATAGCATATTCCGTCTTGTGAAGCTTGGGAACACCCGAAATTCTGATAACATCGGTACCGGCGCCCTTGATATTGGCTCCCATACTGTTAAGGAAGTTGGCTAAATCAACGACATGCGGCTCCTTGGCTGCATTCTCAATGGTAGTCTTACCCTCGGCCATAACTGCCGCAAGCATAACATTTATAGTCGCACCGACCGAAACTTTATCCATAAAAATATGAGCACCGTGAAGACTCTTGGCTTCGGCTACAACCGCACCGTGCGCCACCTTGACATTGGCTCCGAGGAGACGGAAACCTTTAAGATGCTGGTCGATTGCTCTCGTTCCGAGGTTGCATCCTCCCGGGAGAGGAACCTCAGCTTTCTTGTACTTGCCAAGAAGTGCACCGATTAAATAATACGATGCCCGAATCTTCTTGATATGCTCATCTTCGATAACCAGATTATGAATCTGCGAACCGTTTATTTTGACAGTATGTCTGTCGACACGGATGACATTGGCACCAACGCTTTCCATCGCCTGGATAAGTACGTTGGTGTCCCTTACGTCCGGAACATTTTCAATTGTGACCGTTTCATCCGTCATGATGGAAGCTGCCAGAATTCCGAGTGCCGCATTCTTGGCTCCTCCGATTTCAACTTCTCCCACCAACGGCGAACCGCCGTTAATTACATACTGATTCATCATTCACCTCAAGTATTTGCAAAAATTCCACCAAATACATTGTCATTATATACCCAAAGAACTATTAAGTAAATGAATTTTTCCGTCGCGGCTTTTTTACCCTCAATATTACTAAGGGTAAAAGAAATATCCGCTTTCGGAATCATTTACTGCCATCCCAAATTGTCACCTTCCCGAAAAAATCAAAACCTTCCGCCACAGTTATCAGTTCAGATAATTCAGAGGATTGACCTGACTGCCGTTTATCAGAATCTCAAAATGGATATGAGGTCCCGTGCTGACACCGGAGTTACCGGAAAGAGCAATCTTGTCACTCTGTGAAACACTCTGACCGACTGATACGTAAATCTTGCTCAAATGTCCGTATCTGGTCTGTCTGCCGTCCGGATGGTTGATATAAACAACGTATCCGTAACCGCTTCCCCAGCCGGCTTTTGCAACGACGCCGCCGCTCGAAGCGTAAACGGGTGTTCCGATCGGTGTAGCCCAGTCGATACCTTTGTGGTAGGTGGATGCTCCCGCTTTGGGAGCTTTTCTTTTACCGAAACCGGAGGACATACGTCCGCCCGAAATCGGCTTGATATATGTAGGAGGAATAATCGTTCCGCGCTCAACAATCTTCGGAACCGCCTCCATGAGAATATCTTCTTTGACAACATTTTTGGAAACCTGCTCGCCGTTAACGTAGTTCACATCGGCGATGACCTCGCGGTATCCGGCCGAGGGCTCCTGCAGGGTTACTTTCTGAGTCGTGTACCAGGAATCGTTGTCGACATAGACGATTTCGGCTTCGTACGACTCCTCGTAATGATCGCGGATTGTGTATTCAACGGAAAGTTCGGGTTCGGGCACCGTGATGACGAGCTGCTGTCCGACATGAAGCGTCGAATTGACGTCATCAAGATAGTCGGAGTTCATCTCAACGATTGTCTCCATCGGAATTCCGACGTTCAGTGAAATTTCGGAAAGCGTATCGCCGGCCTTAACCTCGTAAATCTGCTGAACTTCCTGTTCTTCGGTAAGTATCGAACACGCATCTTCAAGGGTGCTTATTTCATCTTCGTTGACGTATGATTCAACAACCTCGACGTCCTCCGAGAAACTTACGGATGAAATACCGAGCTCGTAGTCGTCGAAGCCCTTGTTCTCGAGCTCTTCGGCGCTGTCGTTAAGCGAATCGAAAATATTCTCCACGCCGGAAGAAAGATCGATGTCTGTTCTATCCTTCCCGGTCCGCTCGATTGCGGGAGTCAGAACCTTCAGTTCGCGGTCTTTATCGAAATTCATCGAAAGAGTGTAACGGCCTTCGGTGTCGTATTTTGCAACCGCGTCGGCAAGCATCGTGCGAACTTCATCGGCGGTTGAAAGCGTCACGGTCTGCGTATTGACTTTAACCGTGTACGAGGGTTTGAGTGTTTTACGATGTGCCGAAAGAACCTGCTTAATATTCTCTGTTATCGTCGCATCGCTGTCGGCGTTGCCCCAGAACACTTCGCTTCCTTCGACTTTCAAATCTATACCGTCTATCAGGAAAAGATCCCTGCTTTCCCCGGCAAGCTGCCTGCGCGCTTCGGTCAGGAAGCGGTCTATTTTACCCGAATCGTCTGTCACACCCACGCATTCGCCGAAAAGATAAACGGTGAAACGATTATCTTCGCCCGTCTCAAGCATGCGAAAGTTCGGCAGAAAAAAAAGCGCAACGAACAAGGTACCGATAAGCACCTTCAATTCCGTCACTCTGAACTTTACGTGGTATTTCGATATCTTCTTCATTTTGTAAGCTCCAAAAACAACTTATTTTACCATCAGAGCCTTTTTCAGTCAAGGAAAACGAAACCCCGGCACCGGTGACGATGTCGGGGTAAAAGACATATTGGGTGATTAAAGAACTTAGAAAATACCGAGGATATTGATTACGGTAGCGATGATGTTGACAATGGTGAGAACAATCGCAACGATAAGCATGGGCTTGATTCCCTTAACTTTATCGTAAAGTTCTTTGTTATGCTGTGTGAGGCCGTCCGTCTGGCGCTTAAGTTCATCAACGACAACCGCCTGCACATTTCTGTAGACCTTGATGTTCTCCTTATGAACGAAGTCATCGGCCTGCTTGAACATTTCCTCGATTGCACGTTTGTCTTCCTCTTCACGTGCGATTCTGGCATCTTCTCTCTCCTGCTCTTCGGCTCTGCGACGCTCATCTTCTTCCTGTTTCTTCATCTTCTCTTCTTCGGAAGGAGTGTTGATTGTGTCAACCGTTGAACGGATGTACTCGAGGTGGTCGGCGATTTCCCTGTTCTCTCTTCTCATTGCAAGAAGGGCATTGTCGACGCTCGTCTTAACGGAAGTCTTCAAATCTTCCGAGGTATTCTTGATTTCAAGTGATGTTGTCTTGATTTCCTCTGAGGAAATCTTCATATCTTCGGTAGAGATTGCTACGCCCTGGAGAGTTGATTTAACTTCGTCCATGCTCTCTCTAACGCCGTCAACGCTTGATCTTACTTCGTTGGCGGATTCTCTTACGGCAATAGCGGAATTCGTAACATCGTCTGCGCTTGTCTTAACAAGATCCGATGCGTAACGGATTTCGTCCGCACTTGTCTTAACGTCTTCAGCAATCTGACGTACCGCAACAACGGAACCGCTGACTTCCATGGATGACTGCTTCATCTCGTCAACGGGAACCATGAGTGTATTGTTAACCGACTCGTTAAGTGCTCTTCCGACGTTGCTGTCAAGATCGCGAAGCGCTTCGTCAACGGCTACCATGATTGCTTCCGAAAGATTCGAAGCAACTTCACTTGTCTCGCCGTCCGCACGCGGTGCGCCCTGCTGCATCTTGCTGATGCTCTCGTCAACGAGGGAATTTATCTTATCCGTCAGTTCCGAATTCTTATAGTTTAACTTACGCATATCCTGCAGAATTGCTTCGTACTGAGCAACCTGCTCCTGAAGTCTCTGCATTTCATTGGCTTCAGCCTGTGCATTGGCTTTGATCATTTCCTGTGCACTGAATTTCTCTGCAAGTTTGTCCATGTAATTATCCATTTTGTATCCTCCAGCCCCAATTAAAGGAATTTGAACCTACTTTGTAATATTCTAACATTTATTCCATTCTTTTACAACACCAACGGAGTGTAATTTATAAACGATTTCACCGTTTTTACACACAATATCAACATTTGGAAAAATTCTTTTTACAGTATCTTTACTTCACGTTCATTTTTTATTCATAATTGACCTCTATACTACCTGACTTTCGGAGTTAAACCTTGAAATATAGTGCTAAGCCAAGGATTAGAATC
>JAKSSB010000113.1 GCA_024403285.1 Lachnospiraceae bacterium | reverse complement strand
CGTGTTTCGAATCGAGACGGATTCCTATCCGTCTCGTTGCGCCGGCCGCATGTTGCGAAGCAACTGATTTCCCTGTGCGGCCGTGTGCAAAAAAAGCCGAGGAACAAAGTTCCTCGGCCTTTAAAACAGGGCTACCAAGATTCGAACTTGGAGATGACGGAGTCAGAGTCCGTTGCCTTACCGTTTGGCGATAGCCCTATGTATGTGCTGTATTTCTCACAGCACTTGATATTGTACATAATTTGTTTTAATTTTGCAAGTACTTTTTTTAATTTTTTTATTTAATTTTTTACATGCCCGGAGAATGCGCATTTTACGGCCTTTTCCGGCATTTCTTTTACCGGTAAAAACCTCATTCGCCTTTATGCGACGTTATCCCTGGTGATATTCTTGATCCACTTTCCGCTCTTGTAATGCTTGATAACCCACGGCCATTTGACAAATTCATCCGTGCAAAGCAGGAAGTACACGACGGGAACCGGGAATTTGAACACGAATGCGGAAAGGAATCCCAAAGGCACCGCATAGGCCCACATGTCGATTGTGTCGCAGATGAAGCCGAACCGGCTGTCGCCGCCCGAGCGGAACACTCCGGTTATAAGCGTGGTGTTGACCGCTGTTCCCATTACGTAATATGTGCTGACGCAGAGCATGAAAAGAAGGTAATCCATCGCCGTTTCCGTAAGTGTCGATGCGGAAAATTTCATTACAAACGGAATTGAAATTCCTATCATTACACCACCTATTGCGCCGGAAATGAGTGTGAGTTTCATAAGAGCCTTGGCATGTTCCATCGCCGTATCCGTTTTGCCCTCGCCGAGCTCGTTGCCGAGAATGATTCCGGTTGCCGCGCCTACACCGTAGCAAAGGATGGTTCCGAAATTTCTGACAACACCGACGATAGCATTCGCGGCGACAACATCGTCACCGAGATGACCGAGAATAACCGAGTACATCGAGAATGCCAGACCCCATACCACATCGTTTAAAAGAGCCGGAAGCGACAGTTTAATAAAATCGCCGAAAAGAACTTTGTTATGCACAAAAGCCATGGAAGGTTTAAGTTTGACATCCTTGCTCGTAATCGAAACTATAATACAGCAAATAAGCTCAACAACTCGTGAAATCGTTGTTCCGAGAGCAACTCCGGCAACGCCCATCGCCGGGGCACCGAACCAGCCGAAAATGAAAACGGCATTGAGTACAATGTTCAGAGAAAATGCGATAGTGTTGAGCACCGTGCATATTTTAACACGCTCGACGCTCTTTAAGATTGCCATGTAAACCTCGCTGAAACACCATGCGAGATAACTGAAACTAACGATTTTAAGGTAGCCGCAGCCTTCTTCGATAAGCACAGGATCGTTCGTGTATATGTACATAAACTGCCGTGAAAAGAAAAACGCCACGACAAACATCAGTGTCGAAATAATTATTGAAAACCGCAACGCGATTCCTTCAACAACGTGAATCGCTTTCAGATCGCCTTTTCCGTAATACTGCGCGCAAAGCATTGTTGCGCCGGCGGAAATACCGAAGTAAAACATAAAAAGAATCGTGGTTGCCTGACCGGCGAGTGAAACCGCTGAAATCGCGTCCTGTGAAACAAATTTAAGCATCAGAACATCCGCGCTTTCCACAGCGGCATTCAGCAGATTCTGTATCACAATGGGCCAGGTGATTGAAACGGCTTTTTTATAAAAAATTTTCTTTTCCGCAGTCATTAAATTTGCGCCTTTCTAACCGGTATCAATGTTTCTTCCATGCCGGAAGCCAGAAAAGAAGCAGCATGGGATATAATTCAAGTCGTCCGGCAAGCATATCAAAAATGAAAACAATCTTCGAAAGAATCGAGTACCCGGAGAATCCACCCATGGGTCCGACGGCGCCGAGACCGGGACCGATATTGTTGATTGTCGCCGCAACGGCGGTAAAATTCGTCGTGAAATCGTACTTGTCCATGGAAATAACAAGTAATGAGCACACATAAATAACCGCGAAGGTAAGCATATAAATACTTACGCTTCTCTCGGTTTCTTTTTCGACTGAATGTCCGTCCATTTTGACCGTTTTAACGCTTCGCGGATGAATAAAATGTTCTATTTCCGAACCGATTGTTCTCAGCGAAATCAGAATTCGTGAAACCTTAATTCCACCGCCGGTACTGCCTGCGCAGGCACCGATGAACATGATGATAACAAGCACGGTCTTTGACAGAGTCGGCCACAGTTCGAAGTCAACGGTTGAATAACCTGTCGTCGTAATAACCGATCCGACCTGAAAAGCCGCATCTTTAAGTGCAACTCCGAAATTACCGTTTGAAAAATCAAGCGTATTGAAGGTGATGATAAGAATCGAAATCAGAATAATAATAAAATATGCTCTGACCTCTTCCATCTTCAAGGCGCTCTTTATATCTTTTCGAATAATGTAAAAATAAACGTTGAAATTTACGCCGAAAAGAATCATGAAAACAGTCACAATCCACTGAAGCAGCGGAGAATATGACGCAAGCGAATCGTTCTTGATTCCGAATCCGCCGGTGCCCGCTGTACCCATTCCGAGGCAGATTGCATCGAAAAGCGGCATCTTGCAAATCACCATAAGAACAATCTGAATGACTGTCATTACGATGTAAATTTCCCAAAGGATAACGGCACTCTGGCGCATCTTGGGAACTATTTTACCGACAGAAGGACCGGGGCTTTCCGCACGCATAAGATGAATGCTTCCGCCACCCGCCATGGGAATAATCATCAGCATAAAAACACATACACCCATTCCGCCGAGCCAGTGGGTAAAGCTTCGCCAGAAAAGACATGTATGGCTTAAACCTTCAACATTTGTAAGAATGGTTGCTCCGGTAGTCGTAAAACCGGAAACCGTTTCGAATAAAGCGTCCACGTAATTGGGAATCTCGCCGCTGAATGTAAAAGGAAGAGCTCCGAAAGTCGCCATCAGTACCCAGCTCATTCCCACAACGATGAAGCTCTCTCTGACGAAAAACGAAGTGTTCTTCGGTTTGCGGATAATGCAGGGGATGCCGATTGCCAGCCCCACCAGTCCCGTAATCAGGAAAACAATTCCGCTTTTATCATGGTAAAAAAGAGAAACGATGGGCGGAAATAAAACCATAAAGCCCGATTCGATTGTAAGTACCCAGGCCAAAATATAGCCAATCATACCATAGTTCATTGTTGCTGCCTTTCAAAAGACCTCTTGGTGGTTTGTATTTAACGTTTCCTTTTTTCATTTCAGAAACTTTTTGCGATTTGCGGTCTGTATTGTCTTTTAGTGAACCGCTTTGCGACTCGCGATCTGTATTGCTTATTCAAGGATATCTTTTATGTCGTTGAGTCCCTGACCTGTTGTGATGATTACCACTTTGTCTCCCGTTCTGATAACGCTCTGGCCGTTGGGAATACTGATGATTCCGTTGTGGTTAATCGAACCGATCAGAATGTTGCGTTTAAGTTTGAGTTTCGAAAGTTCTTTGTCCGAAACGGGTGAATTCGCCCCGATTTCAAATTCAAGAGCCTCTGCCTTGTTCTCAATCAGTTTATACATTGTAAGAACGTTGCTTCCGAATGAATTCTGCATTGCACGAACATATCTGACAATGTACTCGGCAGTGATATTTTTCGGTGAAATCAGGCTGCCCAGATTGAATGTCGAAATAATATCGTCGTAAGCTATTCGGTTAATTTTGGTAATTATTTTACCTTTTGTCTTGTTACGGGCAAAAAGCGACAGGAAAATGTTGCTTTCGTCAATTCCCGTAAGTGCCACGAATGATTCAACGCCATCCACGCCTTCCTCGTTCAGCACATCCTGGTTCGATGCATCGCCGTTGATAATCTTGGCTTTCGGTAAAAGCTCGCTCAATTCCTCGCAGCGTTTTCTGTCCTGCTCGATGATTTTGACTGAGATTCCGCTCGGAATAATCTGATTCGCAAGATAATACGCAATCATTCCGCCGCCGATTATCATGGTGTTCTTAACCTGATGGGACGGTTCTCCGATTGCGGCAAAAAACTCTTTGGCATTTCTCGGAGCCGCAATAATGCTGATTATATCGTTCGCGCGGAGGATAAAATTACCGTTCGGGATAAAAACGTCATCGCCACGTTCAACGGCGCAGATGAGTACGTCCGATTTTGTCTTCCTGCTTACTTCGATAAGCGTGCAGTCCTTGATGATTGAATTCTCCGTGATAAGATACTTGAGAATCTCGACTCTTCCGTTTGAAAATGTATCGATTTTGTCAGCGGAAGGAAATCTTAAGATTCGTGAAATCTCGGTTGCGGCCGCATACTCCGGATTAATAATCATCGAAAGTCCGAGTTCATCCTTAATATAAGAGATTTCTCTGCTGTAAAGCGGAGATCTGACTCTCGCGATTGTACTTGCATTACCTGCTTTCTTCGCGATGAGGCAGCATAAAAGATTTACTTCGTCCGAGTCGGTAACCGCAATAAGCAGGTCTGTCTGTTCAATTCCCGCTTCCATCTGCACAGTGTAGCTGACACCGTTTCCGACAATTCCCATAACATCGTATGTGTTGGAAACATCCGATAAAACCGCTGAATTCGTATCTATAACGGTGATATCATGTTTTTCTTTGCTAAGACTATCTATAAGGGTTGTTCCGACCTTGCCGCAGCCAACCACAATAATTCTCATTTCTTTGTCCTCCGAAATGTTCTGTTTCTGTTTGGTTTCAATAATTCTTTTATCGAGAATGCAAAAGCTTATTTGCACATATTATCATTATTTTAACACTATATGTTGTATTTTACCATTTTTTTATTTAGTTTTCAAAGATTTAATAATTGTTCATTTTTTGGTTATTGACTTTTGTACGTTTTTATAATACGATGACGTAGTATTCAAAACTACATGCAATAAGAATTGATATTTTCTCACTGTATCGGATTTTTGTCAGGACTTTACATTTTTGTCACGGTGCAGTATTTTTTCACGGTGTCGTATTTTGGTGCATAAGACTGCTTTTTTACCGACGTTATATTTCCCGGTATGGCAATGCGTCTTTATCGTTGATTATTTTTAGGACTTGGCATTGTGTTTTTTACAGACGTCACATTTTGAGGCATGACACTTGTGTTTTTTACCGGCGCCACATTTTGAGGCATGACACTTGTGTTTTTTACCGGCGCCACATTTTGAGGCATTACACTTGTGTTTTTTACCGGCGTTACATTTTGAGGCATTACACTTGTGTTTTTTACAGGCGTCAGATTCAATGTTGCATGCGTAAACTTTGAGAAAAGAGGATATACAATGAGTGACTACATATTGACTTGCGGTTCGACCGCGGATCTTACCAAAGATTATTACACAAATTCCGAGCTTCCGTATATCGCATTCCACTACTCAATTGACGGGGTCGAGCATAACGAACTTGACGGTTCGCTTTCAATTGAAGATTTCTACAGCCGCATGGCTAACGGTTCCGATACTTCGACATCACAGATAAATATGATGGAATTCAAAGACTTTTTCGAGCCGCTTGCACAAACTGGCAAAGATATCATTCATATATGTTTTTCGTCCGGTCTAACCGGGACAATCAATTCCGCAATCAGCGCAGCCGAGGAAATCATGGAAGAATATCCGGGCATCCGAATCAAAGTTGTCGATTCGCTCAGCGCATCATCGGGTTACGGGCTTTTAATGGATAGCATAGTCGAGAAAAGGGACAGCGGATACTCTTTTGACGAGCTTGTTGATTATGCCGAGAAGGAAAGAACCCGTATTCAGCACTGGTTCTACTCGACCGATCTTACTTTCTATAAAAAAGGCGGCCGCATCAGCGCCGCATCATATGCAGTCGGAACTCTTTTGAACATTGTTCCAATCATGACCGTAACTTACGAAGGTAAGCTTGAAGTAGTCGAAAAAGAACGCGGTCGAAAAAAGGCGCTTAAAAATGTTATCGAAAAAATGCGAAAACTCGCCGATGACGGTGAAAATTACAATGGCAAATGCTACATCAGTCATGCAGGTTGCCTCGAAGAGGCACAAACTCTTGCCACGGCTGTCGAAGAAGCTTTTCCTAATCTGAAAGAACCTGTTTCCGTCTTCGACATCGGAACCGTAATCGGTTCCCATACCGGCCCCGGAACGGTGGCGCTCTTCTACCACGGAGCCGAGCGAGAAATATAAATAATTTGAGTGTTATTTCTCCGAGTGGATTTGTTTCTTACTCTTCGAGATGTTTTTCTTTCGAATTCCGGTGTTTCTTACATCGGAATTTTTGTTTTATGCTGTTCCCGATGTTTTTTCTTTCGAATTTCTCGCCCGCGACAGCAAGCTTAAAGACTTGTTCCGATTTTGCTGTCTGGCGTCCCGGAAATCTCCTTCCGGCGACAGCAAGTTTGAAGACTTGCTTTGATTTTGCTGTCTGTCCCCCCGGAAATCTACTTCACGCGACAGCAATTCACAAGACTTGCTTTGATTTTGCTGTCTGGCACCTCGGAAATCTCCTTCCGGCGACAGCAATTCACAAGACTTGTTTTGATTTTGCTGTCCGGCATCCCTGAAATCTCCTTCCGGCGACAGCAATCCACAAGACTTGTCTTGATTTTGCTGTCTGCCACCCCGGAAATCTTCATTCCGCGACAGCAAGTTTAAAGACTTGTTCCGATTTTGCTGTCTGGCATCCCGGAAATCTTCCTTCCGCGACAGCAATTCACAAGACTTGTTCTGATTTTGCTGTCTGGCATCCCGGAAATC
>JAKSSB010000112.1 GCA_024403285.1 Lachnospiraceae bacterium | reverse complement strand
GACATCCTTTTGTTATTGCGGACAGAGTTAATGAGATAGCGACGCAGGTTGATGAAACGACAGGTTTTTATGAAGTATTCTGGGAGGACGATGCGAAAAAGACGATTGATGAATTCGGAGTAGCGCATTACCAGACACAGAATGCACAGGTTTTTGACCTTTCATTGGAAATATCTTCAATTTATGATACGGATATAGGAAAACTAAAGTCTCTCGTGGTAACAAGAGGCGATCACAGAGCAAATTTTACCGATTGTGAAGGCGAGAAATTCGATAAAATATCAAATTCAATCATTATGACGGCACAGTCGGAATTTGATAAACTGATTCATTCGACGGTAGCGGCAATTAACGGTGCATTGGAAGAGGCATTTAAAAACGGCGACGGAACGTATATGTCAGACGGAAATGGAAATGCTCTCCAGATTTTTAACAGAAAAGTTTCCGATGCCACAGTCGAAGAGGATTGGGACAAGACGGAAACGTTATTCAGTGTGGCGAATCTTGTTATCAACGATGAACTCATGCAGGTTCCCGCAAAGCTCAGTTTTAAAAAGGCGGACGGAAGTATTGATTACGATACGGCAGATAAATTAAAGAAAATATTCGAAGATACCGAATATACACTTAATCCCACGGCGAATACAAAGTTAAGTCTGAGGTCATTTTATTCGGCTTTTGTATCTCAGGTTGCCAATGACGGATCGGTCATTAAAAATGTAAGGGATAACGAGCAACTTACGGTAGATTCGACAGAAAATGCAAGGCAGCAGATAATAGGCGTTTCCACAGATGAAGAACTTTCAAATATGATTAGATTTCAAAATGCCTATAACGCATCGAGCCGTTATATAAATGTAATAAATGAGATGCTTGAGCATCTTTTGACAGCTTTGGGATAGAGCAGGGATTGTAGAGGAGGAACGCTATGGCTTCTCAATTTTTTGGACTAAATATAGCATATACGGGACTTTTGGCATCGAATGCATCTCTTAACACATCGGCCAACAATATCGCCAATGTGGAAACGGAAGGATACAGCCGTCAGGAAGTTACGCAGACGGCAGAGAATGCCCTTCGTACATATACTACGTTCGGATGCGCCGGTGCCGGCGTTGATGTTAAAGACATCTAGCGTGTACGCGATGAATTTTATGATAAAAAATATTGGGGCAACAATGAACTTTACGGTGAGTACGAGATGAAGTCGTACTATATGAACCAGATTCAGGATTATTTTATGGATGATACATCCGTAAAAGGATTTACGAGCGTATTTAACGAAATGTATACTGCACTCGGCGAACTTCAAAAGAGTGCGGGAGATTCGGTCGTTAAATCACAGTTTGTGGGCTTTGCACAAAATCTTACGACCTATTTTAACGAGATGGCTTCGAATTTGAGTAAGATACAGGAAGACATTAACGAGGAATTAAAAGTAAAAGTAAACGAAATCAATTCGCTTGCGGAAGAAGTGGCATCACTTAACAAACAGATTACGGTCATTGAACTTACCGGAGTTACGGCCAATGAATTAAGAGACCAAAGAACACTTCTTATTGATAAGCTTTCGAAGATAGTGGATGTCGAGACATTCGAGACTCCGATAACCGATGTTAACGATCCTACCAGAGAAACCGGTGCATTCAGATTCCGTGTAACAATTGCGGGCGGTCAGACACTTGTGGATATGAACGATTACAATCCGCTTATGTGTGAGGCCAAAGAAACCGGTATCAAATCGTATCAATCGGATATAGCCGGTCTTTATGATATAAAGTGGGCAAACGGTGCGGATTTTGGTATGTACAATGCGTCAATGGGCGGTGAACTTGCCGGACTCATTCAGATGCGTGACGGAAATAACGGTGAGTTTTTCAAGGGCGAAGTAACCAGAGTCAATTTTGACAAAGACGGTAATCCTCTCGTATCTGTAACTGTTACGGATGATTATTTGACGGATCTTAATAAATCGACACTTAACAACGGCGGAATAATTAACATAGGTAATACGCTTTATAAGTATGATTCATGGGAATTTGACATGAATACCAACACGTATACCTTTCATATTCCTCAGGATAAAAATGCGGAAACCATTTCACAGGCTAAGCTACATAAAGAAGTGTCGATAAATACAAGTATTGAGTATAAAGGTATTCCGTATTATCAGGCACAGCTTAATGAGTGGGTAAGACTGTTCTCGAAAGCATTCAACAATATTCTTACACAGCCTGGTTCGGTTGATGAGTACGGAGACCACGGAGTTAATCTTTTTACGGCAAACCTTGCAAATGCAACACAGGCAAAGTTCAAAAACGAAGATAACATCATGGGTCTTTTATCAACAAATTCAGATTGCTACAGACAGATGACGGCGGCAAATTTCGCAATCAACAATCTTTTGATTCAGAATGCAGACAGACTTGCAACTCATACGGGAGCAAGCGAAGGACAGGACAAATACGATATAATCAAACAATTAAACGAAATGCGTTCTGATGAAAAAGTAATGAATTTCCGAGGCGGAAGCGCTCAGGATTTCCTGGAGTCAATCTTAGCGGACGTAGCGTTAAATACCGAAAGAGCCGGAACTTTTTTGGATAATGCCGAAGCGAAGGCATTGGCAATTGACAATCAGAGAGAAGGAATTTCGGGAGTTGATAATGATGAAGAGGCGGTAAAACTCGTAAGATATCAAAATGCTTATAATCTTTCCTCTAAAGTCATTCAGGTTTTGACCGAAATATATGATAGATTAATTTTGGAAACCGGCGTATAAAAGCATAAGAACCTTCGGAGGTTTTATATGAGAGTAACAAACAAAATCATGCAAAACAATACCTTATATAACATTAATCAGAATAAGGTATATCAGGATAAACTTAATACACAGATGACAACGAGAAAGAAGGTTACAAAGCCTTCGGACGACCCCGTTGTTGCAATCAGATCCTTAAGACTTCGAAGCAACTTAAATCAGGTTACGCAGTATTACGATAAGAACATTCCCGATGCGGAACAGTGGCTTGATTTGACGGAGTCGGCAATCAATACGACAATCGATGTTGTAAGCAATATGATTGACGAGTGCAGAAAAGGTGCCAAAGGAAGTTTGAAGACATCCGACAGAGCGACGATTCTCGAAAGCTTAAAGCAACTTAGGGATGAAGTATATGCGACGGGTGATTCGGATTATGCCGGAAGAACGATATTTACCGGCTACAGAACCGATACAAAGCTTTCTTTTGAGAAAAATGAAACGAAAAAGTATACGATTACGGAACAGATTAATAATCTTTCGGTCAGTGATATTACGGTTGTCAACACGGCAAACATTAAAGAAGCCAATGCAACCAATTATAACAACCCGGCTCTGACGGGAGCTACCGAACAGGACATTTCCATGGACGTTGTTCACAGAATACGTCTGGCATACGATAGGCTTGATGAGGTAACGGATCCTGCAACGGATTTGTCGTTTAAAATGACGGTCGGATACGATGCGGACGGAAATCCCATGTATGATGACTTGTTTGACCCCACGGTATTTACGGTAAGTACTCCGGCAGCAGGCTCTAATCCGTATGTTGACATTAATGACCCGTCCAATGACGATTCGATTATTTTTATACCCGATACGGGAGAAGTGCTTCTCGGTAAGAACGCATATGCAAGGGTATTAAGTCTTAAACCTGAAGTTGAGATTACCGTTACATACAACAAATCCGAATGGGCAGACGGAGATTTGAGACCGGAACACTATTTTGCCTGTGAATCGGATTCCGTAAAATATAATGAAAGATATTTGACGGAAATCGGAAAAGATGATCGTCAGACAATTTCTTACGATGTCGGATTTAATCAGACAATCGATATCAATACGACGGCGGACGAAGTATTCGATCCGGCTGTAAGAAGGACGGTTGACGAGCTTATCAATATGCTTGATGAGATTCAAAAGATAGACGATGTTGTTGAAAAGTTCAAGGCTATGAAGGAAGATTCTTCAGCAGACCAGGATTATGTTACACAAAGACTTGATGCGGCACTGAAGGCACAATCTCTTTTGAACGATACAATCCAAAAGAGATTTGAGCACGGAATCACACAGTTTCAAGATTACCTCGATACGGCAAATACGGCGCTTACCGCAGTCGGAAACAGAAGCTTGAGACTCGATCTTGTCGAAAACAGACTGAGTGCCCAAAAATCAGGTTTTGAAGTCCTTACAAGCGAAAACGAAGATGCAGATCTCGCAGAGCTTGCCATTGAATTAAAGAGCGCACAACTTACATATGATGCGGCACTTGCATCAACAGGTAAGTTAATGCAGACAACTCTTTTAAATTATCTGTAAAGGCATAAGCTTTTATAAATACAAGCCGACAGGAGGTCGGCAGAAAGGGTGGTAATTATTATGGTAATTAACACAAGACATTTTAATGAAGTTAATGTGGATGAAGAAAAGATGATCGTTTTTGAAGGCGGCATCATCGGTTTCCCGGAACTTCAGAGATTCGTTCTTATTCATGATGAAGAAAAGAACGACGGAGCCATCAGATGGCTTCAATCGGTAGATGAACCCCAGTTTGCAATGCCGGTAATCGATCCTTTGGCTGTAAAGCCTGATTACAATCCTCAGGTAGAGGATGAGATGCTGAAACGTCTCGGAGAATTTAAAGAGGACGATTTATTGGTACTTGTTACAATTACGGTTCCTTCAGATCTTACAAAGATGACGGTTAACCTTAAAGCTCCGCTTGTAATCAATTCCTCGAGCAAAAAGGCTTGCCAGATAATTGTAGAAGATTATGAAGTTAAATTCCCCATCTACGATATCGTAAAAAAGAATAAGAAGGAGGGTGAGTAACATGTTAGCGCTTAGCAGAAAGAAAAACGAAGCCATTGTTATCAACAACAATGTGGAAATCACCGTCCTGGAAGTAAAGGGAGAGCAGGTAAAATTAGGAATTACAGCTCCTAAGGAAGTCCCCGTATACCGAAAAGAAGTATATGTACAGATTCAGGAAGCAAACAAAGAATCAAACGACATTTCCGCAATAGAAGCATTAAAGGGATTGCTGTAAGAATTGTGTTTGGCTGTAAAGAAAATCGGAAGGGAGAATTCCCTTTCGATTTTTTTGGAAAAAATTAAAAAAAGTGTTAATATATCGGTAATGCGTCCGATATACAAAGTAGGAAAAGCAGATTTCCCTTTGTTTTTGACCCTAAATACTGAAAAGGGAAGTATCAGTAAACAATATATATTGCAACAAAAGTTGCGGAAAATCACACGGAGGTGATAATTATGGCAGTGGAACCATTAAGCAGTGTAACATCGATGCAGGTTGAGGCATATAAACCTAAGGCACAGCCCGCAAAATCTGTCGAAACCACGGAAGGTTTTAAGACGGAAGTTCAGCCGATGGTTGATTCAAACACATTGGCGGTTGAAGCGACTTCGAATAAAGACGAAGACGTCTTGCAGCAGGAACTTAATCAACAACAGCAACTTAATCCCGAGCAGATTAAGAAGGCAGTTGAGGATGTTAATAAGAAGATTACAAATCAGAATTCCGAATTGCAATTCGGTATTCATGAAGGAACAAACAGAATAACTATCAAGGTTATCGACAAAGAAACCAAGAAAGTTATTAAGGAACTTCCGCCCGAAAAGACTCTTGATATGATTGCGAAAGCATGGGAGCTTGCGGGTATTATGGTTGATGAGAGAAGATAATAAGGAGGGGCGCGTATGGCGAGCAGCGTAACACGTATGACCGGTATGAGCTCCGGTCTTGATACAGAGAGTATAGTTTCGGCTCTTACAAGTTCATATCAGACAAAAGTCGATCAGGCAAAGAAAGATCAGACAAAGCTTGAGTGGAAACAGGATGCCTGGAAAGATATGAACTCGAAGATATATGGGTTATATTCCGGCAAATTGTCGGCAATGAGATATGAGTCAAATTATGTAAAAAAGACAACAACAACTTCCAATAAAGCATTATCCGTAATATCGGGTACAAATGCTTCAGACGGTGTTCAGTCGGCAAAGATTGTATCTATGGCAAAGGCAGGTTATTTGACAGGTGCTGAGATTACTACGGCTGAAAAAGGTAAAGTAACACAGGATACCAAGCTTACAGAACTCGGAATTGCTTCCGGCAGCACGATAAGCATAACTGTCGGCGGAAAGACAAAAGATATTGAAATTACCGACGGCATGACAATGTATCAATTTACTACACAATTGAAAGAAGCCGGTGTAAATGCAAACTTTGATGTGGCAAATAAGAGACTTTTTGTAAGTTCTCAGAATACAGGGGCAGAAGCAGATTTCAATATTACAGCTTCAGATTCCGCTATTCTTGATAAACTTGGAATTTCCGAATCAAGCGGTGCAACCAGAATCAAAGGTCAGGATGCTGAACTTGAACTTAACGGTGCCACATTTAAATCAGCTACGAATACATCTGCTCTAAACGGTTCCACACATCAGATCAATGCTATGACCGATGAGGAAATATCTATTTCTACAGCTGATGATACATCCGGAACATATGATATGATTAAGGATTTCCTTAAGCAGTATAATGAAACAATTTCGGCAATGAGTAAGGCTTATAATGCCGAAGCAACAAAGTATGAACCATTAACAGATGAAGAAAAGTCAGTGCTCAGCGAGAAGCAGATTGAAGATTGGGAAAAGAAAGTTAAGGATTCGGTACTCAGAAAAGATTCATCTCTTTACAATGTAATGACAGCAATGAAGAATGCAATGTCAAGTTCGGTGGAGATTGATGGAAAGAAGTATTCTCTTGCGG
>JAKSSB010000111.1 GCA_024403285.1 Lachnospiraceae bacterium | reverse complement strand
CCGCGGGCGGTTCGGCCAATACCGCCAGAGACCGTCGTTTTCAGGCGATTTTTCCGATAAGAGGTAAGATTTTAAATGTTGAGAAGGCAAGTATCGACAAGATTCTTGCCAACGCGGAAATCAAGACCATGATATATGCTTTCGGATGCGGTTTCAGCGAAGGCTACGGCAACGATTTCGACATTTCCAAACTTAAATACGATAAGATTATTATTATGGCCGATGCCGATGTCGACGGAGCTCATATCTGCACGCTTCTTCTGACACTCTTTTACCGGTTTATGCCCGAACTTATTCTCGCAGGCCATGTATACGTCGCAATGCCGCCTTTGTATAAGGCTATTCCCGCAAAAGGTGAGGAAGAGTATCTCTATGATGATTTTGCTCTTTCCCAATACCGTAAAAAACATAAAGGCCCGTTTACGCTGCAGCGTTACAAAGGACTCGGAGAGATGGATGCCGACCAGCTTTGGGAGACGACGCTCGATCCCGAAAGGCGTATGCTTAAGCAGGTCAGAATAGAAGATGCTTCGAATGCGAGCAAAACAACCGAACTTCTCATGGGAACTGAGGTTCCGCCCAGAAAACAGTTTATTTACGAGCATGCAAATGATGCCGAACTCGATGTTTAATGATTTTGAAAGGTATTTAAAATATGTCTGAAAGTATTATCAAAACAGAATATTCCGAACTCATGGAGAAATCATACATCGATTACGCAATGAGCGTTATTGTTGCACGTGCGCTTCCCGATGTCAGGGACGGCCTTAAACCCGTACAGCGTCGTGTACTGTATGATATGCATGAACTCGGTCTTAAATATGACAAGCCTTATCGTAAGAGCGCAAGAATTGTCGGTGATACAATGGGTAAGTATCATCCTCACGGAGATTCCTCAATTTACGAATCGCTTGTTGTCATGAGCCAGGATTTCAAAAAAGGTCTTGCTCTTGTTGACGGACACGGAAACTTCGGAAACATTGAAGGTGATTCTGCCGCAGCAATGCGATATACAGAAGCCAGACTTCAGAGGGTTACTCAGGAATGTTTCCTTGCGGATTTGGACAAAAATGTCGTTAATTTCATTCCGAATTTTGACGAAACGGAGAAGGAACCTTCGGTTCTTCCCGTTAAAATGCCCAATATTCTTGTAAACGGTTCCGAAGGTATTGCTGTCGGAATGGTAACGAGTATTCCTCCTCATAATCTCGGTGAGGTTATCGATGCGACGAAAGCTTATATTCAGAATCCCGAGATTACGACCAAACAGCTTCTTAAGTATATTAAAGGACCTGATTTCCCCACGGGCGGAATTGTAATCAATCAGGATGAACTTGAAGAAATTTACGAAACCGGTGTAGGCAAAATCAAAATCCGCGGTAAGGTTGATATTGAGAAGAACAAGAACGGTCACATAAATCTTGTTATTTCGGAAATTCCATATACAATGATCGGTGCCAATATCACCAAGTTTCTTCAGGATATAGCAGCTCTTTACGAACAGAAGAAAACAAACGATATTGTCGATATTTCAAACCAGTCTTCCAAAGAGGGAATTCGTATTGTAATTGAACTTAAGAAGGATACCGATGTTGAGAATTTCAAGAATATGCTTTATAAGAAGACTAAGCTTGAAGATACTTTCGGTGTCAATATGCTTGCAATTTGTGACGGCAAACCGGAAACACTGGGACTTAGGCAGATTCTTGAAAACTGTGCCAATTTTTACTACGACTTAAATACCAGAAAATATACAAATCTTCTTGAACGTGAGAATGAGAAACGTGAAATTCAGGAAGGCCTTATCAAAGCCACAAATGTTATCGATCTTATCATCGAAATCTTAAGAGGTTCGAAAGATCGTGCCATGGCTAAACTCTGTCTTACGGAAGGAAACACGGACGGAATTAAATTCAAGTCAAGAGAATCCAAGATTATGGCTTCTCAGCTTATGTTTACGGAAAAGCAGGCGAACGCCATTCTCGAGATGCGTCTTTACAAATTAATCGGTCTGGAAATTGATGCACTTCTTAAAGAACATGATGAAACGATGCAGAATATTTACAGATACGAAGATATTCTCGATCGCTTCGATTCGATGACTCAGGTTATTATTAACGATCTTGATGAAATTAAGAAGCATTTTAACCGTAAAAGAAGAACGGTAATCGAGAATGCTGAAGAAGCAGTCTACGAGGAGAAGAAAGTCGAAGAAATGGATGTCTGCGTAATGATGGACAGATTCGGTTATCTTCGCTCGGTTGACATGCCTACTTATGAACGTAATAAGGAAACCATCGAGAACGAGAGCAAATATATCATTTTCTGTAAAAATGTTGCCCGTCTCTGCCTTTTTACCGATCTCGGAAACATGTATACGATGAAAGTATCCGATATTCCGTTCGGAAAACTCAGAGATAAGGGCATTCCGGTTGACAATATCAGCGGTTACAATTCTAAAGATGAAATAATTCTTTTACTTTGTTCGCAGTCGGATATCAATCTGTGTCGTTTTATTTTTGCAACGAAAATGTCTTATCTTAAGATTGTTGACGGTGGTGAGTTTGATGTAACAAGGCGTGTTGTTGCGGCAACCAAACTTATGGAAGGTGACAAAGTATGTTCGGTTGAGATTTTAAACAATCAGCGTAACATGATTCTTGTCTCCGATGACGGATATTTCTTGAGATTCCCGATAGAAGAAGTTCCCGAGAAAAAGAAAAATGCCGTCGGTGTCAGAGGAATGAAACTTTCCAAAGATGCACTCGTTAACGGTGTTTTCTATGCGCAAAGCCAGCTTGAAGGAAACGTAACTTTCGGTACCAAAACAATTGAGATTTCCAAAATCAAACCCGGAAGAAGAGATTCGAAGGGTACCAAACTGAGAATTTGATAAGGGGAGTAAGATGAGAGTAATAGCCGGAAGTGCAAGAAGTCTTGTTTTGAAAGCTCCGAAAGGAGATCATACAAGACCTACTCTTGACAAACATAAGGAAACTCTGTTTAACTGTCTTCAGAGCGATATTGTATATTCTGTTTTTGTCGATTTGTTTGCCGGTACCGGTTCGATCGGTATTGAAGCTCTCTCAAGAGGGGCAGCAAGGGCATACTTTGTTGACAACAATAATGAAGCGGTTAAATATATTAAGGATAACCTTCAGACTACGAAGCTTGTCGATAAAGCTTATGTGTTCAAAGAAGATGTTCACACATTTTTGAAGACAGGACTTAAGGAACATGCCGATATCGTTTTTATGGATCCCCCTTTTAAAGGAGGAGAATACAGAAGCGTTTTTGAAATCCTGAAAGAATCCGAATTTATTGACGAAGATACAGTAATTGTAGCAGAGAGCGGAATCGAAGAAGATTTCGGATTCCTCGATGAACTGGGATTTGAAATTTATAAAAACAAAGAGTATAAAACATGCAAACATGTTTTTATTCACAAAGCATGATGTTTATTTAGCTTTTTTACATTTATTCAATTGTGAAAGAAGGGTTAGTTATGAAGACTGCAATTTATCCCGGAAGCTTTGATCCCGTCACTTACGGTCATATCGATATTATCAAAAGAGCCGCAGGTCTTTTCGATAAAATCATCGTTGCCGTGCTTGACAATCCGTCAAAGTCTCCATTGTTTTCTGTTGATGAACGTGTTACAATGCTAAAGGAAGTAACTGCTGAAATAACCAATGTTGAAGTTGATTCATTCAGCGGACTTCTTATTGATTATGCCAAACAGAAGAATGTAGATGTTGCCATCAGAGGTTTGCGTGCCGTGACAGATTTTGATTATGAACTTCACATGGCGCAGACGAATGCTCTTATTTCGGAAGGCAGACTTGAAACCGTATTTCTGACCACGGATCTTGCTTATTCATTTCTTTGCTCAAGTACAGTTCGTGAAATCGCAAGCTTTAACGGAGATGTTTCACAGTGCGTTCCCGAATGTGTACGCGATGCAATGTCAGTCAAATTCGGTTATAAATAATATTGTTGTTATGTAATATTTTGGGACAAGGAGAATTAAACTATGACAAGCAAAATTGAAGAAGGAATCGAGGAGATTTTCGAATATCTTGACAACTGTAAGGCTGCACCGCTTAAAACGGGAAAGATTCTTGTCGATAAAGAAGAAATTTATGAACTGCTTCAGGAACTTAAGAAGAATGCACCCGAAGAAATTAAGCAGATTCGTAAGATTGTTGCAAATAAGGAAGCAATTTTAAATGATGCCAAGGAGAAAGCAGAAGCACTGATTTCCGATGCTACGAACAGAACTAATCAGCTTCTTTCCGAGAATGAAATTATGGTTCAGGCTTATTCTCAGGCTGACGCTATCATTGATACCGCTACCGCACAGGCTCAGGAAATTGTTGACAGTGCCATGATGGAAGCAAATTCCGTAAGAGAGGCAGCATTTGTATACATGGATGAGAAGATGGCTGAACTTGAGAATATTGTTGTTTCCGCTATGGATGCCAATAATCAGAAGTTCATGGAATTCCAGGAGACTTTCGATCAGTATTATAAAGTTATTCAGGCCAACAGAGCCGAGCTTCATCCTGAGGAAATCGCAGCGGAACCCGAAGTAAATGTTGTTACTTCTACAACAGGTGAACTCAATATCGATATGATTTAATAATTCTTTTATAAGGGAAATAACAGACTTATAACCGGTTTTTCAGACCGGTTATATTTATGCAGGGGAGAATGTTTTGTTTAGGAAGATATATTTGTTATGTCTTGTTTTGTTGTGTCTGTCCGTTTTCTCGGTAAGAGCGCAGGCGAGAGACAGGATTATTGTTATAGATCCCGGCCACGGGGGAGAGAACAAAGGCGCTTCATTTTTTAACAGTTATGAGAAATATTCGACTCTTGAAGTTGCGAAGAGCATGAAGTCCGAACTTGAAAAATACGAAGGGGTTCAGGTTTTTCTTACCAGAGAGGATGATGTTGATATTACTTTGGAAGACAGGGCGCTGTTTGCCAGAAATGCCAAAGCGGATTTACTTATAAGTCTTCATTTTAATGCTTCGGAAAATCATGAACTCCACGGTTCCGAAATGTGGGTTACATCCAAACCCGGTCTTTACGAATCTTCGGTTAAATTTGCCAGGACCGAATCACTTATGCTTGAGAAATACGGCATACAGAAGAGAGGAATATATAACAGGCTTAACAGTAGCGGAGAAGAATATTACGGAATTATCAGGACTGCTTCGAAATACAATCTTCCCTCGGTTATTGTCGAACACTGTTATTATGACAGACCGGAAGATTTGCAGTATTTTGACTCCAAGGAAGCGTTGGAAAATCTTGGAATTATTGATGCGGCTTCGGTTGCATATACATACAGATTAAAGTCGGAAACACTTGGACTTGATTTTTCCAAATCAACATTTCGTGCAATTGCCCGTCCTGTTGCCATGGATAATTTCAGCGGTGGTGATAACATTAGTGAATATTATGTTATTCCATTTGGTGGCGAGAAACTAAATTCCGATTTTGAACTGAAACTCAATAAACTGACAGATTTAAGCGTTGAACCAAAAGGTGAAATTATTTCATTAAATGAGAGAATTTCACCGGTAGCGAATCTTGAATTGTCTTTGTGGGAGAACGAGCAGAAACAACTTCGTAAGAAAGCGGTAAAGCCATCCGAAAATGAAACTGTTGAAACCGAAACTGTCACTATGGACGAGACGGAAACTGTGGATTCTTTGAATCATTCCGTATCATATGACGGTGCGAATATTGTTTTGTCATCATCTCAGAAAGTTTTTCTTTTGATTTCAATGCTGGCGGGACTCGCTGTATGCGTTTGTTTGTATTTCTTTTACGGAAAGACGGTTAAACATGAGGCTTGATAAATTCCTTGCTTCTTCCGGATTGGGAAGCAGAAGCGAGATTAAAAACTACATCAGAAAAGGTTTCGTGACGGTCAATTCCGAAACTGCTAAAATAACGGATTTGAATATTAATCCGGATACCGATGAGGTGTGCTTTAAATCGGAACGTGTGGTTTTATCCGGTGATAAGTATTATATTCTTAACAAACCGGCGGGATATGTCTGCGCCGATACCGATGATGATTCTCTTACGGTGTTATCTCTTTTCCCCGAATCAATGCGCGACGGGCTTCATACCGTAGGTCGCCTTGATAAAGATACCACAGGACTTCTTTTACTTTCTACCGACGGTAAATTTATACATGAGATGATTTCACCCCGTAGAAAAGTTGAGAAGACATATTTTGTTGTTTGTGAGAAGTCGGTTACGGATGAGGATTTGCTCAAACTTGAATCCGGAGTCGACATAGGAGATGACGAAATAACCAAACCTGCGCGTACTCAAAGGGGTGCAAAGGATAATGAGATTTTTCTTACAATTACCGAAGGCAGATTTCATCAGGTTAAAAGAATGCTGCAGGTTACCTGCAACAAAGTGATTTTTCTTAAAAGAGTGTCTTTCGGCGGAGTTTCACTCGACGAATCGCATCTTTCCGAAGGAGAGTTTCGTGAACTTACAGAGAGTGAAATCAGTATACTCAGAAAAGGATGATTATTTATGTTTTCAAACAAAAAAGGTGAATTTGGTTACTTAAAGAAGCAGGCTGTGAGAACCGGCCTTTTTGTCTTATTGCTTGTCGTTATGAGTGCAGGTTTGTTCTTATTAGGTTTCAAACTGACAGGAGACAGCAAGAATCTTCTTACTGTAGCGGCTGTACTCGGAATGCTTCCGGCTGCCAAAGTTCTGGTAAGTATGATTATGTATATGCGTGCTGAGAAATACTCATGCTCTAAGAACGATAAGGATGAAATCTCAGCATTCCTCGGTGATTACGAACTTTACGGATATGATTTTTATCTTACGTCATATAATTCCTTTTTCCCGATAATTGCTGCGACATGCGCAAAGGGAACACTTA
>JAKSSB010000110.1 GCA_024403285.1 Lachnospiraceae bacterium | reverse complement strand
TATCATGGCGGTCTGCATAGCAATGCTTGAAGACAGTGAGTTCCCCGAACTTGAGATGACAAGAGACAAGTACTGCTTCTACAATGTTAACAAAGCTATTTCGAACTCGGATAACAATTTCGAAGCCCTTAAGAATTACTTCGCAGGCAGAAGCAAACTTTCAAAGGCAGTCGGTCTTTCAAGACAGGTTCTTTCGGCAGCGGAGAATACACTTAACTCATATATGTCGATTGCACTCGATAAGCTCTCGATGTTCAACGACGAAGGTCTTTGCTCGCTTACTTCGGATACGGATATCGATCCCGCTCAGTTTGCATATGAGCCTACGGCGATGTTCCTGAAGATTCCCGATGAAAAAGACACACGTCACGCTCTGGCAGCAGTATTTATCTTAAGCATTTACAAAGCACTCATTAAAGTTGCTTCGTTCAGAGAAGATTTAAGCCTTCCGAGAAACGTTTATTTTATCCTTGATGAGTTTGGTAACATGCCCAAGATTGATAAATTCGACAAGATGATTACCGTAGGACGTTCACGTAAAATCTGGTTCAATATGATCGTTCAGTCATATACACAGTTGAACAACGTATACGGTGACAATGTTGCGGATATCGTCAAATCCAACTGCGGTTTCAAAATGTTCATCGGTTCCAACGATATCGGAACATGTGAGGAATTCTCGAAACTTTGCGGTAATATGACGGTTTCGACAAGCTCGGTATCAAGTTCCATGCAGGATGCTTCGGGTAACATCAGCGTATCGACGCAGATGCAGACCAGACCGCTTATTTATCCTTCGGAACTTCAGAAACTTAACAATAAGCAGGATACCGGTAATGCAATCGTAGTTACTTTCGGAAACAACCCGATTAAGACCAAATTCACACCGAGTTACAAATGTCCTTTATATGAATTCGGTATGATGGATATGGAAGAAGCAATGTCCCATGCATTCTTTGCAGACGAGATTTATTACGATCTCGAAGAGAGAAACGAACTTGTTCTTTCCGATGACGAAGAGGAAGAAGAGGAAGATTAAAACGCTTGATGCAATCGTAGAGGCGACAATTTCAGAAGAGGTATTTTCTATGAGAAGAAGATATGTAAAATCAAGAATATTTACGGCAGGTTTGACCGCGGCAATCTGTATTTTTGCGAGCCTTTCACCGGCTTTTGATTCCGGTGCGACCGGACTTGAATTATATGAAGATCCGTTCGGCGGAAGCGGGCAGATTGAAGATGGTGTAATGCCGGGCACTGCTTCGCCTTCACAGGCCTCGATATATGAGAAATACAATTCTGATTTCGAACTGTACGAAGAGTCAATCAGCGATATGTTTTTCTTTTATTCGAATGTTTCCAACGGTTCGATGTCAGCCGGACCGGTAACGCTCGAATTCCCCTCAAATCTTACGTACGAGTTCCAGAAGGACGGCGCGGGATACAATTATACCAATAAAGCTCAGATAACCGAGCAGGGCAATTATCTTGTCAGGGTAAAAGGCATATATAACGACAGAGAATACGTCGGTACATTCAGATTCTCGATAAGAGAGATGCCGAAAGACGAAGAACCCGAAGAGATTCAGGACGATTTCAATCCGGAAGAACTGACGGAGGAAGATCTTCTTGAAATGGAAGATGAAATCGATGAAGAAGATCTTATGGAAAGGGCGAATGCTTCACTTGACGAACTCGATGCCGAAAATCCGGAAGAAAATGCCGCTTTCAATTATGATATGACGGAAACGGGAATGACAGAATCCTTTAATTCTTATGTCGGTCTTTTCAGTTATTATCTTTTCTCCGGAACTGAGATACAAAGCAGCGTTCAGAACGGAAGCATAGTCAACGGAACGGTTTCCATAGCGGTTCCGGACGGCGTTGAATATACGGTATTTGTTAACGGTAAGGAAACGGAGAACACCGAGAAAAGATTTTCGAATCCCGGTTTTTACCGGGTAGTTTTCAAAGAAACGGAATCTCTCGATTTCAACATGAGTTATCAGTCGGAAAAAGATTATCCTTACCTTCATTTCAGAATTGTCGGCAAAGCCGTAAATGACATGGAAGTATTCAATGCTCCGAAGAATGCCAAGATTACTTCCGTATATTTCAATAATGAAGCGGTTCTCGAAGGAACGGAGGAAGAGCCGGTATCGCTTGATTTCTATCAGATGCCCGAGGACGGAGCATATTCATTTAAGATTTTCAGTTCCGTAACCGGTCGAACGGAAACTGTGAATGTAACGAAGGATACCAAAGCTCCGGGAATGTCAATCGGCATTAAAAACGGTACGGCATCCATCAAATATTCTGCCGACGATCTTGCGGAATTTGCGCTTTGGAAAAACGGTGAACTTGTTTCAGCTTTTAACCCTTCGACAATCAAAGGCAAAGGTTCGTATGAACTTTACGTAACCGATTATGCGGGAAATACCACCGGAGTAAAATTCGTACTTAAAAATGCGGTCAATTTCGGCTCGATTGCAGCGATTCTTTTATTCTTAGCCATTATTGCCGCCGGTTATGTTCTTGTAAGAAGAACAAAGAGTGTTATCAGAGTAAGGTAGATATATCGATTTAGTGAGGATTGATTATGGATACGCTGAAGCGAATTATTAAAGGCTTATTTGAGGCAGTTTTCGCGCCTATCCTTAAAACGTTCATAACCGATATTTTCTGGGAAATCGTAGATTTGCTGAAGGATGTTTTCGGCTGGGTTTTCTACGAAATTCAGAGTATTCTTCTGAGGTGTGTCGATTTCCTTGAATCCGTGTTCGAGTTTTTTGCGGGAACCAGTAAGGGTACAGTATCGTACAATAACGGGCAGCAGCATGCAACCGGAACCGTTCTTGAAATATTTCTGGGACTCGATCAGATTCAGAAAATTTTCCTGGTCATTACATTTGTTGCGATTCTTCTGTCTCTGATATTTACTATAGTCGCGGTCATAAGATCGATGTCGGATATGACTCTGGATGACAAGAATCCGGTAAGCAAAGTATTAAAGAGTACACTTAAAAGTGTAATAATGTTCATGCTTGTACCGTTTTTCTGTATTTTTACCCTCCGGCTTTCGGGCGTTGTTATGACGGGAATAGATACGGCACTGCTTAACAGCGGAACCGAAAATCTTTCAGTTTCCGATGTTATCTGGCTTGCATCAAGTGCGGACGCAGGCAGTGAGGAAACGAGAATGCAGTATGTCGGTTCGGGCTATAAGACGTACGGTAAGTACGATTACAAAACGGCAGAAAAAGATTTCGAACTGGGTAAATTCGATTACGGCCTAGGTATTACGACTGCCGCCGTAACGAGTCTGATTCTTGCCATGAGTATGTTGATGTTCATACGGAGGATTTTTGAAATCCTGGTGCTTTATCTCGTAGCGCCGTTTTTCGTGGCGACGATGCCTTTGGATGAAGGCGAGATGTTCAAGAAATGGAAGGATATGTTTATTGCCAAGTTCTTCTCCGGATTCGGAGGAATAGTGGCGATGAGACTGTATCTTTTACTTGCTCCGCTCATTGCGGACTCGAGACTTTCGTTATATCCGTCCAATCCCAGAATTGATACGATTATCAAACTGATATTTATCATCGGCGGAGCATTTGCAATGTATGGCGCACAACCGATGGTTATGCGAATGATCAATTACGAAGCCGGTTCGGCCGAAAGCGCTTCGATGGGAGCTGTCGGCGGTGTACTGAATTCGGTAAAAGGAATCGCCATGGGTGCGGGAGCCGCATTCAGTCGTTCGATGAGTGGTAAAAACAATGCTCCCGGCGGAGGAAACGGTGGCGGTGCCGGAAATTCTCCGGTGGCTTCAAGTAAGGATTCAAGCAACGCGAACCAGGCGCTTAACAACGCAAGACTGCATGAGAACGGACAAATTTGATGAAAGGAGGAACGCTGAATGAGATTTGCATATCTTGGCCTGTTTGAAAAAGTATTCAACTGGGTATGGGATAAAATTCTGAGTCCGATTGTCAACTGGCTTTCGGATATTATCAGTAAAGTACTGTCGTGGATTTTCAGAGAAGTACTTGTTCCGGTCCTTCGTGTAATCATCGATGCCGTTCTTCCGGAAATACTCGATCTGGTTAAGGAAATTCTTTCGGGAATTCTGTATTACATTTTTTCTTACATCTGCAAAATAATCGATTACATTACAATCGGTTTTGACATATTCATCGGAACAAAAGATGTAACTTATACGGCACCGGGTGCAGCAGCCAAAACCGGTCCTCTTTTAAATGTTATACTCAGTCTTCCGGCAATTACGAAGGCGTTTTGGATTATTACGGGTGTCGGACTCGGAATAGCACTGATTCTTTGTATATATGCCGTAATCAAGTCGACGCTTGACTTTGACATGGAGAATAAAAGACCGGTCGGTACCGTAATGAAATCCATGTTTAAGTGTTTTGTGACACTTATGACCACACAGCTCATGGTATTGTTCATCCTCTATATTTCTTCGATTATTATGAGCACGTTTGAGGTGGCGGTGAATGCGGCACAGGCAGATAAACCGCAATCCATGGGATGTATCGTGTTCGCGGTTTCATCGCTGGAGGCATCGAAGACACCGAGTGACAATATATCGTATACAAATGCTGATAAGAGTAAGAATTATCTGACTCTCAACGCACGAGGGTATTTCTATGTCGGACACTGTGGTGAAAAAGTATTTGATTATACGGATGTAGATTTGGTTGAGGAGTACTTTGACCTGGCGAAATTTGACTATCTTGTGGGCTTCATTGTTTCTCTGTTCCTGCTGGTCATTATGGTGACATGCTGTATCGTATTCGTTAAAAGAGTTTTCGAAGTCGTCATGCTGTATCTGGTATCGCCGTTCTTTGTCGCGACCATGCCGATAGATGACGGAGAAAAATTCAAGAAATGGAAGGAAATGTTTATCGCGAAGGTTTTCAGCGGTTTCGGTTCTTTGCTGGCCATGAAACTCTACCTTCTTTTGTGCCCGATTATTGTTGACAATTCAATTACCTGGGGTACCGATAATACAACGCTTGCTTCGGCATATCTGATTAAAATTCTCTTCCTTGTGGGCGGAGCATATACAATGACCAAGGTCGGACCGATGATTACGACTATGCTCAACTTCCAGGCAGGACAGGCCGAAGAAGCCGTATCTTCTTATGTCGGTTCGAGAGCCTTCGGAATGGTTTCACACGGAGTTTCAGCCGCTGTTATGGGCGCAGCCGGACTTGCAGGAAGTGCCTTCAGAACAAATAAAGAGAAAACGGCCATTGCCGATCAGAAGTTTGCTCAGATACGTGGAAATCAGACTGAGGAAGAGAACGAACTTATGAATGGTAACGGTGGCGGAAAAGGCGGAAGCGGCGGAAAAGGCAGCGGAGGAGACGGAGCCTTCAAAGGCACCGACAAACCCGGAGGCGGTCTTGATGTCAGTACATCGGGCGACAAGTCAGGTGCGGGAATTTCCAATCAGCCGTCACTTGGAGAAAATGCGGATGCCGGATCCGAAAACGGCAAATTTGACGGTAAAAAACAGTCGACCATTGCTCCGGAAGATCAGGTTGCAGCCAAATACGGAACCGCAAAACAGAACGCTTTCGATCGTTTCCTCAACAAGTGTCACAAGATTTTGCCTCATAAAACAAACCCGGACGGAAGTTACAGTTTTAATTTCTGCGGTGTCAAACTTCGATATGACAAAAACGGAAACAGAACGGGTGTCAGCATGCCGTTCGTTCAGTTTAAGTATGATAAAAACGGTCAGCGTTTCTTAAGCGGTGTAAGTGCACCGGGGCTTTTCAAAATGAAGAGAACACAGGGCCCGGGAGGCTCGCTGAAGTTTACGGATGTTCCTGCTGTAGGTCTTCACATGGGTGTGGACCCGAAAGGACATCGTCATGTTGAAAATGTTGCGGGACTTAAATTCGGTCGTGCATATAATTCCCAGACCGGTAATTTCGAGGTAAGCGGTGTCAGAGTCGGAAATTACGTATTCGGCGCCGACAAATATCGCAACAAGCCTGACAAATGACCGGGGTAAAGTCATGAACGGTCATATTTCATAAACAGAAATTATTTTTCACAAGAAAGGATTTCGGATATTATGAGAATCATTCCTAAAAAAACAAAAGTGGAATTGGAATTTTTTAAGGGAATCGGAGTTATCGATATAGCAGTCGGTCTTCTCGGAGCGGCGTTGCTGATATCTCTCCTTCTTTCCGATTTACCGTGGAAATTCGGATTTGCCATTATTGTTCTGATTATCTTCGTCGGACTTATTATTCCGCTTGATGATGAGAAAGGATATATGATGATTTATCACGGAATCATATACCTTGCCAGACATAAGGATTTTGATAAGTCAAAACCCGAAAACGGGGAAGGAATCAAGATTGAAAAGGCCGATAAAGGTCTGATTTCGAAGATATCCGATTTTATTCTTCCCTCATCGGACGCACCGACGGTAAAAGACATTACTCCTTTTACCGGTGTAAACGGTAAATATATCGAATACGGCGGTGAATATTACGGTATCGTTGTAGAAATTCCTTCGGTTGAATTCCGTTTTTATACAGTCAACAGACAGGACAATATGATCGATCATGTTTTCGGTTCCGTGCTTCGAACAGTCAGCGGAAGTGAATCTGCCGCAATGGTTAAAATCGACCGTCCGATTATCTATGACAACTATATCAAGATTGAAGAGAAAAAGCTTACGGACATTAAGGAAGCTTATCTTAACGGACTTATCAATGATGATGAACTTACGAAACGTGTTGCCATCATTCAGGACCGTATAGCGAGAATCAAAACTCTTAACACCAAAGAGAAGGTATACGATTCATTCCATTATCTCGTATTCTTCCACAAGGATAAACAGCTTCTTTTAAACCAGGCCAACGATATGATTTCAACATTTGCATC
>JAKSSB010000011.1 GCA_024403285.1 Lachnospiraceae bacterium | reverse complement strand
AAAAATCCCCCTAAGTAGATTTTGGTTATTTACCTTGTCTACTTAAGGGGAATCATATCAATTGAGCATTCGAAGGCTTTTGTTGTTAATATTCCGACTTGTGCGAAATAGGGAAATACGCCGGCTTTTATAAAGAATTCTTTTACCGAATTAATCTTCTTCGAAGAAAATTGAATTTCTCGTGTTCATATTGGCTGCATCAATGCACTTGTCAGAGTAAAAACCATAGTAGTAAACCGTGGTCGGTGAAATTTCCGTGGTCTGTCCGTCAATCGTTTCACTGTCCTTGGTAAGAACCAGAACGCAGAGGTTTTCAAGTGAATAGAAATTGTCGTTTTGCTGATCACAGAATGTACTGAGCGTATTTTCGTCAAGGCCGTATTCATAAAGTGAATTCTCAAGATATGAAACTGCATCGTATCCGTAATATGCGATATAGGTTCCGCTTAAGCAGTTGTCCTGATTTTTCTTGGATGAATACCAGGTAAAATCATTCTCATCGAAGACAAGATATGAATTGTCATCTGCGACGAATGACTTGCCGGCAACTTCACCGCCGGGCTTTCCGCCGAAACCGAATACATTCTTCGGAAGGTTAATTAAAAGAACTATGATACAAATAACACCGCAAAGAATACCAAGGAATGAAAGAATGGTTCCGATTATTGTAAGAACTTTTTTATTTGCATTCTTAAGTGCCTTGAGATTCAGTATTGCACCAATGATACCGAGTACCAGTCCGAGAGGACAGCAGACAACCGAGCAGATACCGAGAATGAAACCGGGAATGCCGGAAGACTTCTTCTCATTTGTCGGAGCGGATTTAGCCATCGGCTGAGCATTGTATGCGGGAGCAGGATTAACCTGGGGCTGCGAATTAAATGCGGGAGCAGGATTAACCTGGGGCTGCGAATTAAATGCGGGAGCGGGATTAACCTGGGGCTGCGAATTAAATGCGGGAGCAGGATTAACCTGGGGTTGCGAATTAAATGCGGGAGCAGGATTAATCTGAGGCTCAGGAGTAAATGCAGGAGCAGGATTAATCTGAGGCTCGGGATTAAATGCGGGAGCGGGATTAATCTGAGGCTCGGGAGTAAATGCGGGAGCAGGATTAATCTGAGGCTCGGGATTAAATGCAGGAGCAGGATTAATCTGAGGCTCGGGAGTAAATACAGGAACTGAATTATCAACGGGCTCAGGAATTACAACCGTCTCGGGCTCGGGAGTCGAAACGACGGGCTCAGGAATTACAACCGTCTCGGGCTCGGGAGTTGAAACAACAGGCTCAGGAATTGAAACAACGGGTTCAGGTTCGGGAGCGGGCTGAGGAACCGGAGCGGGCTGAGGAACCGGAGCGGGCTGAGGAACCGGAGCGGGCTGGGGAACCGGAGCGGGCTGAGGAATCGGAGCGGGCTGGGGAACCGGAGCGGGCTGGGGAACCGGAGCGGGCTGAGGTGCCGCAACGGGCGGAGCGGGATAAGTGACGGGCTCAACAATCGTCTCAACCGAAGGAGACGGAACGTTGGCAGTTTTTTTACCACAATTGGAACAGAAAAAGATTCCGTCGGGAAGTTCTGCGCCACAATATTTACAGATCATGATTTTCCTCCTTTTACCATGTTAAAAATGTATTATCCGAATGCGTAAATTACAACACAAAATCTACGAATATTTTAGCAAAAATGATTTTGCAAGGCAAGTGAAAGAGGTATATAATTGCATAGTAAAAGACATACTTTAGCAAAAAGGAAAATACAATGATTTTTGATACACATGCTCATTTTGACGACGAAGCATACGACATCGACCGCGAAGAGCATCTGACTTCCGTTTTTGCGTCCGGAGTCGGAAGAATCGTGAATGTCGGAGCGTCCCTCAAAGGAAGCCTGGCATCGGTTGAACTGGCGGCTTCGCATGCCGGAATCTATGCGGCGGTCGGAGCGCACCCGGACGGAGTCCCCGAGCTTGATGAACTCGGCGAGGCGGAAGGATTAAAGCGGGTAAAAGAACTGGCGGCGCGCGACAAAGTTGTCGCAATCGGCGAAATCGGTCTCGATTATCACTACCCCGACCCCGAACCGGAAATTCAGCGCAAATGGTTTGCGCTCCAGCTCGGTCTTGCGCGTGAACTGAACCTTCCGGTTATCATTCATTCGAGGGAAGCGGCCAAAGATACACTTGATATCCTGTACGCATCCGGAATAACCGCGGCGCGTGCGAATAAATCCGCAAATACTGCCGTAACCGTGCAGGCAGACAATTCCGTGAATCCGGCCGGCACCGTGCAGGCAGACAATTCCCTTAATCCGGTCGGCGTTATGCACTGTTTTTCATATTCTCCGGAAATCGCGGCGGAAATTATCCGGGCGGGATTTTACATCGGAGTCGGCGGAGTCGTTACTTTTAACAATGCGAAGAAACTTATTGAAGTCGTTCGTGAAACTCCGCTGGACAGAATCGTTCTTGAAACGGACTGCCCGTATCTTACACCTGTACCGTTCAGGGGACAGAGAAACACTTCCGCACATCTTCCGCTGGTCGTAAGCAAAATCGCGGAAATCAAGGGAGTAAGCAAAGAAGAAGTCATCGAGACCACGTATGCGTCGGCATGCCGTCTCTACAGACTGAAACCATAGATATACCATTCAGCAGTAAACACAAACTGAAACCGTAGATATATCATTCAGCAAAAGTCATAGACATAAACCATAGATTTATCGTAAGCATAAGTCACATACTGAAACCATAAATTTATCACCAGCAAAAGAAAGGCGAATACCTGATGGCAACACTCGGAAACCCGGCGAATACCGGCGAAGTACTTAGAAAATACAACTTCTCTTTTCAGAAAAAATTCGGACAGAATTTCCTGATCGATGAGCACATTCTGGAGAAAATCGTGGATGTGGCGGAAATCGGTGACGATGACTGCGTTCTCGAAATCGGCCCGGGAATCGGAACGATGACGCAGTATCTTTGCGAACGCGCAAGACATGTCATTGTTGTGGAAATCGACAAGTCGCTTATCCCGATTCTTGAAGATACTCTTTCGGAATACGAAAACGTAACGATAATCAACAACGATATTCTTAAAGTCGACATCAAAGCGCTTACGGAAGAATACAATTCCGGCAGACCGATTAAAGTCGTAGCCAACCTTCCGTATTACATTACAACTCCGATTATTATGGGTCTTTTTGAGAATCATGTTCCGCTTGAGAGCATTACCGTCATGGTTCAGAAAGAGGTTGCGGACAGAATGCAGGTCGGCCCGGGAAGCAAGGATTACGGCGCACTTTCGCTGTCGGTCGCATACTATGCGAAGGCCGTTCCGGTCTGCGTCGTATCTCCGAACTGTTTTATGCCGCGTCCGAATGTGTCGAGCGAAGTCATCCGTCTCGACGTGTATCGTGAATCGCCGGTCAAAACGGACAGCGAAGATTATCTTTTCAAAATAATCCGTGCGTCGTTCCGTCAGAGACGCAAGCAGCTTGCCAACTCTCTCGCTAATGCCCCGGAAACCGGAGTAAGTCGTGAGACCGTGCAGGAGACGCTCAGGGAGATGGGAATCCGCGAGGATGTGAGAGGCGAATCTTTTACCCTGGAACAGTTTGCGGCACTGAGCGACCGCCTTTTGAAAAAGCGTGGGAATCAGTAATTTCCGGCACCGGAGAACCGGTGAAAACATAATAAAAAATTAAGCGGCAAAGTTCTGTTTTCGTGCACGGAATTGTGCCGTTTTTTTTGACATTTGCCTGTCTGTATGCTAAACTTAAGAATGGTTTAGACCGACGTTAAATACTATTGTTTTTAATGTATGAGGTGATAGCTTTGGATAAGTACGAGTACAAAGTTCGTTTGGAAGAAATAGAGAAACTGATGGATAAAGGCCGTTATAACGATGCGGTTCGCCTTGCCGACAGCATTGACTGGCAGCGTGTCAAAAGTGCAACAACGCTTTTGCGTATCGGTGAACTCTACAAGAAGTGCAAGCGTTTTACCGAGAGCAGGGATTTACTCGAATTCGCTTATGACAGAAATCCATCCAACAAGAACGTTATTTACGCGCTTTGCGATTTGAACATTCAGTTCGGAGACATCGTGGAAGCGGTTGAATATTACAAGGAATTTGCGAGACTGGTGCCGAGGGATATCGGTGTATATACGCTTCGATACAAGATTTACGAGGCTCAGAATGTAGGATACGACGAGAAAATCAAGCTTCTCGAGGAACTTAAGAAGCGCGACCGAAGCGAGGAATGGGAATATGAGCTTGCTTACCTCTATCACAGAGCGGGCTATGCCACCAAGTGCGTCGAGGAATGTGACGAAATTATTCTCTGGTTCGGAGAAGGTTCCTACGTCAACAAGGCAATGGAACTTAAGATGCTCCATGAGCCCCTGACACCCCAGCAGCAGTACAAATATGACAGAAGAAACGATGACAAATCCACACGTACGGAAGAAACCGAACCTGCGGAGGAAGTTGCACCTGCGGAAGATACGTCCGATGAGGACGATTTCAAAGTCAACACGATAGAGTTTAAGGCTTTCAATACAATCAATCTTCAGGAAGAACTTGCGAAGAACCTTGAACCGTATATCAACGGTGAACCTTCAATGCTTTCGGAGACACAGGCCATAACAGCCGGCGCGTTCCCGAAGGGATTTACAGAAGGTGTGGAGGATGAGACCAAATTCATCCCCAATGTTTCCGAGGATACGGACAACATTCGTCCCGTTAATGTAAGAACGGAACCGGAAATCGATCCGGAGAAGACGGAAACGCTTCCGACGGAAGAAACGGAAACAGCCGGTACGATGCCTTATGAAAAGGGCGGAAACGGAGTTTATCACGATACGATTCCGGCAGATTCAAAGGAGGTATTCTTCGATGACAAGACCGGTGATATCAGATTTGCCCTTCCTCAGCCGAAGAATGCCGCCACGGCGGTAATTCCGGAACTTGATTCTTTCAAGGAATCATTCAAGGAAGAATATGTGAACAGAAAAGGCGAAGCCAGAATCGTGGGCGGTGTCGGCAACATCAAGGAAAGAAACGTTCTTCCGGACGGTACCGTCGAACTTGAGAAAGACTTTTACGAGCCCGATGTTTCGGTTACCAGAGTTAAAGATTCTTTTACCGAGACGAAGTTTACGGGCAGGAACATAGAAGAAATCAGAATACCCGGAGCGAATGACGCCGTACGTGTTAACCGCTTCGAGAGCATTCTTTCGGAGGAGGGCGACGGACAGATATCACTCGCCATTCCGGAAGAGAGAGTCGTTGAGAAGCAGATTACAGGCCAGATTAACATAGACGATATTATGGCAGACTGGGAGAAGCGCAAACTTGAAACGGGCGAGCGCCTGCGTGAGAGCACGAGACAGCGTGTGCTCGAGAAGACGGGCAAGCTTTTCTCGGATTTCAACGAGTCGGCAAGGTCGGGAATTCTTGCTTCGCTTGATAACCCGGCGATTATCGATACGGTCAGCCCTTCAAATGTCGTAATCGACGGACTTGACGCTTCGGAGATCAAGGATGCCAGACAGGTTACCGTTTCGGCACCGGTTGTTGCGGAAAGCAACACGATAGCGGTTTCACAGGTAATCACTCCCGATGAAATCGAGGAAATCGAAGAGGCTGTTGCCGCAACGGATGAAAAGGCAGATGTCTCAAGCGATGCAGGCAAGGCGGAGCGAGGAAACCGTAACGTCGGATGGCATGAGAATTCGGCTCCTTTACCGACATCGGCTTTCGGTGCGGAGACAATGGCAATAATCAACGAAGGTTTCACGGAAGAAATTAAAGCAGCGGCTATTGCAGCGGAAGCAGCCGAAGCAGCCAAAGATGCTGAAATTGCGGCAGCGGGCGCCACTGTTACGGCGGCTACGGAACTGAAAACGATTGACGGAGTCACTCCTTCTTTTACCGAGATAACCGTTCCGGAGGAAGAAAGAGATATCGCGGAGGTTACGGTTGCGGATGATGAACCCGCAGACGAGCCGGAAGAAATCGCAGAGGAAGAGACACAGGAAGTTACCGAAGACGTTGCAGAAACCGCAGAGGAACGTGAGGAAGAACCGAAGCATTCGGGCAAGCCGGTTAAGGTTAAGCCTTCGGATGTTCCCGGAAGCATCTGGGACGAAGTCGAGAACGGACAGGCCGAAGAGGATACTTCAGCGGATGAGGCCGAAGACGATTCCGAAGAGAGCGAAGAAATTGATGAGAGCGGCGATTCGGACAGAGGTCTGAGCGACGAGGAGAAAGCGCTTTTCGCACCGTTCTTATATTCGAAGAAGTTAAGAGAGGATATTCAGCTTACTCTTGAGAATCTTACGATGGCCGCTTATGTCGGCAACGTTGTGATTACTTCGGAGAACGAAGAGGCGATGATTAATCTCGCCAAGCTTTTTACCAAATATATGCAGTCCGCGGATTCGAATTTCTCGGGCAAAGTTGCCAAGGTTGACTCCGACAAGCTCAACGCGCGCAAGGAACTCGCATCGATTTTTGAGAAGATTGTAAACGGTGCGCTGATTGTGGAGAAAGCGGGAAGCCTTTCGAACAGCACGCTTAACTTAATGCTTACCGAGATGAATCAGGAGGAGAACGGCGTAATCGTATTCCTGCTCGACAAGAAGGCAGAGATGAAGAAGCTCTTCAACAGAGCGCCGATTATGAAGGAATTCTTCAACTGCAGCGTCAATATCAAGGCAATGACAGCCGACAAGCTTGTCAAGTTCGGCTGCAAATATGCGGCAGGCAAGGGCTATTCCATCGATGAAATGGCGAGCCTCGCTTTTTATAAACGTATTTCCGACATTCAGATCGGAACTCATCAGGTTACTCTTGACGAGGTAAAAGAAATTGTCGACGATGCGATTAAACATTGCGGCAAGCATTCGATTTTCGGACGCAAGAAGAAAGATGATGAGGGCTACATTGTCCTCAGAGAAAAGGATTTCAATTAATAACGATTGGGGGACAGATGATGGCATCTGACACTAAAGAAAAAGTGTTCATATCGAAGGATGATATGTATCTTTTCGGTCAGGGAACACATTACGATATATACAGGAAACTCGGAGCGCATTTCAGTACCGAAGGCGGCAGAAAAGGAGTATTTTTTGCGGTTTGGGCACCGAATGCGGCGAGCGTTTTCGTAATCGGTTCTTTTAACGGATGGAACGAGAGCGCGAATCCGATGAAACTTGAAGGCGAAGGCGGTATTTATACTGCTTTCATCAGCGGAGTCAAAGAGGGGGATTTATACAAATATCTCATCTATACTCCGGACGGCGAGAAGCTTTACAAGGCCGATCCTTTTGCAAATTATGCGGAGCTTCGTCCCGGCACGGCTTCGAGGGTTTTCGATTTGAATCATTTCGAATGGAAAGATTCAAAATGGATGAAGGCCAGAGCGAAGAAGAACGTCTACATGGAGCCGATGGCAATTTATGAGTGCCACATCGGTTCGTGGATGCGCCATCCCGTACCGGACAATGACGGATTCTATTCCTACAGGGAATTCGCAGACAGAATCGTTTCATATCTCAAGGAACTTAAATATACGCATGTTGAGCTCATGGGAATTGCCGAGCATCCGTTCGACGGTTCATGGGGATATCAGGTAACCGGATATTACGCTCCGACTTCAAGGTACGGAAATCCCGACGACTTCAGATACTTGATCGATTTGCTCCATGCGAACAATATCGGAGTTATTCTTGACTGGGTTCCCGCACATTTCCCGAGAGATGCGTACGGTCTGGCAACTTTTGACGGAACCTGTCTTTTCGAGCATCCCGATCCCAGACTCGGTGAACATCCCGACTGGGGTACCAAAATTTTCAACTATTCGAAGAATGAAATCAGGAACTTCCTCATCGCGAACGCTCTTTACTGGATCAGAGAGTTCCATGTCGACGGACTCAGAGTCGATGCGGTTGCTTCCATGCTCTATCTTGATTACGGTAAAAAAGACGGTGGCTGGGTCCCGAACAAATACGGCGGAAACGAGAATCTCGAAGCTATCGAGTTTTTCAAGCATCTTAATTCGGTTATTCACGGAAGCTGCCCCGGTGTATGCATGATTGCGGAAGAGTCGACGGCATGGCCGAAGGTTACGTATGCTCCGGAAGACGACGGACTCGGATTTACTTTTAAGTGGAATATGGGCTGGATGCATGATTTCTGCGAATATATGAAACTCGACCCGTATTTCAGAAAGAACAATCACAACAAGCTTACTTTTGCCATGAGTTACAATTCGAGCGAGAACTACATCATGCCCTTATCGCATGACGAAGTGGTTCATCTGAAATGTTCCATGGTTAACAAGATGCCCGGATATCAGGTAGACAAATATGCCAATCTGAGAGTCGGATACACTTACATGTTCACCCATGAGGGCAAAAAGCTTCTTTTCATGGGACAGGAATTCGCACAGGAGAGAGAATGGAGCGAGGATCGCGAACTCGACTGGTATCTCCTCGAGAATCATTTAAACAGAGGAATGCTTGAATTCATGAAAGAGCTTTTGGGTATTTACAGAAAGTACCCCGCTCTTTACGAAATCGACAGAGACTGGTCCGGTTTCGAATGGATTAACGCGGATGATTCCGACAGAAGCATTTACAGTTATATCCGTAAGGGTACGACAGAGAAGAACAGGGTACTGGTAGTTCTCAACATGACTCCGATGCGCAGAGAGAAATACCGTGTCGGTGTTCCGGCTGCCGGAAAGTATAAACTTGTTCTTAACAGCGATGAAGAGCGTTTCGGCGGAAACGGCGGTGTGATTCCCGCAGTAATCGAAGCCGGTGACGGAGAGTGCGACCACAGAGAGCACTTTATTGAATTTGATTTGCCCGCATACGGTGCGTGTGTATTCGTATTCTGATTCTTTTACCCGTACGACAGTTATGTAATTTATTATTTCTGCATTCTGCACTTTTGTGCGGGATGCAGATTTTGAGCGAAAAAGGCAGTATGTTAAGAAATACCGCCGAGAGGTTTTTAAATGAAAATTTCAGAGATATTTGCAACAAAGAAAAACATCTTCTCTTTTGAGGTATTCCCTCCGAAGAAGACAAGCGGAATCGAGACGATTTCCACGAAACTCGAAGCAATGAGCAACTTAAAGCCCGACTTCATCAGCGTTACATACGGCGCGGGCGGCGGCGGAGCAAGTATTTACACCGCCGACATGTGCAGAAGCATCCAGGATGATTTCCATATTCCGAGCATGATGCATCTGACATGCGTCAATTCTTCGAAGGAAACGGTACTCGAGAGACTTGAACTTATGAAACAGTACGGAATTGAGAATGTTCTCGCACTTCGCGGCGATATCGTGCCGGATGTACCGAGGCAGACCGATTTCATGCATGCCGACGAGCTTGTTTCTTTTATCCGCGAAAACGGTGATTTCCATATTTCGGGAGCATGTTACCCGGAAGGACATCCGGAAAGCGACTCTCTTACGGACGATATTCTTAACCTTAAAAGAAAAGTCGAAGCGGGTGCGGAGCATCTTGTGAGCCAGCTTTTCTTCGACAACGATTTCTTTTACGATTTCAGGGAAAAAGCGGTAATCGCGGGAATCAATGTTCCGATTGAAGCCGGAATCATGCCGGTTGTCAACAAAGCGCAGATTGAGCGTATGGTTACGACCTGCGGTGCGAGCCTTCCTCCCAAGTTTGTCAAGATGATGACACGTTTCGAGAATTCGCCGGAAGCCCTTAAAGACGCGGGAATCGCATATGCAATCGACCAGATTATCGACCTTTACTCGCAGGGTGTGGACGGCGTTCACCTCTACACGATGAATCAGCCTGAGGTTGCGGAGCGAATCAGCGAGGCGGTTGCGTCAATAAGAAACGCATAAGGCGATACACGCGGAGACGTTGTCATGCAAGGCGGCGGAACCGTTAAGATTTAAGAAGAAAAGGCAGTAACAATGAGAGAAATAGACGTTAAAGTAATAAGCGACAATCTTTGTGAAATGTGCATCGAAGCCAATCATTTCCTTGCACCGGACATGAAGGAAGCGCTTGCGAAAGCGGGTGAAACCGAGGAGAATCCTCTCGGAAAGCAGATTCTTTCGCAGCTTGAAATAAACCTTAAAATCGCGGGAGAGGATATGATTCCCATCTGCCAGGACACGGGAATGGCGGTTGTTTTCATCGAAATCGGCCAGGACGTTCACTTGACCGGCGGAAATCTTGAGGACGCGATAAACGAAGGCGTCAGACGCGGATACACCGACGGATACTTACGTAAATCCGTGGTAAAAGATCCGATTTTCCGCGAGAATACCAAGGACAATACCCCGGCAGTCATTCATTACAGCATTGTTCCGGGAGACAAAGTTAAAATTACGATAGCTCCCAAGGGATTCGGTTCCGAGAATATGAGTCGTGTGTTCATGCTGAAGCCGGCCGACGGAATCGAAGGAGTCAAGGATGCGATTCTTACCGCGGTTAAGGATGCGGGACCGAATGCATGTCCTCCGATGGTTGTAGGAGTCGGAATCGGCGGAACCTTCGAGAAATGTGCGATTCTTGCCAAGCAGGCTCTCACAAGACCGGTTAATGTTCATTCGGAAATTCCTTACGTTAAGGAGATGGAAGAGGAACTTATGAATCGTATCAATTCGACGGATATCGGACCGGCCGGACTCGGCGGTAAGATTACGGCACTCGGTGTCAATATCAACACTTATCCGACACATATCGCAGGTCTTCCGGTGGCGGTCAACATCTGCTGTCACGTTAACAGACATGCTGTAAGAGAGATTTAATTTTGAACCGAGGACGAATAAATGGATAAATATATTACAACTCCGCTTACCAAAGACAAAGCGGCAGATCTGAAAGCCGGAGATTTCGTTTTTATCACGGGAACGATTTACACGGCGCGCGATGCGGCGCACAAACGTATGGCGGAGGCACTTGCCGGCGGCAGTGAACTTCCGATTGAAATGAAAGAGAATATTATTTACTATATGGGTCCGTCACCTGCAAGGGAAGGCCGTCCGATTGGTTCGGCAGGCCCGACGACCGCCAGCCGAATGGACAAGTATGCACCGGATTTGCTCGATCTGGGGCTTGCCGGAATGATCGGCAAAGGCAAAAGGTCCAAGGCTGTGACGGATGCGATGGTTCGAAACGGTGCGGTATATTTTGCGGCCATCGGCGGAGCGGGAGCTCTTTTATCCAAATCGATAACAGCTTCGGAAGTAATCGCGTACGACGATTTGGGAACGGAAGCAATCAGGAAACTTACGGTTAAGGATTTCCCGGTAATTGTGGTTATCGACGGGGAAGGGAATAATCTTTATGAGAGGCAGAATGCGGATTAACCGGGAGATATTCCAATGAGAGATGAGTCAGATTACTTACTTTACAAACAAAAGAACTTTTTCCAAAGGTTTTTCGGACATCTGAATACGGTGCTTGTTCATAAGAAGTATGTTTTTCGTGCCTGTGCGGATATGGGGATATTCTGGCAGGGCGTGTTCCACGACACAAGCAAGTTTTCTCTTGCCGAATTTCCGGTCGGAGTGAAGTACTGGTCGGGTAAGTTTTCCCCGAATGCGGTGGATCGTCACGAGTACGGATATTCCAGAGCGTGGCTTCACCACAAGGGACGTAATAAACATCACTATGAATACTGGGCAGATTTTTCGCCGCGTACGGAAGCCGGCGCAATCGGATGCAGGATGCCGCTTAAGTATGTGGCTGAGATGATTGCGGACAGATATGCGGCATGCAAATCTTATCACAGAGATGCGTACAAGCAGACAGATGCCTGGGATTACTACTGTGAGGAAAAGGACAACATAGTTATACACGAGGAGACAAGAGCAATTCTTGAAAAGACACTGCAGATTATGGCGGATGAAGGGGAGAAAAAAGCGTTCGCCTATATGAAGAATCTGTTAAAAGAGCAGAAAATGAGATAGAGAAAAAAGGGAGTTTTTATGGAAGGCAATATTAGTTTTTTCGGACAGTTTATTTTACTGATTAAGGGTATCATCGGCCCTAAATATTTGAATCGTGCGTCCGTCATGCCGAAGGCAAAAGTAATAGGATTTTCTATTCTTATGTCAATTATTACTACGGCATTGTTCTGGGGGCTTATTTTCGTATCCGCGGATACTCCGGAAGGCTTGCTGTATAAGTTAAACGGCACGTTGGACATGTTCCCGGAATTTACTTATTCGGGTGATTTAATTCATTTTGCGGAGAAAAAGAACGATGTCATTTCGCCGTCAGGTATCGTTGTTGTATTCGACAGTGAGAAAGCTTCATTCGATGATGAATACTGGTTTTACTGCAGAAGAGACATTTCCTATATTGAAGGAACCAAAGTACTTATCTTTAACAGCAAGTCATTTACATACGTCAATGAAGACGGAAAAGCAAAACAGGTTAATTATATCGATGTAAGGAAAACTTTAGGCTTCCCCGCAGTATTCCAATCGAAGGATGCCAAGAATATTCTCAGCAGTACATTTTATAAGGCACTCGGAATTATCGCCCTTATTACGATTCCGTTATTCATCGGTCTTGCATTTCTTACTGCTCTCTGGTACATGCTGTTCGGATTTGCCTTCAATGCAATCGCGCACGGTTCGTATTCCCGCGGCGAGCTTTACAGAATCGCACTTCTGATTACCTCGGGAACGACGCTTATCTGCAGACTTTTCGTGGCTATGCCCCTGGAATTTAATGTTCTGACAATTTATATCGTGATAATTCTTATCACGTTACTCTATATGGTTCTTGCGATGATCGGTTCCAGAGAAGATGCAGGCGATGCGAAAGTCGTTAAGCTTGACGGAAAGGATAAAAAAAGTTCCGGTTCCTTAAGTCTTGACAACGGTATCTACGGCGGTGGCGCCGCTTCGACAACAGGTTCCGCTTTTGCACCGAGAAAACCCGCTTCACCCGGCACTCCTTCCTACGGTATAGGAAAGAAAGACGTGGTAAAAGACGAAAGAATCGTAGCGGAAGTTAAACCCGCGCCTGTCGGCAGACCGGGACGCCAAACGGCTGAGCCCAAAGAGCCTGTAAAACCGGTGGTTAAGGTTCCGGAAGTAAAGCCTGTCGAGATTGTAAAACCCGAGCCGAAAGCGTCGAAACCCGAGATTCCCGCATTTGAAATTAAGAAACCCGAAATTGAGTTTTCGAAGGCGGGTTCATCACTTATGTCCGAAGAAAGAATGAATGAAATCGACTTAAAGATAGCGGAAGAGAAGAAGAGCGCGATCGACTTAAAGGTAGCGGAAGAGAAGAAGAGCGCAATCGACTTAAAGATACCGAAAGAGAAGAAGAGTTCAATTGATTTAAATATCTCCGGCGAGAAGAAAAAGAAATCCGCCAACCTGAAGACGGAGGAAGAGAAGAAACCGAGCACCGTTGCAAACGTGGATCTCTTCAGAAGAAAGAATGCATCTAAAGAGAAAGAGTCCGTTTTGGAGAATAAATCCGAAACAGTGGAGACCAAACCGGCAAGTCCGTCAATCGGCAGCTCAACAATCGGAAGTTCGACGATTGGAAGTTCAACGATTGGAAGTTCAACAATCGGAAGTTCAACAATCGGAAGCTCAACAATCGGAAGTTCAACGATTGGAAGTTCAACAATCGAAAGTTCAACAATTGGAAGCGCAACGATGGGCAGCTCGCTGATGGGCGGTGGCGGAACCTTCGGAGGAGCTCTTTTCGGCAGCAGCAATACATCTCCTCTGCCGGCCAAGCCTGCCAAGCCCGAAGAACCCACAGTTAAAGAAGAAAAGAAAGAAACCAAAGATAAAGATCTGAAGGAAGCCGTTACGACGGCTCCCAAGGACGAAATGGATGATATTCTTACGAGAATGAGCGAGGATGAGCTTATCAGACTTGCAACCAGAATGAGTGCTTCACGTAAGAAAGAGCCCGCACCCGACAACGGAAATGTTTCTATCGGATACGGTTCCAAGAAAAACGGAAGTACCAAGACCAGAACTCCGAGTGCCGTGTTTGACCTTCATATCAGACCTTCGATTATCGCGGCCGAAGAAGAGGAGAAGCGTAAAAAAGAAGAAGCAGAGCGTAAGAAACTCGAGGAAAAAGAGAAGAGAAAGAAAGAACTCGAGGAAATTCGTAAGCAGGAAATCAAGAAAGCCAAGAGAAAAGCCAAAGAGATGGAAGAAACGGTTGCCCTCGGCTACAATACAAGTTCGACTGCTGTTAAGAATGTTGAAGTTACACCCGAACCCGTCGCAGAAGTCAAGAGTGAATCCATTCCTGCATTCGGCGGCAGCCTGATGGGTGCCCAGACCGTTGCGGCCGTAGACCTCGGTGTTAATCTGAACAATAACAAATCTGCGACATCCGATAAGGAAAGTGCTCCGACACCGAAGAAATCTTCAAAGGGAGGCTTAAGTTACGCAACAGAAGATAAGACACCCAAGAAGAAAGGTGGCTTAAGCTATGCAACAGAAGATAAAACACCCAAGAAGAAAGGCGGCTTAAGTTATGCGACCGAAGAGTCTGCAAGAGAGGCTGTCAGACCTGAGCATACTTCATCCGGTGCGGTAGCCGCAGAACGCGGTTCCTCAATTTCTACCGACGAACCGGGCAAGATTATCAGCATCGGTGGCTTCAGAAAAGATCTTGACGGAGTTTCCAATATCGGCGGTTACGGCTCGATGGGAACTACTGGAAGCAAAATCGGTAATATAGGCGGATACGATCCGGCCAAGCAGTACGGTCTTTCGGACGGAGGCGGATATTCATCCGGTACGGAGAACAGACTCCCGCCGCTCGGAACGAACAGTTTTTCATCTTCACTTTTCTCCGAAGACGGATCACTCAATATCGGCGAAACCGCATACGGCAACAATATCGGTTCATTCGGTTCCGATTCATTCTTCGACGGTTTTGACGATTACAGTCCGAGACAGAGAGTTTACGGTGAAACATATCATGCGCCCGAACCCGGAAGGTTCAAATCAAACGAAGAAGCGAAGAGCCAGAAATACGGCGCCGGCGGATTCAACTCCGGAATGTTTACAAGCAGGAGTTCAGCCGGTTTCGGCGGTAAGTCTACAGGCTTCGGTTCCGATGACGATTTTGAAAAATGGGAGAGCGAGTTCTATTCCGATCATCTGTAAAATACATGATACGGGGCATTTTTGTTTTTCAAAAGTGCCCCGCTAATAATATTTAGGAGGTAAATCGAATTGACTGCCAAGAAGACAATCGGTTACAGAATTTTTACCAATATTTTTACTCTTTCTTTTATAGCCATAGCGCTTTCGATCGGCGGACAGATTATTTACGCAATTATTTATGTTCTTTTCACCGTTTTCTATATGGTGTTTACACATAAGCCCGGACTTTTTTTACCGCCCGTACTTGATACGGCGAGGTTGTATCTTACGGATATTGTTCCCTGGATTATCGCCATACTTATTTTTTTACCCGGTAAAAGAAACGTATACCGACCGGTCTTAAGAGATTGCACCCACAAAGAAAAAGGAAACACATGGTGGTCGATTTTCCTCGGAATTTTAATCGGCGGCGGAATGAATCTGTTTTGTGCGCTCGTTGCGATGTGGAATGAGGATATTTTCATCAGATTCGATTCGTTCAATTTTCTTCCGGCGCTTTTTATTTTCGCCTGCGTGTTTATCCAGTCATCCTGCGAGGAACTGATATGCAGAAGTTTTCTCATGGGAACGCTGCTTCGAAGATACAGAATGCCGTGGATGGCGATTCTTTTCAATTCGCTTTTATTCGGTTCACTTCATCTTTTTAATGACGGAATTACGGTGCTTTCGTTCGTAAATATCATGCTGACGGGAATTCTTTTTTCACTTATTTATTATTTCTTCGACAGCATGTGGTGCATTTTCCTGGCACATACGGCATGGAATTATATGCAGAATATTGTGCTAGGACTTCCGAACAGCGGAATTGTGGTTCCTTACTCGATTTTCAAACTTGATGCAGCGAGCGCGAGAGACAGCTTCGCGTACAACGTAGGCTTCGGTATCGAGGGAACTCTTGTTGCGGATGGGGTGCTTCTTTTGGCCTGCATTGCAACTGTCATAATCGGAAAGCTTGTTACACATAAAAAGCTCTTCGTTCGTCTCCCCGAGGATGCGTTCCCCGGCGAAGCATTGTGGAATGTGAAGTCAGCGCCCGTCATTGAACCTAAAGTGGAAGCGGCACCGGAATTAAAAGAGACTTCCGAATTTAATTCTTCTTCGGAAACCGTGGAATTGCCAATGGAAGAAATTGCACGTATGCTGGCTTCCGCGACAGACGAAACGCAGAATAAAGATGAAAATGAAAATGAGTAATTTATTTTTAATATAGGGAGGTTATATCTATGAGTATCAAAGCACAAAATCCTATTATGCCCGGTTTTTATCCGGATCCGTCGATTCTTGCGGTTGACGGAGATTATTATCTTTGCAATTCAACATTTGCTTATTTCCCCGGTCTTTCGCTTATGCACAGCAAGGACCTGGTTCACTGGGAGCAGATCGGCAACGTTCTTGACCGTCATTCACAGCTTCCTCTTGAGGGTGCGGACCATTCACAGGGACTTTTCGCGCCGACTATCAGATACAACAACGGAACGTACTATGTAATCTGTACGAATGTTACGCACGGCGGCAACTTTGTCGTAACGGCGACAAATCCGGAAGGCCCGTGGTCGGAGCCTCATTATCTTGAGGATGCCGACGGAATCGACCCTTCTCTTTTCTTCGATACGGACGGCAAATGCTACTACATCGGAACACATCCCAATCCCGACGGGGTTAAATATAACGGCGACTGGTTCATTTACATCAGCGAGGTCGATACCGTCAACTGGAAACTTGTCGGCGAGAAAAAGAACGTCTGGAACGGCGCGCTCAAAGGCTGCATCTGGCCCGAGGGACCGCATATTTACAAGGAAAACGGCTACTACTACATTATGCATGCCGAAGGCGGAACCGGTCCGGAGCACTCCGTAATGATCTGCCGAAGCAAAGACATCTGGGGACCTTATGTAGGAAATCCGAAGAACCCGATTCTTACGCACAGACATCTCGGACAGGATTACCCGATTAAATACGTCGGACACGGCGATATCATCAAAACACCCGCCGGTGAGTGGTTCATGACAATGCTTGCGGTCAGACCGTTGAATCGTTTTACCACCATGGGACGCGAAACCTTCCTTGCCAAATTTACATGGGAGGAAGACTGGCCGGTAGTCAATCCCGGCGTCGGAATGCTTACCGATGAAGTTGAAATCAATCTTCCCGAGTGGATTCCGGAGAACGATCCTAATTCCTACACTTCCCGTACAAAGGGTAAAACAACCATTCCCGGAACAGACAAAGACTACGATTTCACCAAGATTAAGGAAGTCGGAGACGAGTTTTTATTCCTCAGAAACTATCCTTCGGATATGTTCAAATTCGAGGATGACGGCCTGAAACTGAAAATTCAGTCCGCTGACATTAAGGCAGTGGCTTCACCTTCATACATGTGCATCCGCCAGCAGCATCATTACTTCAAATCGAGTGCGGTGCTTGACGTAACGACCCTCGCCTCCGGAGAAAGCGCAGGCCTCGTGCTTATGCAGAACAACCTCTACAACTTGAGAGCTGAAATCTGCGACGGAAAGTGCAATATGATTCTTACCCAGGACGGCAGGGACGAAATCATCGGTTCCGAGCCGGTAAAAGATACTTTGGCCGAAATCACCATCGCTGTTTCGGGCCTTAATACCGGAGTTTATCTTGGTGACAAACTTATCGGCGAAGCAGGCGTTTCCAATCTTTCAACCGAAGTAGCCGGCGGTTTCGTAGGCTGCTGCATCGGAATGTACGCTTCCGGAAACGGCCATGAGGGCGGATATGCAACCTTCAAACGTCTGACATACAAAGCAGGAAAGTAAACGGGATTGTCCAATGGTTTTCAATTCAACGCAGTTTTTGATATTTTTTCCGATAGTGGTGCTGGTGTATCTGATAATTCCCAAGAGAGTCAGATATATCTGGCTTCTCGCCGCCAGTTACTACTTCTATATGTGCTGGAACAAGAAATATATTGTTCTGATACTTTTTTCTACAATTGTAACTTACGCCGCCGGCCTTCTGATTGAGAAGGCCGAAAGCGTTAAAGTCAAAAAATGGATAATAGCGGGCGGATTCACTTTAAACTTAGGTGTTCTGTTCTTTTTCAAGTACTTCGATTTTGCACTGCTTAACTTAAACAGGGTTTTGAGCATTCTGCATATCGAAGCGGTTGACGATCCGTTTAATTTTCTTTTACCCGTCGGAATATCTTTCTACACTTTCCAGGCGCTCGGCTACATGATTGATGTGTACCGCGGCGACTGCAAAGCAATCAGAAATCCTTTTAAATACGCACTTTTCGTATCGTTTTTCCCGCAGCTGGTTGCGGGCCCCATTGAGCGAAGCAAAAATCTGATATCCCAAATTGAGTCGATGGACACGAAATTCCTCATGTCTTTTGACCGGATTACAAAAGGTTTCGCGATGATGGTCTGGGGAATGTTCATGAAAATGGTCATCGCCGACAGAGCCGCAATTTTCGTCGATAACATTTTCGAATATACCTATGCGCTCGGAACTTTCGACGGAATCGCGGGCGCTCTCGGATTTGCGGTTCAGATTTACTGTGATTTCGGCGGTTATTCCGCAATCGCGCTCGGCGCGGCGGCAATCATGGGATTTGACCTCATGGAGAACTTCAACACACCGTATTTTGCGACGGGAATTGCCGATTTCTGGCGCCGGTGGCACATCTCCTTAAGCACCTGGTTTCGCGATTATCTCTACATTCCGCTCGGCGGAAACCGCTGCTCCAAACTTAAGAAATACCGTAACGTCATGATAACGTTTCTCGTCAGCGGCCTCTGGCACGGCGCTGCCTGGAATTATGTGGTCTGGGGCGGCCTCCATGGTTTTTACCAGATTGTCGAAGACTTAATTTCCCCGGTAAAAGAAAAAGCGGAGAAGGCGTTGCGAATCAAAACCGACAATTTCAGCTATAAATTCGGAAATATTCTGGTGACTTTTGCTTTTACCTGCTTTGCCTGGATATTCTTCAGAGCACCTTCGTTTTCCGAAGCGCTTCATTATATTAAGAGGATGTTCACGAATTATAACCCGTGGATACTGTTCAACGACGATATATTCCGGTTCGGCCTCGACATCAAGGAGATGAGCATTCTGATAGCGGCGGTTGCGCTTCTTCTGATTGCGGATATTATCAGGTATGTCAAAGGACTCAATCCCGGAGAATTCCTTTATAAGCAGAATCTCTGGTTCCGGTGGGCGGTGCTGATTATTCTTGTTGTTGTGATTCTTGTGTACGGCGAGTACGGAATAGATTTTGATTCGAATTCGTTTATTTATTTTGATTTCTAACGCTTCTTTCCGGTTCGATTTGTACGGAAAGAAAGGCGAATTTGCGATAAATAGGAAAGACAGATGAAAGAAAAGATACTTAAAATTTTCAAAATTATAGTTTTTACCATATTGCTGCTTGTATGCGTGGTGGGTGTGTATAACGTGCTCGCCTGGAAGGATACCTCGGGAGAGTACCTGTCGACGATGAAACAGCTTTATGCGACACCGAACAACAAAATCGACGCGGTTTTCGTCGGTTCGAGTCATGTTTACTGCGGTGTTTATCCGGCCAAACTCTGGCAAGATCAGGGAATTTCCGGATTCAACATGGCGGTTTCCGGAATGGATAAGCAGAGTGCATACTACGACGTTGTAGAGCTTCTGAAAACGCAGAAGCCGAAGGTAATCTGCGTGGATTTGTATCCGTCGACTTTTGAGGAGCATGACGATCAGGGAAATGTTTACAGAAATTACCTTTCGAAGAGGCTGTCGAAAAATGCGGTAGACCATGTGAACAGCTACATTCCGCGAGAGGAGCGAAGCGATTACATTTTCCGTTTCCCGATTGTGCATACGAGGTACAAAGAACTTCAGAAATATGATTTTATTCCTTATGAATTCAATAGATACGGTCGCGGGGACACATATTCCGACCGAATTCAGGAAACATATTTTGACGAGAGTGTGGTCTATAACGAGGAAACGCCGGAAATAACCGAATCGAACCGCGAGTGGGTGGATAAGTTTGCGGAACTTTCGGCCCAAAAAGGTTTCGCACTTGAATTTATGCTGGTGCCGTACCGTTACACGGTAAACGAGCGTTTGAGCCTGAATTCCACAATTGCTTACATTAACGAAAAGGGTATTCCCGTGACCGATTATTCGCGCAAAATGGCGGATATCGGGTTTGACGGAATGCAGGATTTTATTGACGACGGCCATCTTAACAATACCGGCGCCGAGAAATACACCGAAGCATTGATGAATGATGTCCTGTCGAAGTACGACATTCCCAATCATTCGGGTGAGAAGGGATACGAGCTTTGGGAAGAAGACCATCACTGGTATGACCGTAAAAGAATTCAGGCAGGTTTAAATGCTACGCAGGACGGATATCTTTACATGACGAAACTTGCCGATTTGGACGAAGCGGTTTCAATCATCAGTCTTGAATACAATTATGCCGATGAATCACTCGGATATTTCGGAATGTTTGAACCGCTCGGAATGAGTTACGAGGAATTTTCGACCGGCGGAAAGTGGATATACGCGGACGGAGTTCTTACAAAGATCTCCGAGAACGACCCGGCAGGTCAGCCGTTTATATATGAAATCAATAACAGGGATTCGTTTCGTGTTATGTATCGCGGCGATTTCAATCAGGAGAACATATCTCTTAACAAGGAAGCGGTAATGCCGGCCGGATATAATGTGACGGTCGTCACTTACGATTTGTTCCTTGAAGAAATATTGGAGAATAGGGGATTTTAGGGGCTGTTTGTTGTTTTTGACAGCCCTTTTTTGATAACAGAGATATTGTTTTGTGGCAGTCCTTTCAGGTAACAGAGATATTGTTTTGTGGCAGTCCTTTCGGGTAACAGAGATATTGTTTTGTGGCAGTCTTTTCAGGTAACAGAGATATTGTTTTTTGGTCATGTTGACTGAAATTTTTGTTTTACGGCGGAGTATGTTGACCGCCGTCGGAAGGTATGCAATAATTTCAGTCGGAAGTCGGCTGTATGTGGTCAGTAGTTTGCGGACGGTGGTTGTAGTCAGTGATACGGTCAGTGGTTGTGGTCAGTGGTTTGTAGGCAGTAGTTTGCAGACGGTGGTTGTGGTCAGTGATACGGTCAGTGGTTGTGGTCTGTGGTTTGTAGGCAGTAGTTTGCAGACAGTGGTTGTAGTCTGTAGTTTGAAGACTAAAGTCAGATAATCTATCATGGCGGCGTACAAATTAGGCGAAAATGCTTGTACGTACGCCAATCAAATTTTCTTTTTTTCAAAAGGCATCCTTTTTCCTCTTTTTCTCGGATGCGTTCGCCACTTTTTTAAAAAAATTCAAGTGAAAAGCGTCCATATTTGGTATATTGGGATTTTTGTTAGCTTTTCGCTTTAAAAAGTAAGTATTTTAGGGCAGACAGATTTTCAACAAGTCTTGTTTTGTACGCCAATTGTAAAAAGCACTTTTTTTATTGACGTACAAAAAGTGGATTTTCAATGATATGTTCGTCAAACAAGGCCGAGTCTTTCTCTGAAATTCCTTACACCGCTGTCCGCAAGCGCTAATTACATGGAAGAAGTTATGCAAAGTAAATATCAGAAAAAGCAACCGGGCAAATTACAGAAAGGATGAAGAAATGAATAAGAAAAGAAAAGAATACGATTACAGGAACAGTGTTTTTTCGGAAATTGAGAAAAGGATAAGCCTGCTTGATGAACTTATTGCCGAAAAAGAGAAGAAGATAAGCAAGGGACCGCAAGGTTCGCTCAGGGCTGTAAAGCATGGCAGAGGATATCAGTATTTTCGCAGAGGAGAAGGTTTACCTGATTGTGGGGAATATCTCCGGAAATCAAAGAGAAGTATCGCCGGCGAACTTGCACAGAAAGAGTACGACATCAAAATATTAAAGGCTGCCGAAAACGAACGGAAAGCGCTTGAATATTACCTGACTAAAGTGAGTGGAAACGATCTGACTGATGTTTTCAGCAAAATACCGGAAGGAAAAAAGTGTCTGATTACACCGGTGATATATGATGACGAAGAATATATTAGACGATGGGAATCCTTAGAATATGAGAAGAAAGGATTTCCGGACAATTACCCGGTTTATCTGACAAATAAAGGCGAAAGAGTCAGGTCGAAATCGGAAATAATAATTGCAAACACCCTGCTTTTAATGGAAATTCCGTATAAATACGAGTTTCCGCTTAATATAAACGGCATAGAATTTCGTCCTGATTTTACCGTATTGAACGTGAAAAAGAGAAAAGAAATGTATATAGAGCATCTGGGAATGCTCTCCGATGCAGAGTATCGGGAAAATGCAATCGGTAAATTGAATTTTTACGAATCGAATGGAATTGTACAGGGTGACAGACTGATAATTACGAGAGAGACCTTAAAGCATCCGCTTGACCAGAATGTTCTTAAGAATGTGCTGGAACTGAACCTGCAGCGATAGTAGAAATATAACAGCGGAAGATAAGTCTCCGCTCCGCTCCGGTCGGCTCAAAACCGAGGTCCCCCGGACCTCGTGAGTCTCCGCTCCGCTCCGGTCGTTGCTAAGCAGAGGTCCCCCGGACCTCCAGCAACTCTGCGTCCCGAACGGGCATTATGATGTATAAAGTCACAGATTCATTTTTTATGGCATCTATTAAATAAACCCCTCACTCATTTGAGTGAGGGGTTTATTTAATCGGCGCGACAAGATTTGAACTTGCGACCTCTGCGTCCCGAACGCAGCGCTCTACCAAGCTGAGCCACGCGCCGTGATGTTATGACATCGATATTCATAATAGACTATTTTGGCGTAGGTGTCAAATGAAAAGTTGAATATATGACAAATACTAAGGGATATATGTGCAATTTATTGTGAAGAAGTATCATTGACAGCGGAAATTCTTTTACCGATAATTATGGGAGGATTATGGAGGCGTTAAAATGACACAGGAAGAGAAATTCGTTTACATGACTGAAAAACCGGTCGAGATGCTTGTCGGAAAGCTTGCCGTACCGACGGTAATCAGCATGCTTGTAACAAGTTTTTACAATATGGTCGACACTTATTTCGTCGGTAAAATAAATACTTCCGCATCGGGTGCGGTCGGAATCACGTTTTCGCTGATGGCGATTATTCAGGCTTTCGGCTTCATGTTCGGACACGGCTCGGGCAACTACATTTCGCGTAAGCTCGGTGAGCAGGATACCGAAGAGGCGGCAAGAATGGCCAACGCCGGCTTCGCTTTTGCTTTCGCGTGGGGCGTCATTCTCGCAATCTGCGGCAACATTTTCCTTGAGCCGCTCGCAAGACTGTTAGGCTCGACCGAGACAATTCTTCCGTATGCCAAAGCCTATATGGGCCCGATTCTTGTCGGCGCACCGTGGGTTATGACCTCCTTCGTTTTGAACAATCAGATTCGTTACCAGGGCAATGCGATGACATCGATGATCGGCATTGTCATCGGAGCGATTATCAACATCGCGCTCGACCCGCTTTTGATGTTTAAATTTAACATGGGCATCGCCGGCGCGGCCGTTGCGACAATTGTCAGCCAGTTAATCAGCTTCCTTCTGCTCCTCGGCGCGACACGTTTCGGCGGCAACATCAGAATTACGCTTAAGAAAAACCCCTTTGCGTGGAATCTTTTACCCGAGATTATAAAGGGCGGTTTCCCGTCACTCTGCCGCCAGGGCCTCGCGAGCCTCTCGGTCACGCTGCTTAACACCACGGCCAAAAACGTCGCCGAATTGGGATACGCCGATGCGACAATCGCCGGAATGTCCATCGTATCCAGAATTATTATGTTCGCGAATTCGACCGTCATCGGAATCGGCCAGGGCTTCCAGCCCGTCTGCGGCTTTAACTACGGCGCAGGCAATTACAAGAGGGTAAAAGATGCGTTCGCTTTTTGCGTCAAAATCTGCTGTGCGTTCTTAATTATCGTGTCGATTTTCGGTTTCGTTTTCGCGCCGGACATTACCGCGATTTTCATTAAAAAAGATGAGGTGATGGTTGATACGGTTATAAGCGTCGGCTCTTTTGCGCTCCGTGCTCAGTGCATAAGTCTGGTCTTAAGCTCGTGGGTTGTTATCACGAACATGCTGTTGCAGGCAAGCGGCCAGGCTCTTTGGGCATCATTAATCGCATCGTGCCGCCAGGGCATCTGTTTTATCCCGGTGCTTTTTATTCTTTCAGCATTATTGGGAATTCGCGGTGTCCAGATTTCGCAGGCGGTTGCGGATGTGTTTTCCTTCGGAATTTCGCTTGTTGGCGGAATTATGTTCTTAAAGAAGCTCGGAAGGATGGAAAAAGAGACGGCCTGATTGCGGAAATGTCCTTGCAAAACTCCTTGATTTTACGCATAATTGAAAGGGAAATATTGTCATTTGGGGAGGATAAACATGATTAAGAATGTGGTTTTTGATATCGGAAACGTGCTGGTGGATTTCAACTGGCTCGGCGTCATGAGAGGCTTGTCTTTTACCGACGACGAGATAAGGAAAGCTGCCGGACTTATTATCGGAACGAAATACTGGGACAATCTTGATGCGGGAATTATGCCGGAGCAGGAAGCGGTCGACATCATGAAGGGGCTTCTGCCGGAGATCGCGGACAAACTTCAGGCGTTTTGGGAGCATCTCGAGGAGACGATTCAGGTATATCCGTACTCCGATGGCTGGCTTAAAGGTTTGCAGGAGCGCGGTTACAAGACTTTCCTTCTGTCGAATTATCCGAAGACTCTTTTTCAGAAAAATGAGAAGGATCAGTTCACGTTCCTGCCGTATACGGACGGCCGCATCATTTCGTCGTATGTGCAGAAACTTAAGCCGAATGCCGATATTTACAACTGCCTTTTGGAGACTTACGGTCTGAAGGCGGAAGAGACGGTTTTCATCGATGATAAGAAAGTTAACGTTGAGGGAGCCGAGGCTGTCGGAATCCGTGCGATTCTTTTCGACAATTTTGAAAATGTAAATGCGAAGCTCGAGGAGATGCTTGCGGAAAAATAGAATAAAAATATATATTCGGTAAGAGTATTAGAAATCGCTTTTATCCTGCAGGATTCATTCATAAACTGATCTGTTAAGTATTTGGTAAATAGTGACGATATACAATATTATAGACTGTGTCTGTAATGAAGTGTTTGCAAACTGTAACAGGTGGGTTGAGAATACGGGGAGTCGATAAGGATGAATGCAGATGCGAAAACTATAGGCAGACGGTATTACCGCGAATATGATAAATTACGGGATCACAATATTCATTTGCGCATATGAAGTGCGTTGATGGGTGTTGTGGTCTTTTGTGTTTTAGGGTGCTTTTGCTGACTCAAGTCATGGTTTCGGGTTCATTGTAGAAGAGGGACGAATTATGAAAAAAAGAATTCTGAGTTTTGTTTTATCGGTATTAATGGTTGTTTCACTCATGCCGACGGTCGCATGGGCAGATGACAGTATAACGTACATCGAGCGCAGCTGGAACGGTACCGAAATTGTCGAAGAAGCGAAAACGATTACGGATTATATGGCCGTGACGGAAGAATATGTGGAAGAATACGACGGATTTCTATATCTTGAGAGCGGATATTATGTCGTTTGTGAAGATGTAGAGACTACCGGAATATATGTGGAACTTATGGATGAAGATCCTATTTATCTTATTCTCTGCGACGGAATGACGATTTCTGCTAACGTTGATGGTTTCGGTATTCCCGCCGTTCAGGTTGGAGAAGGCAGCAGTCTCGTCATTTGCGGTCAGAGCGGAGACACAGGTAAGCTGATTGCGTCCGGCGACGGTGGCGCTGCCGGAATCGGAAGTGGATTGGGTGAAGCAGGTGGTGATATTGTTATCTGCGGAGGAACCGTAGTTGCTAAGGGAGGCCAAGAAGGAGGCGCCGGCATCGGAAACGGTAGCGGAATAGATCTCAGTGGCGGTTCGGTGACTGTTAACGGCGGCATTGTTAAAGCAACCGGTGGCGAAGGAGCGGCCGGTATCGGCGGTGGAAACGGAAGTACAGCCGGAACTCTGACAATTAACGGAGGTTCTGTTACAGCCAGAGGTGGCGAAGGCGCACCGGGTATCGGAGACGGTTTAGGCACCGGAGATGCAGGAACTGTTACCGTAAACGGCGGCTCGGTAACCCGCATAAATGGATTTTGCGAAGAATTAGAGTACTACGAATGGGACGATGTCAATAACACCATGGTAAAAAAGACCATCGACGAGTACGAATTTGTGACAGATGAAACCGAAGTGCTTGATGGCGGATATTATGTCGTACAGGGAGACGTAGAGACCGGCTGTATTGATGTATCCGGTACAGAAGATAACCCGACTTATCTTATTCTTTGCGACGGTGCGACATTAAACGCAAGAGCGCAGGAAAATACAGCGATGTCGGGAATCCATGTTGTGCAAGGTAAAGCTCTCGTAATTTGTGGACAGAGCGGAAATACAGGTAAGCTTAAGGCATATGGCGATAGTGCCGCTTCGGGTATCGGTGGCGGAATGCTCGAAGGATGTGGCTTAATAACCATCAACGGAGGCGGTATTTCGGCCGTCGGCGGTGGCGGTAAAATGATGGAAGTCAGTGGGGGGGGATTCGGATTTTGTGGCGGTGGCGCAGGAATCGGCGGCGGATACTCGAATACTTCAAATGACACTGTAACTGTTAACGGAGGTATTGTTACAGCTCAAGGCAACGAACTCGGTGCCGGAATCGGTGGCGGAGGATATGGCGAGAGTGGCGCAGTGACCATAAACGGAGGCACAGTCACAGCAATCGGCAGCCAGTATGGCGCAGGAATCGGCGGCGGAGGCTTTAAGGACGGCGGATCATTGACCGTAAACGGAGGCACAGTCACAGCCGAAAGCGAATTCGGCGCAGGAATCGGTGCAGGTGAAGGTTATGACGGCGGAACTTTTACGGTTGCGGGAAGTCATGAAGTTTGGTCCGGCAGCAGTGAATCTTCTGTAATCGTAGTTACATTGACAGGCAGCTCACCACCGAGTGGAAGCTATGTAAAAATCACCGAAAAACTTCAGAGAATACCGACAATTACGACGACTCCGAGTGCGTCGGCCATTGTTTGCGGTCAGGCGCTCAGCGCAAGTTCACTTACGGGCGGCGCAGCCGATACCGAAGGTACATTTGCGTGGAAAGACGGCACAATCATTCCTTCGCTGTCAGACAGTGAAAGTACGGAATATGATGTTGTTTTTACCCCGACGGAAACAACAAATTACACGACGGTGGAGCTGAAGGTAAAAGTTAAAGTTAATAAAGCGTCACAGTCGGAAGTGACCGTTACAATGAGCGGTTATACCTATGGCGAGACACCTTCAACACCCGGATTATCAGGAACCGTAGAGGAAAATCCGACGGTTACTTATTACTACAATGATTCAAACAGTTTTACCGGTGCAACCGAGTGGAAGAATATTACATCCACAACACTGGATGCAGGAACTTACTACATGTTCGCAACTTTGTCCGAAACAAGCGGTTTCAGCAGTTACACGACTGCAGGAACTTCGTTTGCGGTTGCCAAAGTCGGAAGCACATGTACGGCACCCGTTGCGAAAATCGGACTTAAGTACAACAGCATCAATCAGACGCTTATCACTGCCGGCTCGACGGAAGACGGTACGCTTAAGTACAGCCTGACCGGAACTGATGATTATTCGGAATCACTTCCTTTTGGCCAGGATGCAGGTGAATATAGAGTTTACTACAAGGTATTCGGCGATATGAATCACAATGATTCAACCGCGGCATATGTTACTGTCACAATCGACAAAACCGATTGGATTATAACCACAGAACCTGAAGCCAAAACAGGTCTGGTTTATGATGCTCTTGCACAGGAACTTGTCAGTCCCGGAGCCGCAGGAGGAGACGGCGTTTTGAAATACAGCCTGACGGCTGACGGCACATTTACCGCAGACATCCCCGAAGGCACAGATGCCGGAACATACAGTGTATTCTACAAAGTTGAAGCAGACTTAAATCACAATGAGTTTGTCTGTGAGGCTCCTATAACCGTTTCAATTGCCAAAGCTGACTGGACCGTAACGGAACCGACCGGAAACAGTCTTTCATACACAGGAACCGATCAGGCGCTTGTAACCGCAGGAACTGTTAAAGATGTACAGGGCAACCTCTGCGAGAACACAATGCTCTACTCTCTGACCGGTGAAGCCACTGATTTCTCGACAACACTCCCGACAGCCAAAGAAGTCGGCGAATATACAATATACTACAAAGTAGCGGGTAACGATAATTACAACGAATACGCTGCTTCTACGGTAAACGCTAGCATAGGCAAAACCGACAGAACCGATATCCCGTCCGTAATCATGAACGGATATACCTATGACACATCAGAAGATGTACCGGCTCCTTCTTTGGATGCAACACCCGAAGAAAATCCGACGGTTACTTATTACTATAACGATACAGACAGTTTTGACGAAGCAACCGAGTGGAAAGATATCACTTCGACAACGCTCGATGCAGGCACTTACTACATGTTCGCAACCTTAAGTGAGACTGCAAGTTACAGAAGCTGCACGACTGCCGGAACTGCATTTGTAATTGCAAAGGCAGAGAGTTCATGTACGGCACCCGTTGCGAAAATCGGACTTAAGTACAACAGCATCAATCAGACGCTTATCACTGCCGGCTCGACGGAAGACGGTACGCTTAAGTACAGCCTGACCGGAACTGATGATTATTCGGAATCACTTCCTTTTGGCCGGGATGCAGGTGAATATAAAGTTTACTATAAGGTATTTGGCGATACGAATCATAATGATTCGAGCGCTTCTTTCATTACAGTATCGACAGCCAAAACAGACTGGATTATAACCACAGAACCTGAAGCCAAAACAGGTCTGGTTTATAATGCTCTTGCACAGGAACTTGTCAGTCCCGGAGCCGCAGGAGGAGACGGCGTTATTAAATACAGCCTGACGACGGACGGCACATTTACCGCAGACATCCCCGAAGGTACAGATGCCGGAACATACAGTGTATTCTACAAAGTTGAAGCAGACTTAAATCACAATGAGTTTGTCTGTGAGGCACCTGTATCCGTTTCAATTGCCAAAGCCGACTGGACCGTAACATCACCGACCGGAAACAGTCTTTCATACACCGGAACCGATCAGGCCCTTGTAACCGCCGGCTCGGTAAAAGACGTACAGGGCAATCTCTGCGAGAACACAATGCTCTACTCCCTGACCGGTGAAGCCGCTGATTACTCGACAACACTCCCGACAGCCAAAGAAGTCGGCGAATATACAATTTACTACAAAGTAGCGGGTAACGATAATTACAACGAATACACTGCTTCTACGGTAACCGCTAGCATAGGAAAAGTTGACAGAACCGATATCCCGTCCGTAATCATGAGCGGATATACTTTCGATACAACGGAAACACTTCCGGCTCCTTCTTTGGATGCAACACCCGAAGAAAATCCCGAAGTCGTATTCTACTACAACACTGAGAATTCATATGCCGGCGCAACCGAGTGGAAAGATATCACATCCACAACACTTAATGCCGGAACTTATTACATGTTTGCAGAACTGGGCATAACGGAAAGTTACGCAGCTTGCAAGACAGAAATTGTATCTTTTACCGTTGAAAAAGCCGAAAGCACATGCATTGCACCCGCGGCAATCCCCGATCTTAAGTATAACGGCTGGGATTTGTGGCTTGTTAGTGAGGGTTCGACCGAAGACGGAACGCTTGTATACAGTCTGACCGGAAACGATGACGATTATTCCGAATCACGTCCTTCGGGTAAAAACGCCGGAAGCTACATTGTCTACTACAAAGTTCTCGGCGATGCTAACCACAAAGATTCGGAACCTGCTTCCGTCAATGTATCAATTGCCAAAACCGATTGGATTGTAACCGCAGAACCTGAAGCCAAAACAGGCTTGGTTTATAACGCACTCGGACAGGAACTCGTTACTCCGGGAAGCTGCAGCGGAACCATGAAGTATCGTTTGGAGACCGCAGATGTATTCAGTGAAGACATCCCCGAAGGCACAGATGCAGGTACTTACAACATATTTTACAAAGTTGAAGAAGATACAAATCACAATGAGTTTGTCTGCGAAGCACCGATATCGGTTTCAATTGCCAAAGCCGACTGGAACATAATATCACCGACCGGAAACAGTCTTTCATACACAGGAACCGATCAGGCGCTTGTAACCGCAGGCTCGGTAAAAGACGTACAGGGCAACCTCTGCGAGAACACAATGCTCTACTCTCTGACCGGAGAAGCCGCTGATTTCTCGACAACACTCCCGACAGCCAAAGAAGTCGGCGAGTATACAATTTACTACAAAGTAGCGGGTAACGATAACTACAACGAATACGCTGCTTGCACAGTCAAAGCAAGCATAGGCAAAACCGACAGAACGGATATCCCGACTGTAATCATGGACGGATATACTTTCGATACAACGGAAACACTTCCGACTCCTTCTTTGGATGCAACACCCGAAGAAAATCCCGAAGTCGTATTCTACTACAA
>JAKSSB010000109.1 GCA_024403285.1 Lachnospiraceae bacterium | reverse complement strand
AGCATTCTGCGAAGTTTGATTTCCGAATATTTGCCGGTAAGATTAAGTACTTCGGCCATTGTATTCTCAAAGAACATTGACTGCATTCCGGTTGCGCCGACCGAACCGATTTCTTCCTTGTCGGTCAGAATGCATACTGAAGTTCTTTTAACCTTGGGAACATCAAGCATAGCTCTGAATGAAGGAAAAGCACATACTCTGTCATCCTGGCCGTATCCCATAATCATCGAACGGTCAAGACCGCACTCTCTTGCCTTTCCGGCAGGAACAATTTCAAGTTCGGCCGAAAGGAAATCCTCTTCTTCGATTCCGTAGAATTTCTTGAGAATATCAAGTACGGACTTCTTAACAGCATCTTTCTCTTCTTTGGTTTCCTTTTCCTCATCGGATTTGGAGTTTTTAGCTTTTTTCGGAGCTGCAGGCTTGTTACCGATAACGATATCAAGAGCCTCACCCTCGATTACTTTGTTTGCTTTTTTCTCAAGCTGTTCCTGAGAAAGATGAATTAAAAGATCCGAAATGAAGAATACGGGATCGTCATCTTCCTCTCCCAAATTAAGGATTACTTCTGTACCGTCTTTCTTAGCCACAACACCGTGGATTGCAAGGGGAATCGTAACCCACTGATATTTCTTGATACCGCCGTAATAGTGAGTATCAAGGTAGCAGAGTCCGCCGTCTTCATATAAAGGATTCTGCTTAACGTCAAGTCTCGGCGAATCGATATGAGCACCGAGAATATTAACGCCGGCTTCAAGATCGTCGCTTCCCACATTGACCATGATAAGCGATTTGTTCATATTTACGGCATAAAGCTTGTCTCCTGCTTTGATTTTACGGCCGGATTCAATAAGTTTGGCAATATCCGTATAGCCGGCTTTTTCGATTTCTTCAACAATACCGTCAACACATTCTCTTTCGGTTTTGCATTCGGAAATGAATTTGATATAATCGGCGTTAAAACTTTCAAGTTTCTTAAGTTCAGCAGCGCTGTATTTATTCCAGATACATTTATTCTCCATAATAACTTATCCTTTCATAAATGTTTACATCCCCGGCCGTAAAAAGACCGGGGACTATAAAACTAACTTCTTAAATCGATATCAAGATGGAATTTAAGATTCTTGAGAATCTTGTTGACGAATTTATCAACCGCATCGCCTTCGAACGATTCTTCACCGGGAACAAATTTAACGGTAAAAGCCATACTCTTCTTGTCGGCAGGAATTCTCTCGCCTTCATAAACATCGAAAAGTTTGATGCTCTTGACATATTTGCAGGCCTGTCTCATATCTGCTTCAACTTCGCCGCAGGTAATCTTTTTATCCATTAAAAGTGCAAGGTCTCTGCTCTCCTCGGGGAACTTGGGAAGAGGCTCGAATTTAGCTTCGTTGTTTAACTCGTAAAGAGGTCTTAAATCAAGTTCAAGGAAGTAAGCATCCTCTCTTAAATCAAGTTTCTCGGCAACTTCGTATGCAACCTTGCCAAGATATCCGATTTCTTCGCCGTTTAAAAGAATTACGGCTGTCTGGTACGGATGAAGGAAGCTCTTCGTTCCCTCTTTGTATTCGAATGATGTGAAGAAACTCTTGGCAGCCACATCTGCGATACCTTTAAGTGTATAGAAATCGCAATCGCCCCAGCATGCAGCCGACAGTGTTTCTCTCTCGTCGCGATACCCTGTAAGAGGAAGTGACTGTGCAATAAATCTGCTTCCAACCTCATAAAGTCTTCCTTCAAGATTGCCCTTCTTCTGATTTCTTGAAATTGCATGAAGCATTGAAGGAGCAAGCGATGTACGCATAATTGAAAGATCTTCGTTTATGGGATTAAGAATCTTAATTGCTTTTCTCTCGGATGCATCGGCATCATAGTTTAACAAATCCAAATCTGCGGGAGAAATGAATGAGTAGTGAATGCACTCGTAAGCTCCGGCAGCGCAAAGGTCTTTTTTAAGCTTAAGTTCTTTCTTCTGCTTAACATTAAGACCACCCATTGTAACTTTGGAATCCCGCATGAATGTAGGAATAACATGCTCCTAACCGTACATTCTGACTACTTCTTCCGCAACATCCTGATGGCTCTCCATATCTTCTCTGCAAGCGGGAACCATAAGTGTAAGTTCGTCGCCGTTGATTACGGGATTGAAGTAAAGATTTGTAAGGATTCTTAAAATATCTTCATTCGGAACAACAATACCGAGGCAGTCGTTAACGCGTTTGATACTTACTTTCAGCTCTCTCGGTTCAACGCTGTTGCCGGTGTTTGCGTCAACGTGTGTTTTGGAAATTTTACCGCATCCGAGTTCTTCAACAAGATGAAGGGCTCTCTTCATAGCGTTAACAGTTGAATATTCGTCAACGCCTTTCTCGTACTTCGCACTGGCATCGGTTCTTTTACCGAGAGCACGTGAAGTCTTACGGATGTTATCTCTTGCAAATTTGGCCGACTCGAAAAGAACCGACTCCGTTGTGTCACGGATTTCTGAATTAAGTCCGCCCATAACGCCTGCAATGGCAACAGGCTTATTACCGTCACAGATAACGAGGTTGTTGCTTGTAAGTTCATACTCGTTCGAATCAAGTGTCTGAATCTTCTCACCGTCGCCGGCACGTCTTACAACAATCTTGTTGCCTTCGATGAAGGTTGAATCGAATGCATGCATGGGCTGACCCATTTCAAGCATTACATAGTTTGTGATATCAACGATATTTGAAATTGAATCAAGACCGGAAAGTGCAAGTCTTCTCTTCATCCAGAGAGGTGACTCTCCGATTTTGACATCGTATACGTAATGTCCGATATATCTCGGGCAGAGATCGGGTGCTTCAACTTTAACGTCAAAGCCTTCTTTAACAACATCTGTCTCCGTATAATCAAGGCTCGGTCCTTTGTACTCTCTTCCGAGAACTGCCGCAACTTCCTTTGCAAGACCTGTGATGCACTGGCAGTCCGGTCTGTTGGCGGTAATCGATACATCGAAAATGTAGTCATCGATTCCGGTAATTTTCTTAACATCGGCACCTACTTCAGTATCCTCGGGGAACTCAAGAAGTCCGTTGTAATCAGCTCCGGGGTAAAAATTCTCCGAAACGCCGATTTCAACTCCCGAGCAAAGCATACCTTCTGAATCATATCCGCGAAGTTTACCGTTCTTGATTGTCATAACGCCTTCTACAGTCTTATGATCTTTGGCTGTTGCATAAACGGTTGCTCCGTTAAGGGCAACGGGATATTTACCGCCTTTTCTTACATTGTCGGCGCCGCAGCAAATCTGGAAATTTCCTTTATCCGCAACGTCTACACGACATACATGAAGGTGAGTATCGGGAATGGGTTCGCATTCCGTAACGAGACCTACGTAAACACCTGTAACATCTTTGCCCACTTCAATCAGCTCTTCAACTTCGAAACCGCAGGAGAAAAGCTTCTCTTCAATTACTTCGGGGGCAATGTCTTCCACATACACATATTCTTTTAACCAGCTTAAAGGTAATAACATTTTATATCTCCTTTTCGTTCATTCTAATTAGTTGTCACTGATCTGTTTGAGCACTTTAACATCCGATTCAAACAAAAGTTTGATGTTGTTGATTCCGTACTTGAGCATCGCTGTTCTTTCGATACCGATACCGAAAGCAAGTCCCGAATATTTCTCGGAATCGATTCCGCAGTTTTCAAGAACTTTCTTGTTAACAACGCCTGCTCCGAGGATTTCAATCCATCCTGTACCTTTGCAGAGTTTGCAGCCCTTGCCGCCGCACTCGAAGCAGCTTACATCAACTTCAACGGAAGGCTCTGTAAACGGGAAGTATGAAGGACGAAGTCTTGTCGTCGTATTTTCGCCGTAAATTTTCTGTACGAAAACATCAAGCATACCCTTCAAATCGCAAAGCGTAATCTTCTCATCAACAACAAGTCCTTCCATCTGAGTGAACATAGGTGAATGTGTTGCATCATCATCAGAACGGAAAACTTTACCGGGAGAAAGAATCTTAATAGGCGGTTTCTTGTTCTCCATAACATGTATCTGACCTGAAGAAGTCTGTGTACGAAGAAGGAATTCGGGTGATAAGAAGAATGTATCCTGCATATCTCTTGCGGGATGATCTTTCGGAATATTCAATGCGGTGAAGTTGTAGTAATCATTCTCGATTTCCGTTCCTTCATAAATTTCAAATCCCATTGAACCGAATACGTCGATAAGCTGATTGCGCATCTGAGTAATCGGATGAAGATTTCCGCTTTCAAATTCCTTTGCAGGCATTGTAACGTCGATTTTCTCGGACTCGTATCTTGCCTTAAGTTCTTTTTCTTTCATCTTCTCATCCAGCTCGGTAAAAACATTCATGGCCCATTCCTTGAGCTCGTTGACTTTTTTACCGAAATCGGCTCTCTCTTCAGGAGCGATATTTCTCATCTCCTTCATAAGTCCGCTGATTTCACCGGTCTTGGAATCAAGGAATTTCTTACGGAGTTCGAAGGCAGTTGCTCTCGATGTTGCACTTTCTTCGATACCCTTAAGGATTTCCTGCTTGATTTGTTCCATTCTTTCGTTCATTTTCTTCTCCTTTGCTTCTAAATAGTAAAAAATAAAATAACCCATATAAAACCCTTCAAAAGGATTCTATATGGGACGTCTTACAAACGCGGTACCACCCACATTCCCAACGACTGACCATTGGGCACTCAATTTAAGTTTACGTACTTATCGACGGGCAAACCTACCAAATAATCTTCAGAATGCCGGCTCCGGTGTGAAATTCGAAGATAATGATGAACGCGGGAAAGCTTTCAGCGGCTCACTCTCCCTCTCTGAAGCGAATCAAAATCTCTACTGTGCACCTTCACAGCCTTTAATTTCTAGTAAATTATATATACATTCAGATGAATAGTCAACCCATTTATCGGCCAAATCTCAATATATCAGATGATTTCCGGTCAATTATATATCATCATGGGTAAAAGAAATCCCAACCGCATCAGTTGTCGAAAGTATCATCCGTAATTTCGACTGTTGAAAAAGCAAGGTCGTCGTTCTCCGCCAAATCTCTCTCAAGCTTCTTTCTTCTCTTTCGGTCAACAAAGAACACATTGATGACTCCTCCGAAAAGAAACAGTGTCATGCAAACATATATCCAAATCATTACAATTATAATCGTAGCAAGCGATCCGTACATGGTAAAAGCCTTGAAGTGATCGAGGTAAAAAGAGAATCCCCAGGAAAAAAGAGTCCAGCTTACAGCGGTAAACAAAGCTCCCTTCCACATTCTGTGAGGATAATCTTTCTTAGACGGAACGAGCGCATACATAAGTGAAAAGATTATCGTAAGTATAATCCATTCAAACGAGTATCTGAAATCGATGAGGTTCTGGTAAACGGACAAATTAATACCGATATGTGAAGAAAGTGTATCAAGAAGCCACTTTCCAAAAACAACCAGTGCAAAGGTAATAACCAGAAAGATAATGAAAATCACTGTATACAAACACGCTTCGGCTCTCAAAAAGAAAAAATTTCTCTTCTCGGAGCGAACTCCGTTAACCGAATTCAAACCTCTCGTAATAGCCTGCATTCCTTTGCCTGCCGACCATAAAAGGATTAATGCAGAAACTATAAGTAACAAAATATTCTCACCGTAAACCTGAACAACAACGGTATGAATAAAAGTTTCAAAAGTCGGAGGCAGTGCATTTACGAAGAAATCCGTAATCATCTCCTGCGTCAGAGGCGTATATGGAATTATGGTAAAAAGCAGGGCAATCAGGGGAATAATCGACAAAAAAACGTAAAAAGAGGAAGCCGAAGCAAATGTCGAAGCTTCCACCTCCTTATACATTCTCATGAAATACTTTATTTCTCTGAAACCTTGTTTGAAGAAATTTTTCATAGTTCGTTTTATCTGCCCTAATGCAAAAAAATACCCCGAAATGTCGATTCCTGTATTTTGACTCCTAGCACCCTGCTAGGTGGGTAACCGCAAACAAACTTCTGCCTTCCACTGAATTAAATGAGGCCTGACATAGGCTTGAAGATATAGGAATCCCGTTTAAAGTATTGTAGGTTCAAAATAACAAGAGTTGTCGAACACTTCAGGTTGAATTTATTATACTAAAAAATCAGTGAAAAGGCAACCTCATTTATACTCCGGCAAAGTAAAGAGTTTTCACTCAGGTTGAGAAGCAACTGTTTACCTTATACGGCCGTTTGAACACAAGAAAGCATGTCGCCTGCGACATGCTGCGCCGCTTTTGCGTCGCGTCAGCGACAAATTACCGCTGCAAAAGCGTGCGCATCCTCGCGGAGCGTTTTTTACTTTATAGGACGTAATTTCCTATAAAGTAAGAAAGGCTGCCCGGAAATCCGGACAGCCTTTGATATACGAATAATTAATATTCAGATTAGTTTAAAGCATCAACGAGCTTCTGAACAGCTGCAAGTGCTTCATCGGGAAGCTTATCATAGCCTTCCTTCTTCTCAGCAAATCCCTTAACAGCGTCTACACGGTTCTGCATAGCGCTCTTAAGAGCTGCCTTGTACTCAGGATCGTTAAGATTAGGAGTAAAGTCGCCTGTCTTGCCTTCCCAGTCGTTCATGATTTCGATATCTTCGAAAGGTCCCCACTGCTCGAATTTAGCCTTTCCTTCAACGATTGTCTCAAGGATTCCGAGAGTGTCTTCCTTCTGGCACTTGTGACCCATGAAGTCACCTGTGTTAACGATGTAGCAATCTACGTTCTTCTCAGCAACAAGCTTCTTGAACTTATCATAGTCGTTAACAAGAGGATATGTTCTGAAAGGATTTGCGTAAGGAACGATACGAAGTGCATTCATATCTGTACCTGCTTTAACACGCTCTGCTGTAGATGTCTTTGTTGCAAGTGTTGCACCCATAACAGAAGCAAGAGCTGCACCTTTAAGTTTAACTACAGGGGGGATTGCAGGGTCTTTCATAATCCAGAAGATTGCATTAACGG
>JAKSSB010000108.1 GCA_024403285.1 Lachnospiraceae bacterium | reverse complement strand
TCGATTTTGCTTTAAACATCGTTACTGCACGACCTCTCCAGTAGAGAATTTTTCTGCAAAGAACCGGATTGGAAACACTTGCCTGAATCGTTTCCTTATCGATTCCGTAAAGGATTCTGAATACAAGAAGGGCAAGGCCGAGCGCCGCTATGACGCAACCCGACGCAATGAGAAGTTTCTTCCACGGTTTTGTCTTGGATTCCTGTCCGTCCGACACGTAAAAAAGAGAAATAAAAACAACCGCGATTACACCGAGTTCCGCGCTTCTTAATCCGATGATATAGACAAAAGCCGCCGTTGCAGCCATTGAAACAATTGAAAGCGCAAGCATTAATTTATTCTTATATCCGTCAAGCTTAACCTTGAGGAAGAAATAGAACGCACATACAAAACCGATACCGCAAAAGAGTCCGATTGTCGACATATTCAAAAATACGCCTTTGTATCTCGCCCCCGTATAAGGAACTTCTTTAAGAGACTTGAACATTACCCGGACTACGGCAAGAATCATCGATGCCGCAAAAGAATCGGTAAGCAGTTTCCATTTCTTCTTCGAAATATCGCAGACAAAAATGCACAGTGCCGGGCATATCAGATACATTGAATACTGCTTCGACGATGAAATTCCTATTGTAAAAACAAGCATTAAAAGATACAGTGCACAGTTTACGGGATTTAACGATTTAAGCTTCGTGTATCTGCCTCTGACAAGCACATCGAGTACCAGAAGCGCTCCAAGTCCCTTAGCATGCCACTGCATCAGATAATCCATGAAAATTTCCGATTCGAACATGTTCTTCTTAAAATACAGAACACCGATTACGGAAAACGCGATCAGAAAAACAAGCTGCGGAATTCTGAAAAGTCTCACATATTCCCGGAAAGATTTCTTAGTGCTTCCATCTTTCTTTTTGAACAGTTCCCCTACCTTCACACACAGACCGTACAGGCCGTCATCATCCGTCAAAACGGCAAGGAATACAGCCGCAAGCAGGTAGAATACTCCACGGTAAAAGAATGCATCTCTGATTGTCTCGTATACGCTCTCAACGCCGTAACACAGGTTCAGACAGACTTTAACGAATAAAAAGACGAATATCAGAATTTCGATAATACCGATTATGTAATTTGCTTTCAATTTGGTTTTCATCGTTTATCTACCTCAGTCTACATTCTGGTCGAGCGCGCCAGTCTTTCGGCAACTGCTTTTTTAGGTAAAAAAATAATAAAGAAATACTTTAAATTCATCTTCATAAACTTAGGATACTTCGTCGTCATTTTTACCCATTTTCTGATAGCGGTTCCGCGCCTGCCGTCCATGATATAATACGGAATCGTTGCCCAGTATCCGCGATGGGCGATTCTCGGATGCGAATCGGCGTATTCTCTGTTCTTTTCCAGAAGTCTTTCCGTTCCGCTTATCTTCTTCTTAGGATTATTGGTTATTCTTTCGTCGCGATGTGAATAATAACGAACCAGTGTCTTGGGAACATAGCCGATTTCTGCAACCTTCGCAACGCGTATCCACATATCGTAATCCTGCGAAGACTGCATCAGCGGATCGAAACCGCCGAGTTCGCGCACAAGTTCGGTCTTCATCATCGGAATGGAAGTTCCTCCGATGAAATTCGCCCACATAAGATGATCGAAAAAGTTCTGTGATTCGGGATTGTTGCGCTTTCTCACCTGCTGTTTGCCGATGTCATCATATATGTTGACATCATCGCAATATACCATGCCGAAATTCGGGTTGTCGTTAAAGCATCTGACCTGCTCTTCGATTTTGCAATCTACCCATTCGTCGTCGTCATCGAGGAAAGCTATGTATTCTCCCTTCGCAACTTCCAGCCCCGCATTTCTTGCCACACAGGCTCCGCTGTTCTTCTTAAGCGGAATATATTTAACTCTGTCACTGTACGATTCGATAAAAGAAGCGACTTCTTTCTGAATCTCCGTATTCAGTCCGTTATCGTCGGAAACTATAACTTCGATATTTTTGTAAGTCTGATTAAGCGCACTTTCAAGTGCCCTTTTCAAGAGTTCCGGTTTACGACCGTAAGTTGTAATCACCGCTGTTACCAAACTGTCCATGATAACCCTCCGCTATCAGTAACTGTCTATTTCTCAAATGATGATTTTTCGGGATACTTGTCCTCAAAAATCTTCTGTAAATTTGCCCTGACATTTTCGGTATCTTCCATGTTCCAGACATCGTTTAAACAGAATACCCTGTTTTTCTCTTTCTCCATGTCTGCTTTTATCCGTTCGTAATGACTCAGAAGATAAACATGACCGAACATCTTACAGGGAATCATTCCGCCCTGCATTGCGCTTTCCGCCAGGAAAAGGACATCCGTATACTGGTAAGGATGTCTGAATTTGTTAACGCAGCTTTCAGTCATTTCTTTTTCGCATTCCGACCAGACTTTTTCAAAATCCTGCTTTCTTAATGGGTAGTACATATGCAGAAAATGAAGCGAACCGTAAGGTCTTGAATATGCAAAAAATATGTTGGTAAAAGCATAAATGCCATACTTGTGAGAGAAAAACAGTTTAGGATTCTTCTTCACAATCTCTCTGACATCATGCATCTTCAGAATAAGCGATGCGTTTGAAAGGAGCATATGACGGAATGCCGAATTCGTCGCCACATTTGCCACAGGTAAAAAAATCGCAGGATAAACCGCCTTGCCGTTTACAAAAAAATCCGTCGGTTTAAACGGTGAATTCAGATACATATCATCGTTAAAAAATACGAAGTTCTCTGACAGGCCTTTTATTCTGTGTAAATTTGTCTCGATTGTATTGGCATTGAAAGTGGGCAGAAATTCCTTCGGAATAAAGTCCTCATGCTTTACGACTGTAATTTTGGGATTCGAAGTATCGAGCCACTCGGGAACGTGTCCCCAGGTAACGAAATAGATATGATTAACCCACGGAGCATTTTTCTCCACCGAACGAAACCAGTATTTGAATATCCCCCAGTCACGGAAATGGAAATCCTTTGTCTCCTCTTTGGTGTAGGCATCGGCTTTATCCAGATACGATTCTTTTTCGGCTCTCCACGCCGGATCGTTGCCGTCCACCCAGGCAACCACAAAATCAATCGGAGGGCATTCGCCCTTCTGCTTCTCATTGCCAAATGAACCGAAATATCCTTTTAAAAACAGACCGGCTGTTTTAATAACACTCATTTTTCACCTCATAATGTGTTTGTTTTCGTCTGTTACATTTTCGCCTTCGTACATGTCAGAAAAACTTTTTTCAAATGATGAAAGAAGCGTCTTCCGAATAACCTTTCCGACAGAATCACCGAAACCACACTCAGGTATTCTCTTCGATACTTTTTACGTCCTTTGCGATTCTGCATCCAGTAAATATTCGAGAACTGGTAACATGTTCGGCTTAAGGGTAAAAGCACCGTCGGCGTTCTCCCGAAATCCGAAATCAGCTTTCGGATTTTACGGACTACAATGTAATTGCTGGTAAGCTTTTTATCTGTATTGTCAGAAGACAGAGTCACCGAATTATTTCTGAACCTTCTGTAATGCAACGGTTCGTTCATAACTGCACATTTCCCGGCCATGTGCATCAGGTTTGGATAAAAAAGATTATCTTCATAAATAATCCGGCTTTTGAAATGCAAATTTTTGTTTGCAAAAAGTGTCGATTTGATAAACATCATTCCACAGTTCGGATTATATAAATCCCTGTTTCCAATTATTTTCCTGACAAGTTCTTCACCGGAATTACAGAGGTCATAATCTTTTTTATAAGCATAATGGCTCGGCCATTTAAATTCATCGATTCCGTCCTTAAAAGTCTTTGATGAGAAAAAAAGAACATCAAGATTTGCTTTATGTGCCCTTTCATACAATACTTCCAGTGCGTTATCTTCTATATAGTCATCTCCGTCAAGGAAATAAAAATATTCTCCGGATGCAGCTTTTATTCCTGCGTTTCTGGCGCCTCCGATTCCCTTATTGCTCTGTGAAATCAATGAAAAATGTTTATTCTTTTCAACGTATCTTTCCGCAATACGCTCGGAAGAATCGGTCGGACCGTCGCATACGAGAATGACCTCAATATCTTTAAGTGTCTGCCTTTCAAGACTGTCAAGGCAGTCTTCCAGATACTTTTCGATATTGTAAATCGGAACGATTACAGAAACTTTATATTTGTACTTCATATTACCGTCCATTACTGATTTGCACATTTATCACAAGCCAGAGTCTCATAGGCTTCCGAATATTTGTCGATTATTCCGTCCCAGTCAAACTTGGTTGCAAGATTGGGAATTCTTGCCGTCATCTCGGCATAATTGTCTTTGATTTTCGTTATTGCGGATACAACTTCATCAACATCGTGTGCATTAACGGAGAAACCGACTTCGCCTTCTTCAAACTGTCTGTCAAAACCTTCGTTTCTGGTATAGACAACCGGAAGGCCCTGTGTCATGGCTTCTGCATAAACCATGCCGAATGTTTCATGAAGGGACGGCATAACGAAAATGTCCGCTTCCCTGTATACCTCTATCAGATGTTCCTTGTCCATAAATCCGCGGTAATCCAGATATTTGCTATCCTTAATCGCATTATAGGTCTCATCCTTGACTTTTTTACCGACAAGAATCAGTTTCGCACGACATCCGTTCTCATTAAGTTTCTCAACCGCTTTAAGCGTCGTCTCGATATTCTTGATGGGCTTAATCTGAGCGACCTGAATAATCTTCAGCTCATCTCCCGGCAAATTTCTCTCCGTATACAGATTGTTTATCCAGAAAGGATTGATTCCGTTCGGGATAATTTCAGACTTCGCCTCCATCATCTCTCTGTCCTTGCGCGGCATAAAATGATTGACTATGTTCTCCTTATACGGTTCGGATAAAAAATACACTTTCGAAGCGTTTCTCAATACTCTTCTTCCGACAAAACGAAGGAAAAAACGTCTCTGAATAAATGCATGGCAGTCGGTTTCCCTGACCGCTACCGCATAAGGAATTCCATACTTCTTATTCAGTCTGTACGCAACATTTCCATCGGTAAAAACAGTAAACGCATGCACGAAACCAAATGATTTGACATCAACCGAATCCGTCAGCGCTTTCATAATATTATTCTGCTTAAGGAAATAAAAATACCTGTGATTTTTTTTGAAACATTTTCTGATAATTACATTATCCGCAGGAGATTCATATTCTTTCTGCGTCGGAACATACATCGTAACGTCGATACCCTTTTTTTCCATTTCGGCACGCATTACATTATGAAGACCGTTCGTAACGAAATTACAGTTTATGTGAAGAACTTTCATTTTTTACTCCCTGATTTTCTTTTGAATAAGCTTTTGACAATTCCAAGTAAATACTTATATCTCCTGGTTCTGCCGAAAATAACCGAGTATACAAGCGGAACGGAAAGACCGGTTATGATGATATGAACAAATAACGAATACCATCCGTGCCCTACAAACACATGTGTACAGATGAGCCAATCCGCAAGTCCCGTTAATGCGAGAATTCCAAAATATAAAAAGTTTGTGAGATAGTAACCGCCTACCTTCTTCTCTCCGTTGAAGGCATACTTGTAAATGATGGAAGGATCCACACAGAAGTTTGCGAAAACATCCGCCATAATCGTTCCCAGAATTACGCCGTAAATTCCCAGCGGAAATACAAGTATAATCGATGAGACAACATTTATAAAGATTCCGAGAACCGGCCTCATCCATTTCTGTCTGAAAAGACCTGATACCGTTCGAATCTGATTCAAGTTGGCTTTGATTCCCGAGAAAAGAATCTCGATTCCAATCAGCATTGAAAACGGCTGAGGGAGAACATACTCTTCACCTAACCATACCGTAAGAAGTTCGTCGGCACAGACAAACATTCCGACCGCAGCGGTACCGTAGAGAATTATTGAAACAAAATTCATTGTTTCAAAAAACTCGATTTTCTTTTTGTCATCCGCAGAGGTAAAAAGATTACCCATACTTGCGTGGGTTGCTTTATACATCTTGCTTATTACTTCTTTGATGTTATGAAACAAAAGAAGGTAGTTCGAATATACTCCGACAATATCGAGTCCTATAAAAGCGCTTAATACAAGGTTGTCGGTAGCTTTGATTGCAACGGCATTAAACTTGTTGACAAAAAGCGCTCCGACATCTTTGAACATGTCTTTGATCTCGGCTTTGTCCATCGATTTGTCGGTCTTGACAAAGGCATAGTGATAACCTTTTTCGGCAAAAATAAAATCGATCAGATTTCGGATAAAAATTCCTGCGATTGCAACTATCGTATATGTCAGGAAACTGCAACCCGAAAGCAGAAGCACAATCTGAACGACATTTATCACAACCACGGAAATCATATCGCTGATTTCTGTCAGGAAACGTTTCTGATCGGCTTTTAAAATCGCACTTCTGTAAGCGAAGAACCAGTATGACATTACGCTCTTTCCGAGGAACAGAAGATAGATAATAACCGGATTGATTCCGAGAACCGCACACCTGTCATAATCCTTGATAAGAGCGGGCAGAAAAGGAATCAGGCACAGACCGATAATCAGAATAGCCAGACCGATAACTCTGTAAGCGGTCCGATAAAACTTCATCAGTACCTGAATTCGTTCTTTGTCATTTTCCGCCAGAGGCTTATAAAGTTTGAAATTAATAGCGGGTGCAAGTCCGAGTTCCGTAAGGGAAAGCATGGACAGTACATCCGAGAAAATACCGTTGATTCCAAGGAAGCTTTTACCGAGTGTTGCTACGAAAACGGTTCGACAGATAACTTTAAGAACAATCTGAAGTGTCTGATTGGCCATTCCCGCGGTAAAATTCATCATGGAATTACGGGTTCTGCTTTTTTTATTCATTCTTTTGTAAATCGTCCTTTATCATTGTGGTAGATATTTCCGGAGTTCGCTCAAGGTAAACAACTTCGGCACCTTCCTCTTTAAGGAAATCAAACTTTCCTTCCCAGTCGTTGCCCTTACCGA
>JAKSSB010000107.1 GCA_024403285.1 Lachnospiraceae bacterium | reverse complement strand
CGGAGAGATTCCGTCTTTTACCAATACGGGTAAAGACTTCTTCTTCCTGCCGAGAGATTCCAAAGAGAGTATTTACAGGGACATTGTGCTCCTTGTCCGTGATAAAATGCCGCGACAGTTTAAGACAACATCGAATCAGATACAGGTTCTGTCGCCGATGAAAAAAGGCAACTACGGCGTGGAGGCTTTGAACCGCCTTCTGCAGGAACAGATAAATCCGGCGGATGACTCCAAAAGAGAAATCAACCGCGGTGAGGTTATTTTCAGGCAGGGCGACAAAGTCATGCAGATTAAGAATAATTACGATGCAGAGTGGGTGATTCATGCGTATAACGGAATTGAAACCGACCGCGGCAAAGGTATTTTCAACGGAGATGTCGGAGTGATTACGGCAATCAACACCTACATGAAATCTCTTATCGTGGTCTTCGACGACAACAAGGAAGTGGAGTATCCGTTTGCCCAGCTTGAGGAACTTGAACCGGCATATGCGGTTACTATCCACAAATCGCAGGGAAGCGAATATCCCGGAATCGTCATTCCGATAGTAGACGGGCCGTCGATGCTTTTTACCAGGAATCTGCTTTATACGGCGGTTACGAGAGCGACGAAATGCGTGATTATTCTCGGAAGCCGCGAGAAATTATGTGAAATGATAGCCAACAAGGGGGAACAGTTAAGATATACGGATTTAACTTCAAGACTGGAAGAGGCGCTCAACGGGTAAAAGATTTCTTTTTCCCGCCCAAGTGTCCGATATGCGACAGATGCCTGAAATTCGGAACAGACATTTGTCCGGAATGTGCAAATGTTCCGAGAATGGTTGCTTCTCCGAGATGCGCGGTCTGCGGCAAACATCTCGAGCATGAGGAGGATGTGAAATGCCACGACTGCTCGGGCACCAAAAGGCACTTCGAATGCGGTGCCGCACTTTATGAATATAAGAGTATCAATGACTCGATTTTTGCGTTTAAGAACAGGCAGAGGCCGGAGTACGGCAGATTTTACGGACGTAAAATGGCGGAGTATCTCGGACCGACGATTCTTAAGATGAAACCGGATGTGATAATTCCGGTTCCGATATCGGCGGCCAAAGAAAGAAGCAGGGGATACAACCAATCGGAAATCCTTGCCGGATACATTTCGGAAGGCACCGGAATTCCGGTTGCCGCGAATGTGGTTAAAAGGCGGGAAAACGGCAAAGCGCAGAAGAAATTGGACAGACTTCAAAGGCAAAATAATATCAAAAAGGCTTTTCATATTGCCCAAAATGATGTAAAATTAAAGACTGTATTAGTAGTTGATGATGTATATACGACAGGAGCGACAATCGATGCGGTCGCGTCGGTTCTCAAAGAGGCCGGAGCCGCCAAAGTTTGTTTTGTAACCCTTGCCATCGGGCATGGAATGTAAGGAGGGATGAGCATGGATGTAAGAAATTGCAGAAAATGCGGAAGAGTTTTCAATTACATTGCCGGACCGCCGTTTTGTCAGGCGTGCAGAGAGGTCTATGAAGCGGAATTCAACAGGGTTAAGGATTTCGTCAGAGAGAATCCGCGGGCTAAAATCGAAGAGATAGCCGAAGCATGTGAAGTCACGAGTCAGCAGATAATACAATGGATCAGACAGGAACGCCTTTCGTTTTCGGATGACTCGCCCATCGGTTTGGGCTGTGAAGGTTGCGGAGCTATTATTCGGTCAGGTCGTTTTTGCGATAAGTGTAAACTTAATATTTCAAGGGGCTTTGATGTCCTTAGACAGAATAAAACGGAGCAGAATTCTTCAAATTCGGGAAGCACGAACAATCCCAGAATGCGTTTTTTGGATAACTGATTTGGAAAGCTGCTTCGAACAGAACAGAAAGTATGGTTTCCGGCAGGAGAGAATTCTTTTACCGGAAGCAGTTTTATGGTGTTTTTATGATTAGTGAACAGAGAGTCAAACTTATGACAAGGCTTGCCGCTTACGAAGAGAATGAGGGAAAGCGGAATTCATCAATAGGTACGTATTTCAGAAGCGATTATATAAGCCTTCAGCTTATTAAATCGTTTATTTGTGCGTCCCTTGCTTTTTGCATAATCCTGACTCTTTACATTCTGTACGATTCCGAGATGTTCTTAATCGAGATATACCGAATGGACAATATAATCGATTATGTCAAGAAAATCGGACTCTATTATTTGATTTTTACCTGTGGTTATACATTGATTTCATATGTGGTTTATGCAATCAGGTACCGCAAAGCGAGAACCAGACTCCGGGTATATTTCAATAACCTGAAGCGATTACAGATACTGTACCAGAGAGAAAGAAAGGACAAAAACCAATAATGAATCAGTTACTTGAAATAAGAGAATATCTCAAAAGATTTTACGGTAAATATGAATTGTATATTGTGCCGGCAATCAAGTTTGTTTTTGCCCTTGCAGTTTTCGTAATGCTTAACTCAAGACTCGGTTATATGGGTAAAATTGCCAAACTTCCCATAGCATTGATTCTTTCGCTGCTTTGTTCGTTTTTACCGGCCAATTTTATAGTTATCGTTGCTGCGGCACTGGCGCTTGCACATGTTTATGCACTGTCGCTCGAAGCGGCCGCAATAGTCGGAGCGTTGTTTATTGTAATGTTCCTTCTGTATTTCAGATTTTCACCCAAGGATGCGTATATTGTACTTATTACTCCGATATGCTGCTTCCTGAAAATACCGTATGTTGTTCCGATTTCAGTCGGACTTCTCGGAACTCCGGGGTCATCCGTCAGCACAGGATGCGGAGTTGCGGTATATTTCATTCTTGCGTATGTAAGAGAGATTTCGTCATCGCTTTCATCACTTGATGCAGGTGATACGACATCGAAATTCAAATACATAATAGACGGAATTGTCGGCAATAAGGGAATGATAGTAATGATGTGCGCGTTTGTCGCAACAACACTTATTGTATATTACGTCAAGAAGATGAACATCGATCATGCATGGACAATTGCCATTATTGTCGGAGCGCTTACCGATGTGCTGGTTCTTCTTGTCGGAGATCTTATTTTCACAACAAATCTTTCGGTTTTCGGAGTTCTTTTGGGAACCGTGCTTTCCGTAGGTGTTGCCGTTCTGATTAAGTTCTTTGCATTTAATCTTGATTATGCGAGAACGGAGCGGGTTCAGTTTGAGGATGACGATTATTACTATTACGTCAAAGCTGTACCGAAGGTAATGGTTGCCACTTCTGATAAGAAGGTTAAAAAAGTTTCCGGTACCGACAGAAGCGATGCAGAAAACGTAACTCCGCGCAGAACTTCGGCTGCGGCTGAAGGAGCGGGAGCAGGTTCATTGAGAAGGAGTTCATCCGAAGCGGTTCGTAAGAGTACGGCCGGACAGGGAACCGTCAGAGAAGGTGCGGCACCTGCAAGAAGACCGGCAGGAGACGGCACTTCGACTGCAAGAAGACCGGCAGGAGACGGCACTTCAACTGTAAGAAGAACAGTCGGTGACAGCGCAGCGACAGCGAGAAGGCCTCTCGGAGAGAACACTCCTGTCAGAAGAACACCGGGTGAGGCCGGAACGGTGAGACGTACAACCGTTGATCCGACTGCAAGAAGAACAGTTTCCGGTAACGTGGGCGACACCAATCCTGCGGCAGGAAGATATTTTACATCGGACGGCTCGGTCATCCGCAAATCGACATCGACCGGGGATAAAGAACAGTAACTGACAGGGTAATCCGTAACCATTGGGAAGGACAGAAATGTTTGACAGAGTAAGTAATTTCGTAAATGAATATTTTACCACTTTCCGCCTACCTGAAATAGGCGTTCTTGACGTGGTTGAAATGATTATTCTGGCATTCATCATTTACTACCTGCTTTCGTGGGCCAAGAATACAAGAGCGTGGAATATTTTTAAGGGACTGATTATCGTACTCGGTTTCCTTGCGCTTGCAATGTTCTTCGATATGACAACAATTATATGGCTGGCCAAGAGTCTTTTTACTCTGCTTGCCGTTGCAATTATTGTGGCTCTTCAGCCCGAAATCAGAAGATTTATGGAAGGTATCGGACAGAAGAATGTAGTTTTCAGCGCATTTATGTTTGATTCAAAGGTTGAAGCTAAATTTACTGATGAAGAACTTAACGAACTTATACAAGCCAGCTTTGAAATGGCGAGGGCAAGAACGGGAGCGCTGATTGTTTTCGAACAGTCGACACCGCTTGATGAATATGTTCAGACCGGTATCGAACTTGATGCCAAAATTTCCAGTCAGCTTCTTGTTAATATTTTTGAACACAACACACCGCTTCATGACGGTGCAGTTATAATCAGCGGCGGCAGAATTAAAGCAGCCACATGTTATCTTCCTCTTTCCGAGAACAAGTCTCTCAGTAAGGAACTCGGAACGAGACACCGTGCGGCTCTCGGTCTTTCCGAAGCATCTGATTCACTTATCGTTGTTGTTTCGGAAGAAACCGGTAAAATAAGCGTCGCTCATAAGGGCGAACTTGTCCGTTCACTTGAAGTTTCCGATCTTCGCAAGAAACTGGCGATTGCTCAGGACAAAAAGGACATTCGTAAAAAAACAGGCAAGAAAGACAAAAAATCTGCAAAGGAGAAGAAAGCTAAGAAATGAAAGAAAAGCTGCTGAAGAATATAGGAATCAAAATACTTTCGGTAGTTATTTCCGTTGTTTTATGGCTGGTGGTCGTTAATATCGATGACCCTGTTAAAACTGTGCAGTTTTCCGATGTTCCGGTGCAGATAGTAAACTCTTCGGAGCTTACATCACGCGGAATGGTATATGAAGTCTTAGACGATACGAATTTTATCACGGTATCGATAAGCGGAAGAAGATCGATTATCGAGGATATTTCCAAAGAGAATATTACGGCTACCGCAGATATGCTTGATATTACCAGCATGAGTACAATCAGTATCAAGGTGGCTGCCAACAAATATGCAAATGAATTGAACAGCATTAAATCTGATACAGAGAATCTGAAACTCAGCGTGGAGAATGCCAAGAAGATTCAGTGTTCCGTATCGGTTGATGTAATCGGAACGCTTGCTCCCGGATACTCGCTCGGAGAACTTACATCCAATCTGAATCAGATAAGTGTGGAAGGCCCGGAATCAATTATCTCGGAGATAACTTCTGCGAAAGTTGAACTTGATGTTTCGGATGCTTCGGCTAATCTTAATACGTCACTCCCCATAAAGCTGTATGATTCGGAAGGTTCACTTATCAACTCATCCAGAATCTCGCTGAGTGTCAATAATTTGAACGTATCACAGGAAATACTTCCGGTTAAGGAAATTCCGATTACTTATTCATGTACGGGAACTCCCGCTGACGGTTATTCTTTTACCGGAGAGATTCGTGCCGATATCAGTACGATAAAAGTGGCCGCGCGCAAGACTCTTCTTGACAGACTTGATTCAATCAGTATTCCGGCGGAAGCGGTTAATATTGACGGTGCGTCCGGAATTGTTTCGCAGCAGATTAATTTGAAAGATTACCTTCCTACGGGAGTGGAACCTGCCGACAGGAATTTTGACGGAATGGTCAATGTTACCGTGAGCGTTCAGAAAGAAACATTTAATATGTTTATGTTTGATTCCGGTAACGTTAAAGTTATCGGTGTTCCTGCCGGATTAAAAGCGGAAGTGGTGGTAGACGGAACCAATCTTAAAGAAGGTGAGAACATGCTTCGTGTATACGGTCTTCCTTCCGTTCTTGAAGAGTTCGATGCCGACAATGTTTCCGTAATTGTAAATCTTAACGATTACATGAGCGCCAACAATTTATCCACAGTCACACCGGGAATATATGATGTTGAGCCGTCTTTCGGATTCCCCGACGGAGCACATCTTAAGGATAAATTTGAAATCAGAATCAAAATTTCGAAGATATAAAGAGTTTTTATCTTTAACTTCAATCAGTATCGGAGGATATAGTTAATGTCTAGATTATTCGGAACCGACGGTGTCAGAGGAGTTGCAAACGATGAGCTTACTCCGCTTCTTGCAATGCAGCTCGGACAGGCCGGTGCATATGTTTTATCAAAAGAGAACGATCACAAACCCACCATTATGGTTGGCTGTGATACGAGAATTTCGGGAGATATGCTTGCCAATGCACTTATGGCCGGAGCATGTTCTGTCGGTGCAAATGCAGTGTATGTCGGAGTGGTTCCCACACCGGCTGTAGCATATCTTACCAAGAAGTACAAAGTTGATGCGGGTGTTGTTATTTCGGCATCTCACAATCCGGTTGAATTCAACGGAATTAAGTTTTTCGACGGAAACGGATACAAACTTCCGGATGCAATGGAAGATGAAATCGAAGCCTTGATAAAGAGCAACATGGAAGGTGTTAAATTCCCTACCGGAACCGGTGTCGGCAAGATTAAATACCGCACCGATGCGAGAGAGGAATATATCAATCATTCAATTCAGTCTGTCAATGTCGATTTATCCGAACTTAAGATTGTCGTTGACTGTGCGGAAGGTGCTTCTTTCTATACTTCGATTGAAGCTTTCAAAGAACTCGGTGCAAACGTTGTGGCAATTCATAACAATCCTGACGGCTCGAATATCAACTCAAACTGCGGTTCAACACATATGGAAGAATTGTGTGCACGCGTTGTTTACGAGAAAGCCGATTTGGGAATTGCATTCGACGGTGATGCGGACAGAATGCTTGCCGTAGACGAAAACGGTAAACTTGTTGACGGCGATCAGATAATGTCAATCATCGGTAACTATATGAAAGATAAAGGAACTCTTAAAGACAACACAATTGTTGTTACCGTAATGAGCAATCTTGGAATGTCACTTATGGCCAAGGCAAACGGAATTCATCTTGAACAGACCAAAGTCGGTGACAGATATGTTCTTGAAAGAATGAAAGAAATCGGTTCAAATCTCGGAGGAGAGCAGTCGGGACATATTATTATGCTCGACACAAATACAACCGGCGACGGTCTTTCGAGTGCACTTCATCTTTTACAGGTTATTGTCGATACCGGCAAGAAACTTTCGGAGCTCGCTTCGGTTATGGAGGTTCTTCCGCAGGCACTTGTTAATGCAAATGTTCAGAAAAAAAAAAAAGAGCATTATATGGAATACCCTGAAATC
>JAKSSB010000106.1 GCA_024403285.1 Lachnospiraceae bacterium | reverse complement strand
TAGCGGCAACCGATATCCTCATCCTGGATCGTTTTCAAACCGTCGGTCTTGTATGCTTTTACGGTGAAGGATTCGATTCGACTACCGGAACCTTTAACGCCAAAGACATCAAATATCGTAAAGATTCTACCCTTCAGCATCTCATGTTCGTTCGTTTCAAGCCCGGCAGTCCCCACACATGGGGCGAGCAGATTTATTCGTCCGGTATTACCGTCGACAATGAAGGAGTAATCAGCGGGGCTACCTTCGTATACTATATTGATTCGAGTCTTACCGGAGAAGAAAACCTTGCCACTGCTGAAGCGTTCTTCAAAGAAAATTACAACCTCATCATCCGCAGTGACCTTCCTTACAGCAGCAAGGATTTACATAAACTGTATGAAAACAGCCCGTGCTTTGAGGAAGCGTTTCTCGAGGTATACCAAACGCCCGATGCGGATCAGGGATTCTCAGCCAGATTGTTCGATTCTCCCACCGTAGCATTCATCTACACCGGTTCGGAAATTATTTTTGAAACCCCCATGATGCACTTTGGTAAAGAATATCCTGTGATATCTCCGCCATAAAGAAGCGCATAAAAGCAAATTCGCATCAGAATATACTCAGATATCAAAACGGAATATACCAGTAATTGAGTCCCGTTTCTATTTCAGACAGTTCGCTGCCTTTACGAATACCGATTTCGGCTGTTATTTTCGACAGTTCTTCCACGGTATAATCGAAGACTGCGAACTGTTTTGCTCTTAAAAGATCGGCCGCCGTTTCCACTTTCTTTTTGGATACGTAGAATCTGTACTGAGGAGCAAGGTGAATCGTTCCCCAGACCGTGTTGTTTCTTTTTTCGAAAACCTGTATTTCATCATATGCGGCTTCGCCGATTATTTTTTTACCACGTTTAAAAGTACATTTGTCATCTTCGAGAACAACGCTCACGCGATGTTTAAGAAGAACCTCGATTATTCCCCAGAAAGCCCCGATAACTGCGGGAACAAGAATCATCGCCGATGCGACGAACGGAATGTTAATGTCGGCAATCTCGGCTCCATCCGCTCTGCCGCGGAGAATAATCGCAACAGTGATAATCACCACGATAATCAAAAGATACAGAAATTTCGAGAAAGCATTCGAAACCATGTGCCTGCGAAGAACTTCCTTATTCGGAGTAAAGCATCCCCCGGTAAAAGACTTGTCTGCATCAGCCGTCTGCACGCCTGTCGATGCAGAATGTTTGAACATATCAATGGCTATATCTTTGCCCGTTTCATCTCTGTACATAATCTGGTCTTCGACGGTTTCTTTCGGCGGTTCTTCTTTTTTGGGTGTTTTCAGCACTTTGAGACCGACGAACAGCATGGCACCTCCGAGAACAAGCGGAATGATTGTAAGAAACAGCATTGCCTGAATATTGAAAGCGCCGTCGTTTCCTACTCCGATTAGCTGAAGCACACCGCAAAGGCCTCCGAAAATAACGAGGATTGCACCGATTAATGTAAGAAATGTTTTACCGAGTGATTTAAGAATTTTCATTGTATACCTCCGCTCTCTGTATCTGTACACATATACCCGGTGAACAGACCTTTCTTATAGTATCACACGTGAAAAATACGGGCAAGATTCATCTCCTACGTTCGCAAAGTTTTCACACGATATTCAAGGCTTATTTTAAAAATGAATTTCTTGCCCGACAGGACACATTATGATAAGATATTTTCGAGTTAAACATAGAATTCGGAGGGTTATGATATATGAAATCAAACATCAAAAGAGTTGTGGCACTTATCGGAGTAATAATCATAGGCGTGGGAATCATCACAACGCTGGCTCTGGCAATCGCAGGTTCCCCGCTCTTTATATACTTCCTCGGCGGATGCATCCTTCTCCCGATAGTTCTCTGGCTGGCAATCTGGTTCACAGGCCTTCTTACCAATAAGAAGACCATTGCATCATTCAGAAGTGCTGAAATGGACGAAACCATGCGACAGGCTGATATAATCAGGGATAAACTTGAAGAAGATGCTAAAGGTACCGGTTCTGATGAAGAAGCCTCGAATGAAAAATCCGGTGAAGCTTCAGATAAAGAAAATGAATAAGAATGGCAGGTATGCTAAGTAAATATATAAAGGGGCTGTTAACAGCCCCTTTAATAATCCCAAAAAATAAATCTACTCCTCATCCAGAACTTTGGTCACATACTCAATGCTTGCCAATTCATCGTTTTGGAAGATGAACTGAAGTCTGTCGTTTCCTTTTTCGTAAATGAAAACTCCGTCCTTCTCCGTATAACCGTCACCGTATGTCTCCAGTACCTTATCTTTGGATGCCGAAAGGTAAATACCTTCTTCCGTCGTAACAGTATCGTCTTTTAACTCAATGTTTGATACAAAGTCCTTGTCACCCTGCGGATATGTAGTGATTACGAAACTTGTGTAAGTATAAATCTTCGACATTCCGGGGAATGCGCAGCTTTGAACTTCGTTGTAATGAAGCGGTTCGCCCAGGTCGGAAAGAAAGGTGGCCGTATCCATATCGGGAGCCACCTTTACACCGTTAACCGTGAATGAAAATCCGTCCGTATTTCTCGATTCGTTGAAAATGGCATCTGCCGCTTCGTCATTACTCTGAATTGCATCGTTAAAAGAATCAAGGGCATCCTGCGCCTGCTGTTCTTTATCGTACATATCCATCGTAACATCTGCCGCTTCTTCTGCGGGATTTGAGCATGCGCAAAGAAGTGAAGCTACAGCCATTGCCGAAACAAGAACCGCTGCAATAAATCTTCTTTTCATCTTGATAAAACTCCTTTCACAATTATCGGTAAAAGTATATACCGCGCCGTATGATTTGTAAACCTTGAATTGAACCGATAAGTAACCTTATTTCTCGCAAAACTTCTCTTCAAGTTCTGCCTTGCGCTCATAGAAGGCAGTTTTTTTATTCTCCCAGAGAGCGGAAAGTTCCGGCTCGTCTCTCCTGTCTTCCAGGTCACAGTTTTCGGCAAGATAATCACCGAAATACGAAGTGAGTTTCTCAGCCCCCGATAAGTTCAAATGAAGTCCGGCATCATACGTATCGGTTGAAAAATCAAGACCGATTTCATCGGTACATTCCAGGAAATTAACGTACTTCAAATCATTCTCTTCAGCGAAATCCACAATCTGCTCATCCCACTCCGGATACCATTCCGGATAGAGACTCGGTGCCTTGATAAGCACAAGTTCCACATCATTTTCCGCACAGATATCTTTAATTTTGTTGAGATATTCCCATGAAGCCTCTCCGAATTCGTACGTGCCGAGAATCTTCGGCTCCGGTATGTAATCAACCGGAACAACTCCGAGCTGCATGTAATATCCGTTATCACCGACTTTTTCATTACCGAAGAAATACCTGAAATCTTCACGTTCAAGCTCGTTCCAGCGGCTGTGAAAACGCAATATCGGGAATACATACTCGATAAAAGATTCGGATTCGAACATCGAAGCTTTAATCGCGCCCACTTTCGAAGGAGACCATCGCATTCCGTCAATAGTCATCCTGTTGTAGGCTTCCTTCTGAGGCTCGTTGTACTTCATCGACAGAACATTGAATACGACAACATCAGGCTTTTCGTATTTCAAAGTCTCCTCTGTCAGATAATACGACTGCCAGATAAGCTGCTGCGCACTTCCCCTGATATATGAATTGATTCCGTGTTCTTCCCAGAGCACAAGCGGTACGAAATTCTCGTACACCTCGCAGTCTCCCACGAAAACAACATCGAAATCCTTCTCTTCGTCATAATACTCTCCGATAAGCGCACCTTCCTTGACTTCGCCCATATACTTCGGCATGAAAAGTCTTGTAAGTGCGGCCAGAATCAGAATCAGAGCGGCCACGACAAGCAGGGATAATATTATGTTTTTGACCTTTCTTTTTTTATCCATAATACATTAACACTTTCATCAGAACTGATTGTAAATAAACTGGCTGGCATCGTATCCGATTCCGTAAGCGCCGAACACAAGAATAAGTATCAGAAGAATCGAGCAGACCGAAACGGTAACAACCGGATTCTTCGCAAAAACTCTCTTGCGAACATCGCCGTGACGACCGATCATGCTCACGGTGAAAAGAACTGCGGTTCCGCAAAGGAGCACGATGTAATCCGGAATCGAAAGACCTATATTCCACAGGCCCTCCCTGAATACTTCCGGGGCATTGAATCTGGTAAACATTGTTCCGAACATCTTAAACGTAACGGGAACGTTTCTGTAGCAGTCAAGCATTCGAAGCGAACACATAATCGCGAATGTACGAAGAATCTGGAATATCTTCCACGGCGTAGTTCCGAGCACATTGAAACGCTTGTGGAACTTGTCGTATAAAGGCTCAAGTTCTTCGGAAAGCATGATGAAGAAGCAGTTGCCCAACCCCCAGACAGCGAAATTCCATGCGGCTCCGGGCCAGATACCGGTTATCAGCCAGACGGAAATCGTCGCAATATAGACCGGAAGTCTTTTACCGACTTTCTCTCCGAGGTGAGCCCTGCTCCACTTCGAAAGCTTAAGACTGGGTTTTGAAACGGAAACCGGGTAAAAGAGATATTCGGTAAACCAGGCACCGAGTGAAATATGCCAGCGGCGCCAGTATTCCTTGATGCTCTTCGAAAAATAGGGGCGTTCAAAGTTTTCTCTGACCTTGATTCCGAGCACTTCCGCGATACCGATTGTGATATCGATTCCGCCGGTGAAATCGGCGTAAAGTTCGAGCGCATAAAAGATTGCTCCCAGGAACACGTAGAATCCGAAATATGTATCCGGCGCGCCGATTATTTCTTTTACCCCGACAAGCATTCTGTCGGCGATTACAACCTTCTTGAAATAACCCCAGAGGATTCGCTCTATACCGCGCGAAACCCGGGTAAAATCAAATGAATGCGGCACGAAAAGACTGTCCGCCATGTCATCGTATCTGCTGATGGGACCTTGAATAAGCTGCGGGAAAAATGATACGAAAAGCGCAAATTTGAAAGGATTTCTGACCGATTCGTATTTGCCTCTGTATACATCGATTAAGTACCCCATACTCTGAAACGTGTAGAATGAAATTCCGAGAGGAAGCACGAAATCGACACTTCCGACGGCCGCTTCGCTTCCGAAGAGCTTAATCACTCCGTTAACATTTGAAATTGCAAAATTCGTGTACTTAAGCACTGCAAGTATTCCGAAGTTAAGCACCAGACAGCCGGTCAGGATTAAAAGACGCTTTTTTCGCATCTTCTCTTTGTACGCCTTCTTCACATCCCTGTCGAGGGTTTCTTTGTTCGTCTTGACGTACTCCTGCTGAATCTTCAGGTTCCGGTCGATAAGTCGTGCCGACAGATAAGTCGTAATTATCGTAATAATGATAAAAAAGAAACCGAATTGTTTGCCCGGGTCCTTAAATGCGTAAGCATAAAAAAATAAACCTGCACACAAAGTAATTACCCATTGCCACTTATGCGGCAAAAGGTAATATACAAGGAACAGGATTATTAAAAAAGCTATAAACGTATACGATGTGAAAAGCATTTGTTCTATTCTTCCTCAAGTCTCTCGATTAAATCATAAAGAGCCTGTGCCGAATTGAAGTTCTCGGGGATGATGTTCTCTGCTCCGATTACAACATCAAATGTATCGCTGATTTCCGCGATAAGCGAAACAATGTCGAATGAATCGAGGATTCCGTCATCGATAAGTGTATCGCACTCTTCAAAGTCAACATCGGGATGAAGATTCTGTAAAATTTCAAGTAATTCGTCCATATTAAATTCCTTTCCGTCGCGCCTTTATCGGCACGCTCTGTCAAAACCAAAGATGATTATATACTATTCTGTGCGCATTGTGCAAGAAGACCTTTTCTGTCTATTTTACCGTTCGGGGTAAAAAGCATACAATCAAGTTTCACGCACTCATTCGGCATCATGTATCTCGGAAGTTTGTCACGAAGCCTCTTGCAGATTTCCGCGGAATCGATTGAGCCGACATAGAAAAGAACAATTCGCTCACTGTCTTTGTCATAAACGCAGGCATTGATGGAAATTCCTTCGAGCGCACTCACATTCGCCTCAATCTCTCCAAGTTCGATTCTGTGACCCATGTGCTTAATCTGATAGTCCTTACGCGATACGAATAAAAGTTCTCCGTCCGCATTGCGTTTTGCGATATCTCCGGTCTTATAGATTATCTCGGGATAATGCGAATTAAGCGGATTCTGAACGTAACTTTCGCCTGTTTTCTCCGGATTGTTATAGTAACCGAGAGTCACCGAAGTTCCTCTTATACAGATCTCACCTTCCTCCGCAAGATGACCGTTCTCATCAAGCAGGAGAATTTCCGTATTCTTAAACGGTCTTCCGATTGGAATGCTTTCGCCCTCTTCAAAGAATCTGTCGGCTCTGTAATAGCAGCACATTCCGGTTCCTTCCGTCGGTCCGTAAAGATTGACAAATTTAGTATCGGGAAGCGTTTCTTTCCAGAGATTGAACTGTTTAACCGGAAAAACTTCACTTCCGAAAGCAATCGTGCGAAGATGCGCAGGCTTGATTTTCTCAAAAGTTCCGAATGCGGAAATCATCGTAAGCGCCGAAACCACCCAGCAGATTGTGTTGATTTTGCGGTCATTTAAGAATTCGACAAGCTTAATCGGGAACATGAAAAGACTCTTCGGAATAAGATATGTCGTTGCTCCGAATTTAAGTGTCGGATACAGTTCTTTTAAGCAGGCGTCGAAATAAAGCGGCGTCTGGTTGCCGAAAACCGTATCGGAACTGAATTCCAGCACATCCGAAAGCTGTTCGATATAGTCGATTACGCTCCTGTGGCATGCGCAGACTCCCTTCGGAATTCCGGTAGAACCCGAGGTAAAAACGATATATATCGGGTCGGTATCGATTGCATGCTCTTTAATGTATGAAAGCGCATTTTCATCCGGCTCGGTTGCGGCGATGTCATCGTAAAGAACAATCTCGGCATCGGTATTGAAAGCCGCAGCTTTCTTAATCGTTTTCTCGTCACAGATAATAAGTTTGGTTTTGACGTTATCGAGGATAAGATCGATTCTTGCGGCCGGCATCTGTTCATCTATCGGCACGTAGAAACAGCCGCCTCTGATTA
>JAKSSB010000105.1 GCA_024403285.1 Lachnospiraceae bacterium | reverse complement strand
GCCGAGTATAGGTCTTCATCAGCGTGACAACGACAGACTTCTGGGCGCGCTTAAGAATTTGCGTGATCTCGGCAATACGCTTATCGTTGTCGAGCATGACGAGGATACGATGCTTGAAGCCGATTACATTCTGGATATAGGACCGGGAGCGGGCGAACACGGAGGACAGATTGTCGCGTGCGGAACAGCCGAGGAGATTATGAAAGTTCCCGAATCGATTACCGGAAGATATTTAAGCGGAAAGGAATTCATTCCGCTTCCGGATGAAAGGTGCAAACCGAAGGGATTCCTTACAATAACCGGTGCGGAAGAACATAACCTTAAGAATATCGATGTTAATATTCCTCTCGGAATAATGACATGCATTACCGGTGTTTCGGGCTCGGGTAAGAGTTCACTTATCAACGAGATTCTTTACAAGGCTCTGGCAAGAAAACTTAACCGTGCGGGTACGATTCCGGGTAAATACAAATCGATTTCGGGAATCGAGAAACTGGACAAGATTATTGCAATCGATCAGTCCCCTATCGGTAAAACACCCCGTTCCAATCCTGCAACATACACCGGAATGTTCGACCTTATCAGAGATCTTTTTGCCGAAACACAGGATGCCAAAGCCAAAGGATATACGAAAGGCCGTTTCAGTTTCAATGTTAAGGGCGGACGCTGTGAGAACTGCAGCGGTGACGGTATCATCAAAATTGAGATGCATTTTTTACCCGATGTATATGTACCGTGTGAAGTCTGCGGCGGTAAAAGATACAACAGAGAAACCCTCGATGTCAGATACAAGGGCAAGAATATTTATGATGTGCTCGATATGACGGTCGAGGAAGCACTTACGTTTTTTGAAAATGTTCCTAAGATAAAAGCCAAGGTACAGACTCTTTACGAGGTAGGCCTCGGATATATCAAACTCGGCCAGCCTTCCACGACTCTTTCGGGTGGTGAGGCGCAGAGAATCAAACTTGCGACCGAACTTTCGAGGAGGAGCACGGGCAATACAATTTACATTCTTGATGAACCCACGACGGGACTTCATTTTGCGGATGTTCACAAACTTGTTGAGATTTTGCGAAGACTTTCGGGAGAAGGCAATACGGTCGTTGTAATCGAGCATAATCTCGATGTTATCAAAACAGCGGATCACATTATCGATCTCGGACCGGAAGGCGGTGACCGCGGAGGTCTTGTTATTGCGGAAGGAACGCCGGAAGAGGTTGCGAAGAACAAAAACTCTTATACAGGAGCATTTATCAAGAAAATTATGGAAAGAGACAAAAATCGGAAAACCGGGAACTGTTCAGTAACCCACGGTTAAAACCGTGGGTTTCCCTGCCTAATATTTTATGAAGACAAAGGGTTAAGTATTTACGTTTGAGTGTCGATATCTTTAGTGTTACAAGGATGTGACGATAATAAAGCGAACGGACCGCTTATTACCGGACATCCTTGTTTTTGTTTACACAATTCATTTTTGCAAGATTCAAACTGTAAATAAAACTCTTTGATTTTCAAAAAGGTTTAGGGTATAATCTAATTTGGTAATTTTTTGAAAATTAATTTAAGACCCGACCTGATTTTATGTTTTTTACCGCGTAGAATCATTCGATATAACCTTAAGAAAGGGGAAGAGTAATGCAGTATACAGATATTGGAATCGATTTGGGTACAGCAAGTATCCTTGTATATATAAGAGGTAAGGGAGTTGTCCTTAAGGAGCCGTCGGTTGTGGCTTTTGACCGCGATACGGACAAGATTAAGGCTATCGGTGAAGATGCGAGACTTATGCTCGGACGTACACCCGGCAACATTGTAGCCGTAAGACCTCTTCGTCAGGGTGTTATTTCAAACTACACCGTAACCGAGAAGATGATGAAATATTTCATCCAGAAGGCTCTCGGCAAGAGAACTTTCCGTAAACCCAGAATTTCGGTTTGCGTACCTTCGGGAGTAACCGAAGTTGAGAGAAAGGCCGTTGAAGATGCTACTCTTCAGGCCGGCGCAAGAGATGTACAGATTATCGAGGAGCCCATTGCAGCTGCAATCGGTGCCGGAATCGATATCGGAAAGCCCTGCGGCAACATGATTGTCGATATCGGCGGCGGTACAACCGATATAGCTGTCATTTCACTCGGTGGAACTGTTGAAAGTGCATCAATTAAGATTGCGGGCGACGATTTTGATGAAGCCATTATGAGATTTATGCGTAAGCAGCATAACCTTATGATCGGTGAACGTACCGCAGAGGATATCAAGATTAAAGTTGGTTCGGCTTACAATTCCGGACATATCGAGAACAACTCGATGGAAGTCAGAGGCCGTGACCTTGTAACCGGTCTTCCGAGTACAGTTACCGTAACTTCGGAAGAGACCGAGATAGCATTAAAAGAAACTACTTCTCCAATTGTCGAAGCAATTCATTCGCTTCCGGAGAAAACTCCCCCCGAACCTCCTGCCGACATTGCAGACAGAGGAATGGCACTCACCCGCGGCGGAAGCATGTTGCGCGGTCTGGAAGATCTGATTGAATCCAAGACCGGAATCAACACCATGACAGCCGAGGAACCGATGACCTGCGTGGCTATCGGAACAGGAAAGTATGTTGAGTTCCTTGCAGGCTACAGAAACGAAGATTAATAAGTAACCGTAAGAATGCGTTTGGGAAGGGAAGGAGAAAGATATGTTAAAAGGTTTGTATACCGCATACAGCGGAATGATCAATGAACAGAACCGAATGGATGTATTGACCAACAACCTCGCAAACGCAGCTACCACCGGCTTCAAAAAAGAAGGAACCACAAGCCAGGGGTTTGATAATGTACTTGCTTACAGAATCAAGGACCTGACCGGTAACGGCCTTCCGAATTCAGCCTGGATCGGTGTCGGAACACCGGGTGTTAAACTCGGCGAGACTTTTACCGATTTCTCACAGGGAGCTTTTCACGAGACTGGCAATACATATGATTTTGCTCTTTCGGGTGACGGATTTTTCAATATCGAATTCACGTCGAAGACGGGCGAGAAAACGATTATGTATACGAGAGACGGTTCTTTTACCCTGACCAAAGAATGCGTTCTGGTAACACAGGTCGGCGCCTTCGCAATGGGTGAAGGCGCGAACGGAGAAGCGGTTAAGATTCAGCTTGATCCGACTCAGCCGGCGAATATCGACCGCTCGGGAAGAATTGTTCAGGGTGATGAGGTTAAGGGACAGCTCAAATTAACCGATTTTGAAGATATGAACTTTATCGAGCATTACGGCGAGAACTTCTACAGACCTGTTGAAGGTGCAACGTTCAAGGAAGCGGATGCGGAAGTTTATTCCGGATATCTTGAAACATCGAATGTTCAGGTAGTATCGGAAATGGTTAATCTTATCAGTGTTACACGTCAGTATGAATCGAATCAGAAAATTGTTCAGGCGTATGACGAGTCATTGGAAATTGCGGTTAACCAGATCGGTAAACTCTAAGGAGGTAGCTTATGGTAAGATCATTATGGACAGCGGCATCGGGAATGATTGCCCAGCAGAATAACGTAGATACAATTGCAAATAACCTTGCAAACGTCAATACAACAGGATACAAAACGGAAGTTGCGGAGTTCAAATCTCTTTTATACCAGGATTTACAGGCCAAGACAACGACGGCAAACGGTGCACAGAAGCCCATTTCCGCTCAGGTAGGTTTAGGTGTAAGAAACTCCTCAATCACTTCGGTTTTCTCACAGGGAAATTTCCTTGATTCAGCCAACGATCTGGCTTTCGCAATCAACGGCGACGGCTTCTTCGGTATCAAGGGTGCGAACGGTAAAACATTCTACACCAGAAACGGAGATTTCTGCCTCGCTCAGTACGGCGAAGGACTTGCTCTTACAACCAAGGACGGTATGTGTGTTCTTGATTCGACGGGCAAGGAAATCGTTTTTGACAAATCGATTGTAGCCGGTAATATTACCGTTGATTCAAGAGGAGAAATCTGTTACCCGGATGAGACCAACAATCCCAAACCCATGGGCATTTCAATCGGTCTCTGGCAGTTCAACAATCCCGCCGGTCTTGAAAAAGAAGGCGGAACACTTTATTCGGTATCGGATGCCAGCGGTGTTCCGATGAATGAGGATGAGAACGAGAAACTCACAAGAAGTGAACTTCGTCAGGGATATGTCGAAGGTTCTAATGTTCAGGTTGCCGATGAAATGGTTAACATGATAATTGCTCAGCGTGCATACGAGCTTAACTCCAAAGCAATTCAGGCTTCGGATGAAATGCTTCAGCAGGCAAACTCACTTAGAAGATAAGGGGGTAGGTAATTATGGATGTCAGCGGAATTTCTGATATTTATTCACAATATGCGCAGTCTGTTGCAGACAGTAACAGAAGTGATGAACTGAAACGTAAGTTCAGTGCGGACGGAGCACAGACCGATGAGGAACTTATGGGCGTGTGCAAGGAATTTGAAGCATATTTCATTGAACAGATGTACAAGGAAATGCTGAAGACCGTGCCTGAATCGGATCTTACTTCAAAGTCAAATTCAACTCTTGTTGATTTCTTCAAAGACCAGGCTGTTACGGAACTTTCCAAGCAGACTTCCGAACAAAACGGCGGTCTCGGACTTGCACAGATGCTTTATGAGCAGATGAAGCGCAACTACGATATTTAAGTATTTATGGGCAGTGTGAATGAAAATTTATCACTCACACTGCCACTGTATTTTCTGATAATCTTGTAATTTTTTATTGTTATTTTTCTTGATAATCTGTTTAAAATCTTTGATGTTTTTTCTTGATAATCTGTTTAAAATCTTTGATGTTTTTTCTTGATAATCTGTTTAAAATCTTTGATGTTTTTTCCGGTAATCTGTTTAACATTTTTTGCATTTTTTTCTTGATAATCTGTTTAAGATCTTTGATGTTTTTTCCGGTAATCTGTTAAATATTCTTTGTAGTATTTCTTGAAAGCCTCTTAAGCATTCTTTACGAATTATATTTTGGGACGTTATTAATTCTTTTTTATAATTCTGTTTACGCGACGTCAATAGTGTTTTTTACCTGCACGGAACAGTAAATGCGGGACAGAATTTATATTCGGTAAAAGAAGTAAAACGATTTGTTTTTACCCCGATTTTTTGGTATTCTGTAAGTAAGAAAAATGTAAACTTAGCGACCGGATTTTTTACCGTTTCGATGCAAACGAATATTTCGGTTTTACTTACGAAAAGACAGGACAATCGTTAACAGAGATGACTTGCAAAAAAGACAATCATTAACAGAGAGGACATACAATGAGACTCAGACCATATATAGCATCCAGGGATTTTAGTATTATCAGAAACTGGATTACCGATGAAAGAACCCATGCATTCTGGTGCGCAAATCTTACCTCCTATCCGTTGGAAGAAGGTAGTTTTGCAAGCCTGCTGGAAGAAGCAGGAAATCGTTTCGGAGATTCGCCGTTTGTGGCAACGGAAGACGACGGTAAGGTAATCGGATTTTTCTGCTACTCGGTTAACGTTGAGAACAACGAAGGCATGCTTAAATTCGTGATGGTCGACAGTTCTGTGCGCGGCAGGGGAATCGGAAGGGAAATGATTAAGCTTGCCGTCAAATATGCATTTGAAATAAGCGGTGCAGATGCCGTGCATCTTAATGTTTTTCCGGAGAATGAACGGGCTAAAAGATGCTATGAAGCAGCCGGATTCAAAGAAAGAAATCTTACAGAGAATGCTTTTACCTTTAAAGGCGAATCCTGGGGAAGATGCAATATGATTATCGGGAAAATGTAATTGCTTAGAAGTTTACAGATGCCCGCGGTGGGTGCAGTACCATATTTGAAGAGGATAGACAATGACAATAAAAGGAATAATAGACAACATTCTCTTCCGAAGCGATGACGGAAGATACAGTGTTGCAAATATAATTTCCGACGACTTCGAAGACGGAGAGATGATTTGTACGGGAACACTTCTCGGAGCGGACCTTGGCGATACCGTCGAAGCCGAAGGAGAGTACTATGAGCATGCGGCTCACGGAATACAGTTTAAAATTCGCACTTTTAAAGTGATTCCGCCGGAGGATACAATTTCGATTGAACGATATCTTGCCTCGGGTGCGATTAAGGGAATCGGTCCGGCCATGGCTAAAAGAATCGTCAAGAAATTCGGCGCTGACACAATGAACGTTCTTGAAAATGAACCGGAAAGACTTGTTGCTGTCAAAGGAATCAGTGAGAGAATTGCAAGGGAAATTGCGGAACAGTTCTGCGAGAAAAAAGATGTTCGCGATGCCATGATTTTTATGCAGGAGTACGGAATCGGGAACAACCTTGCGGTTAAAATTTACGACAGGTACGGACCTGAAGTATATCGTGTAATCAAAGAGAATCCGTACAAGATTGCGCGCGACATTCGCGGCGTCGGCTTTAAAACCGCCGATGACATCGCAATTAAGAGCGGAATAGAATTGAACAGTGACGAGCGTTTCAAAAGCGGACTTTACTACTGCCTTCAGCAGGCTGCGGTCGACGGCCACACATATCTGCCGAAAGACATTCTTTTTGAGAGGGCATCGAAGCTTCTCGAAGCAGAACCGGAAGATGCGGAAATTCTTTTATCCGCGCTTGCCTTCGACCACCTGATTAACGTCAGAAATGACAAGGTTTTTCTGTCATATATGTACAACGAGGAACTTTTCGCCGCTGAGAAACTCATGACGATAAGAAATGCCTACGACGAAATCCCTGAGAACAAATACGAGGAAGAAGTCTGCCTGGAAAGCATTGACGCAATCCGTTCAAGATACGGCTACAACCTCGACGAAGTACAGAAGAACGCGGTAAAAGACGCGATTTTCACCGGCGTTTTTATCCTGACGGGCGGTCCCGGAACGGGCAAAACAACGACAATCTGTACGCTTATTCGTTATTTTTACGATCGCGGATGTACCGTAAGCCTTGCGGCACCGACCGGACGTGCAGCCAAACGAATGGAAGAGACAACCGGATTCGCGGCCAAAACAATTCACCGTCTTCTCGAAGTCGAGGGAGGAGATCCGGGCGAAGACAGGGCAAGATTTGCACGAAATGCAGAGAATCCGCTCGAATCGGATGTGATTATTATTGATGAGATGAGTATGGT
>JAKSSB010000104.1 GCA_024403285.1 Lachnospiraceae bacterium | reverse complement strand
TAAATAATAGATGACAAAAAGAGTGTTTTCCTGTATATTATCCTTATAGATAATATGTAAAGGGAGGGGTTCGTATGGCATTCGGTTCGATGGAATTAAATGTAGTTTCTTCGCGTGTCCAGGATATTGCGAGAGTGCATTCGGTTGATGAGAACAGGGCTTTTAATGAGCAGAGTGCTGTGCACACCGAAGTGAACAGGAAAGCACAGGCTCAGACCAAGACGGTTAACGATACGAAGCAGAGCGAATATAAGGAATACAGATACGATCCGTCCGAGAAAGGAAATTCTTCTGACGCGGGTTCGGGTAACGGCCGCAAGAAAGAGGACAAGAAAAAAGACGAATCAAAGGATGGCAACGTTATCGTTAAAGAAGGCTCAAGCTTTGATGTCAAAATCTGAGATTGGAGATTTTTTATGATCTGGTTATATGTAATTCTGCTGGTAGCGGGAGCAGGAATTTTTGCAGCTGGTTTTTTTATCCCGGATAAACAGAATTCGGTTATAGATGAAAAGCTTATCAAAGAACTTGTTGATGAGCAGGTTAAGGAAGCGAAGAAACAGATAGAAGATGCTGTCGACGATGCGGTTGAAAACGCTGTCGGAAAGGCGGAGAGAGGCCTTGAGAGAGTATCGAACGACAAGATAATGGCCGTAAACGAATATTCGGATACGGTTCTGGAAGATATCAACAAGAATCATAAGGAAGTAGTTTTTCTGTACGACATGCTTAACGAGAAGCATGAGACTCTTATCAGTGTTCAGTCGTCGGTTCAGGCAAGTGCGGATGCCGCACTCAAAGCTGCGGACGAGGCAAGAAAAGCCGGCGAGGATGCGGACAGAATTGTTGAGAAGAACCTCACTCTTAAAGATAATGAAGAGACCGCCCCTGTCGAAGAAAAGGGCAATGCGGTTGCGGATACCGCCGCAGATGCGGTTAACCGGACATCGGAACCGAAGAATACGGTCAAGCCTTCCAAACCTGCAATTCCTGTATCGGGAAGAAAGGTTATGCCGATTATTTCGGACAATGAAGACGGCAACAAGAACGAACTGATTCTTAAACTTCACAACGAAGGTAAATCGAATATAGCAATTGCCAAGGAACTTTCAATGGGTGTCGGCGAAGTCAATCTTGTCGTGGCTTTATACAGACAGGGACAAGGAGGCAGAAGATGAAACTGAAATATTATCTTCGAGGCCTCGGAATCGGAATAATCGTAATTACGGTTATTATGATTGTTGTTGTAAATACGCAGTCACCGATGTCAGATGAAGAAATTAAGATTCGTGCGGCCGAGCTTGGTATGGTCGAGAATACCGTGCTTGCTCCGAAAACGTCGGAAAGCGGACCTGTAACCGTGGAAGAATCGACGGAAGAAGTCGAACCGGAATCGGAAACCGTCGCACCGGAGAGTACGGAAATCGCAAGCGAAACGCAGGACGAAAGCGGCACAGAACCGGAAGATAATCCTGCCGATGCGGATAAATCAAATGAAGAAGTTTCGGAAGAAGACGGTCAGGCTTCCGAAGAAAACGCTGATGCCGGTGAGGATACGGATGACGATGAAAGCGATGTTGAAGAAGAATTCGTTATTCTGTCAATAAGAAGCGGTGAAGGCTCCGGAATTGCGGCAGGCAAGGCACATGAACTGGGACTTGTTCCGGATGCTGCGGAATTTGATAAATTCCTTATGGCGAACGGATACGATAAGAAAATAAAAGTCGGTGATTATGAGATACCTCTCAGTGCAACACCCGATGAAATCGGAAGAATAATTTGCGGAATGAACTAAATATGAGTATTTTTGAGATTAACCCCTTTACAGAAGGGGTTTTTCTGTGCTAAAATGTCAGCGTTGTGCGAAAACACACATATGCGGATTCTCTGCTGTTGTCTTTTTTACGCTTTAAGATTGGCAGACGAAGCTGATGCATATGGAGGATTAAACTTTTTATAAACGGAGGATTTTAAAATGAGCGTAATTTCAATGAAGCAGTTACTTGAAGCAGGTGTTCATTTCGGACATCTCACCAAAAGATGGAACCCTAAGATGGCTCCTTACATCTTCACAGAGAGAAATGGTATTTATATCATTGACCTTCAGAAGACAGTAGGAAAGGTTGACGAAGCTTACAATGCAGTATCGGAAATCGCAGCTGCAGGCGGAACAATCCTTTTCGTAGGTACCAAGAAGCAGGCACAGGATGCTGTTAAGACAGAAGCTGAGCGTTGCGGTATGTACTATGTAAACGAGAGATGGTTAGGCGGTATGCTTACAAACTTCAAGACCATCCAGTCAAGAATTGAAAGACTTAAAGCTATCGAAAGAATGGCAGAGGACGGAACATTCGAAGTTCTTCCCAAGAAGGAAGTTGCTACTCTTCAGAAAGAGTGGGATAAACTCGAGAAGAACCTTGGCGGTATCAAGAACATGACAAGAATCCCCGATGCTATCTTTGTTGTAGATCCCAAGAAAGAGAAGATTTGTGTTCAGGAAGCACATTCACTCGGTATCACACTTATCGGTATTGCCGATACAAACTGCGATCCCGAAGATCTTGATTATGTTGTACCCGGAAACGATGACGCTATCAGAGCCGTTAAGCTTATCGTAGCTAAGATGGCTGATGCTGTTATCGAAGCAAACCAGGGTGAAGCTTTCACAGAGGAAGCTGCTACCGAAGATGCTGAAGTAGCTACAGAGGCAGTTGCAGAAGAGGCTTAATCGGTACAACGATTAACAGGAACTTTAACAAGGAGCGAACCCTTATGGGTTGACTCCTTGTGTTATGTAGACACATATTTAATATTAATAAGGAGGATATACAAATGGCAGCAATTACAGCTAGTATGGTAAAAGAATTAAGAGAACAGACCGGTGCAGGTATGATGGACTGCAAGAAAGCCCTTGCCGAGACCGATGGAAATATGGAAGAAGCAGTTGAAGTTTTAAGAAAGAGCGGCGCCGCAAAGGCTGAGAAGAAAGCAAGCCGTATTGCAGCAGAAGGTATTGCTAAAGCAGTTATCGACGGTGGCAACGCTGTTGTAGTTGAAGTTAGCTCAGAGACAGACTTCGTTGCAAAGAACGAAGTATTCCAGTCATTCGTTGAGTCTGTTGCTAAGCAGGCTCTTAAGTCATCACTTAACGGTGGCCTTGACGGAGAAGATATCGAAGCACTTCTTTCCGAGAACTACGTTGAAGATTCATCCAAGACAGTTAAGGATGCTCTTGTAGAGAAGACAGCTACAATCGGTGAGAAACTTTCCATCAGAAGATTCGAGAAAGCATCCGGAGACGTTGTTGTTTCTTACATTCACGGCGGCGGAAGAATCGGTGTTCTTGTTGCGGCTGACGGTGCAAACGATGATGCAGCCAAAGAAGCTCTTACAAACGTTGCTATGCAGGTTGCAGCTCTTAATCCCAAATACATTTCAGACGCTGATGTCGATCAGGCTTACATCGATCATGAGACAGAAATCATCAAAGCTCAGATGGAAGCAGATCCCAAGGAAGCAGCTAAGCCTGAGAACGTTAAGCAGGGCATGATCAAAGGACGTATCAGCAAACTCCTTAAGGACGTTGTACTTCTTGATCAGGTTTATGTTAAAGCTGAAGACGGAAAGCAGACTGTTGCAAACTATCTTGCATCAGTTAACAAAGCTCTCGTTATCAAGAAAATCGTTCGTTTTGAAGTAGGCGAAGGTATGGAGAAGAAGAACGAAGACTTCGCAGCAGAAGTTGCAGCTCAGATGAACGCTTAATAGTATCAGTAAATTATAGTTTCTAATAGAGCCCGGTCAAACGACCGGGTTCTTTTTGCTTTTCAAACATTCTTTTTTGTGGTAAAATAAATAAATCTATGGAGTGTGAGAAAATGAGCGAAAATATGCAGACGGATGAGGAAAAACTCAAAGAGGTTATCCGAAGAAGAAACAGAGTTAAAGCGTTTAAACGGATTATTGTAATTGCGGTGGTAATTCTATTACTGATACCGAATATTGTTTCCGTTTATTCTTTTACCAGGATTAAATCTTTAAGTCAGACAGTCGATAATCTTGCGATACAGCTTGAGAATCTGAAGAATGTTGAAGAAGAAACGGTTGCCGATACAACTGTTGCGGCAGTCGAACTCGAAGGAGCCGAAATCGGAGTCATTGACAGAAACGATACACTGACTGACGAAGAAAGGTTTCCCGGTAAGAAACTTGTGTATCTTACATTCGATGACGGACCGAGCAAATACACGGACGAGGTTCTTGATATACTTGATGAATTCGGTGTAAAAGCAACTTTCTTTGTCGTTAAGATGGACGACAGTGAGGATGCTTACAGACGTATCGTTAATGAAGGTCATACACTTGGAATTCACTCATATACACATGTTTACAGTACAATATATGCGGACAAGACGTCTTTTGCCACCGATGTTAAAGATATGCAGGATTTTCTGTATGACATTACCGGGCAGAAAGCTTCTTTCTATCGTTTTCCGGGAGGCTCTTCGAATCAGGTCTCCAAGGTCGATAAGAATGAACTTTTCGATGTTCTTTCCGAAGACGGACTGGTTTATTACGACTGGAATGTAACAAGCCAGGATGCCACGGGCAAGGGTATTTCCGCTTCGAGAATAGTGGAGAATGTAATTGCGGGTGTTGAGAAGAATGATGAATCGGTTGTTCTTATGCATGATGCATCGGGTAAGTCTTCAACGGTCGAAGCACTGCCGATAATTCTTGAACGTCTGACCGAGCGGGATGATGTTGTTATTCTGCCGATAACGGAAGGAACCAAACCTGTCTGTCATGTAGTTAAAAAATAGCCGGGGGGCATTAGAATGGGATTTTTCAATGATTTAAAAGCGGATTTTGTACAGGCCGTCAACGAACTGACGGAAGATAATGCACAGAAAGAACTTGCAAAGACAGAAGAAGAATTACGCAGAAATATCAGCGAGATGGAATCTGCCGAGAATCTTAAGAATGTCGAGAATACCGCCAACAAGCTTCTTGAGGAAACCAACGACATCAACGAATACCTTAAGATAATTGATGAGAACGAACAGCGAGAGAATCGCAGAGAGAAGATCTCCGACGAGCTTAAAGGTGAAGTTGCTATCGAAGATATTACGTATGAAACCGCCGATGAAGTGCAAAACGGTTCCGCTTTGAACAGTGATTCGGACGACAAAGAGGATAATGCAGGAACGGATTCATACGAAGAAGTTGCCGATGCTGCAGAAGGCGAGCTCCGCGTTGAAGAAAACGATGAAGATGGAGTGGAAGAAATTGCCGAGATAGAAGATTTCGCCGATATTTTTGAAGATGCCGGGGAAGAGAATAAACCGGGAATGTTCGATGACGATACCGAGTTTAAAATTCTTGCAACGATTCGAAAGAACAGGAATGACGGCGAGGTCGAAGAATCGAAGGCGGATACCGGTAATAAAGTAGAAAAGAAGAACGAAATAAAAGCAGATAACGAAGTAAAGAAAAATGAAATAAAAGCAGATAACGAAGTAAAGAAGGATGAGACAAAAATGAGTGACATCAGGGTAGAATCCGTCGACAGAAAAATAAATGAATCAGCATCGGTTATTACTGCGGGAACCGTAGTGACGGGCAATATTATTTCGGAAGATGATTTCGTGTTAAACGGCAAAGTCGAGGGCGATGTTGAAAGCTGCGGAACGCTAATTGTAACAGGTGTTCTTAAAGGAAATGCGACCGCTTCTTCAATATGCATTGACGGAGCCAAAGTTACGGGAGACATTTCTTCCGACGGAACACTGGAGATAGGCAGCAATTCTGTAGTTGTCGGCAATATCAAAGCAATCGGAGCTACAATATCGGGTGCCGTAAAAGGTGATGTCGATGTAAAGGGTCCCGTGATACTTGAGAGTAATGCCATTGTGGTCGGCAATATCAAATCGAAGACATTCCAGATTATGAACGGTGCCATTGTTGAAGGTACATGTTCACAGTGCTACGGTGAAGTAAACATAGAGTCGGTTTTTGACAATATGTAAGTAAGTTTTTTACAGATAAATATAACCAAACGGAGGCGTCAGTATGAAACGAATAATGTTGAAACTCAGCGGAGAAGCTCTTGCGGGTGAGAAGAAGACGGGATTTGACGAGGAAACTGTAAGAGGAGTTGCTCTTCAGGTTAAAGAACTTGTCGATTCGGGAATTCAGGTCGGTATTGTAATCGGCGGCGGTAATTTCTGGAGAGGAAGAAGCAGCGAGAATATCGACAGAACGAAGGCAGACCAGATCGGAATGCTTGCCACAATTATGAACTGCATTTATGTTTCCGAAATATTCAGATCGGTCGGAATGCAGACCAATATTCTTACTCCTTTTGAATGCGGTTCTTTTACCAAGCTTTTCTCAAAAGACCGTGCCAATAAGTACTTTAACCGCGGAAACGTCGTATTTTTTGCGGGAGGTACGGGACATCCCTATTTCAGTACGGATACGGGTGTTGTTTTAAGAGCCGTTGAGGTTGATGCGGAAGTTATTCTTCTTGCCAAGGCGGTTGACGGCGTATATGACGACGATCCGAGGAAGAATCCGAACGCCGTGAAATATGATGAAGTAACAATTGATGAAGTTATTGCCAAGAATCTTCAGGTTGTCGATATGACGGCATCGATTCTTGCGCGTGACAATAAAATGCCCATGTGGGTATTCGGACTTAACGAAGAAAATTCAATCGTAAACACTGTTAAAGGTAAATTTAACGGTACAAAAGTGACTGTATAATTAATTAAACGGAGGGTTTAAAATGAACGAGAAAATCAAAGTATTTGATGAGAAAATGCAGAAAACATGTGAGCATCTTGCAACAGATTTCCAGACTATCAGAGCAGGAAGAGCAAATCCTCACATTCTTGACAAGCTTACCGTAGATTATTACGGAGTTCCCACTCCCTTACAGCAGGTCGGAAACATCAGTGTTCCCGAAGCAAGAATTATCCAGATTGCACCCTGGGAGAAGAGCATTATCAAAGGAATTGAGAAAGCCATTCTTGCATCCGATATCGGAATCACACCTTCAAACGACGGTTCCGTAATCCGCCTTGTTTTCCCCGAACTTACAGAGGAGAGACGTAAGGAACTTGTTAAAGATGTTAAGAAGAAAGGTGAAGATGCAAAGGTTGCTGTCCGCAATATTCGTCGTGA
>JAKSSB010000103.1 GCA_024403285.1 Lachnospiraceae bacterium | reverse complement strand
TCCAAAGCCCAAACTTCCATCTCACCGAAACGCTGACCACCGAACTGGGCTTTACCGCCGAGAGGCTGCTGTGTAACGAGTGAGTACGGTCCGGTTGAACGGGCATGAATCTTATCGTCAACCAGGTGATGGAGCTTAAGGTAATGCATGTGACCGATTGTTACGGGGCTGTCGAAGAACTCACCCGTACGACCGTCACGAAGTCTTACTTTACCGTCTTTGGAAATCGGAACTCCCTTCCAGAGAGCTCTGTGATCTCTGTTCTCATACAGGTATTCAAATACTTCGGGAAGTAACTGATCCTTGTATTTCTTCTCAAATTCTTCCCATGTTCCGTTAACGTAATCGTTAGCAAGATCAAGGGTATCCATAATATCTTTCTCGTTTGCGCCGTCAAAGACAGGAGTTGCGATATTGAAACCGAGTGCCTTTGCAGCAAGTGAAAGATGAATCTCGAGGACCTGACCGATATTCATACGGGAAGGTACGCCGAGGGGATTAAGCACGATATCCAGAGGACGACCGTTAGGAAGATAAGGCATATCCTCAACGGGAAGGACTCTGGAAACAACACCCTTGTTTCCGTGACGACCTGCCATCTTATCTCCGACGGAAATCTTTCTCTTCTGTGCAATGTAAATTCTTACTTTCTGGTTTACTCCGGGTGAAAGTTCCGTATCTCCGGCTGAACGGGAGAATACCTTTGCGTCTACAACAACGCCGTACTCACCGTGAGGAACCTTAAGTGATGTATCTCTTACTTCACGAGCCTTCTCACCGAAGATTGCACGAAGAAGTCTCTCTTCAGCGGTAAGTTCCGTTTCTCCCTTGGGAGTTACTTTGCCGACAAGGATATCACCGGCACGGACTTCAGCACCGATTCTGATAATACCTCTCTCATCAAGATCCTTAAGAGCATCTTCACCGACACCGGGAACATCTCTTGTAATCTCTTCAGCACCGAGTTTGGTATCTCTTGCCTCTGTCTCATATTCTTCAATGTGAACCGATGTATAAACATCTTCACGTACAAGTCTTTCGCTCAAAAGAACGGCATCCTCGTAGTTGTAACCTTCCCAGGTCATGAATCCGATAAGTGGATTCTTACCGAGACCGAGTTCTCCTTCCGAAGTGGAAGGTCCGTCTGCGATAACCTGTCCCTGTGCTACATGATCGCCCTTGAATACGATGGGCTTCTGGTTGTAGCAGTTGCTCTGGTTACTTCTTACGAACTTGGAAAGACGATATTCTTCAATTTCACCGTCATCATCATTCTTAATCTTGATGAGTTTCGATGAAACGTATGTGACTGTACCTGTCTTCTTGGCAACAACACAGACACCTGAGTCTACTGCTGCCTTGTTCTCCATACCTGTACCGATAACGGGTGCTTCCGTGAAAAGAAGAGGTACGGCCTGACGCTGCATGTTCGAACCCATGAGGGCACGGTTAGCATCGTCGTTCTCAAGGAAAGGAATAAGTGCTGTAGCAACAGAGAATACCATTCTGGGAGATACATCCATGTAATCGAACATCTTCTTGGGATATTCCTGTGTCTCCTCTCTGTAACGACCGGAAACCATGTTCTTAATGAAATGGCCTTCGGCATCAAGCTTCTCGTTAGCCTGTGCTACATGGTAGTTATCTTCCTCGTCAGCGGTCATGTAAATAACTTCGTCCGTTACACGGGGATTCTCGGGATCTGATTTGTCAACTTTTCTGTAAGGAGCTTCCACGAAACCATACTCGTTGATTCTTGCAAATGATGCAAGTGAGTTGATAAGTCCGATGTTAGGACCTTCGGGAGTCTCAATAGGACACATTCTTCCGTAATGTGTATAGTGTACGTCTCGAACTTCGAATCCGGCACGGTCTCTTGACAAACCACCGGGTCCCAATGCGGAAAGACGTCTCTTATGTGTCAGCTCACCCAGAGGGTTGTTCTGATCCATGAACTGTGACAGCTGTGATGAACCAAAGAATTCTTTGATTGCAGCCTGAACAGGTTTAATGTTGATCAGATTCTGAGCTGTGATATCTTCTGAATCATGTGTTGTCATTCTTTCACGAACAACACGTTCCATTCTGGAAAGACCGATACGATACTGGTTCTGAAGAAGTTCACCTACGGCACGGATTCTTCTGTTGCCCAAATGGTCGATATCGTCATCATTACCGATGCCGTATTCCAGATGGATATTATAGTTAATGGAAGCAAGCATATCTTCTTTGGTAATATGCTTGGGAATAAGCTCATGGATATTGTTCTTGATTACTTCATCAAGTTCTTCGGGATTGCTCTCGCCGAACTCATCGATAATCTTCTTGAGTACAGGATAGTAAACAAGCTCGGTAATTCCGAGTGCCTTGGCATCGCAGTCAATCCACTCGTTGATATTAACCATCATATTCGAAAGAACAATAACATTTTTCTCTTCTGTCTGAATAAGGACGGAAGGAATAGCTGCATTCTGAATTGCATCTGCAATTTCACGCGTTACTTTCGTTCCGGCTGTTGCAACAACTTCACCTGTCTCTGTACTTACTGCATCCTCAGCAAGAATCTGTCCGACGATACGACGGTTGAGCATAAGTTTCTTATTGAACTTATAACGTCCTACCTTGGCAAGATCATATCTTCTGGGATCGAAGAACATCGAAGAAATAAAGCTCTCGGCACTCTCTACACTGAAAGGCTCACCGGGATGAATCTTCGTATATAATTCACGGAGTCCGTCTACATAATTCTTGGAAGGATCCTTGGTAAAAGATGCCTGAATCTTGGGTTCGTCACCGAACTTCTCGATAATCTCCTCATCTGTTCCCAATCCGAGTGCACGGATAAATACAGTGATGGGAACCTTTCTGGTTCTGTCTACACGAACATAGGCAACATCGTTAGAATCGGTTTCGTACTCAAGCCATGCTCCTCTGTTGGGGATAACGGTTGATGCGAAAAGTTTCTTACCAATCTTGTCATGTGAAATCGAATAGTAAATTCCGGGTGAACGAACCAGCTGGCTGACGATAACACGCTCTGCACCATTGATAACAAAGGTGCCGGTTTCCGTCATAAGCGGGAAGTTGCCCATAAAGATTGTGTGCTCTTTAATATCCAGTTTGTCTTTCTCGTTGAAAAGACGAACTTTAACCTTGAGGGGAGCCTCGTAGGTAAGGTCACGCTCTTTACACTCTTCGATTGTATGCTTGATTTCATCCTCGGCAAGTTCGAAATCAACAAACTCCATGCGGAGATCTCCGCCGAAATTCGTGATGGGAGAAATATCGTCAAATGCTTCCTTTAAACCTTCGCTCAAGAACCACTCGTAAGAGTTCTTCTGAACTTCGATCAGGTTGGGCATGTCCAATACTTCTTTCTGCCTTGAATAACTCATACGCATACTGTTGCCGCTAACAATAGGACGTATTCTGTTCTTTTCCATTGACATTCCACTCCGTTCTGATTTTGTTATTAACAATATTTGCGTTATTGTGGGGTAAAAACCCTCAAATCAAAAGCTTTATACCCTAAAAAAGGATACAAAAAGGGTATACTAACCACAATGGCGCATTATCCATAATATCAGAAAAGCGGTTGGAAGTCAATAACTTTTTCCAACCGCTTTAAAAACTTTAATTGTAAAAAATTGTAATGCTTAAATTACTTTAATGTAACCTTAGCGCCAACTTCTTCAAGTTTCTTCTTGATTTCTTCAGCTTCTTCCTTAGCAGCTGCTTCCTTAACCATCTTAGGAGCGCCGTCTACAAGGTCTTTAGCTTCCTTAAGTCCAAGGCCGGTAATCTCACGAACAACCTTGATAACTTTAACTTTCTCAGCACCTGCTTCTGTAAGTTCTACATTGAACTCTGTCTTCTCTTCTGCTGCTGCGCCTGCATCACCGGCACCTGCTGCTGCAACTACAACGCCTGCTGCTGCGGAAACACCGAACTCTTCCTCGCAAGCCTTTACTAAATCATTAAGTTCCAATACGCTAAGCTCTTTGATAGCAGCGATAAATTCTTCTGTTGTTAACTTTGCCATTATTATATCCTCCGTTTAAATTCAAAGTTTCTGCCGTCTTATGCGGCAATACTGTTAATTAGTAGCACCGCAAAAATTATTCTGCTGCGGCTTCGCCTTTGCTCTCTGCAATCTGATTGAGAACACGGGCAAGATTTGAAATAGGTGACTGGATGCTTCCAAGCAGTTTGCCGAGTAATTCTTCTCTTGAAGGTACTGCGGAAATAGCCTGAATTCCTTTAGCATCGTAAACTGTTCCTTCTACAACACCACCCTTAACCTCAAGTTTGTCTGCAGTCTTGGCGAACTTGCAAAGAACTCTTGCAGGAGCTGTTGCATCCTCTGTTGAAATTGCAATTGCGCTGGGTCCTTCAAGATAAGGAGCAAGTCCTTCGTAATCTGTACCCTTGAATGCAAAATTCATCATTGTGTTCTTGTAAACCTTGTAAGTAACATTGTTCTCACGAAGTGTTTTACGAAGTAAAGTATCCTGCTCAACTGTAAGTCCACGGTAATCAACGATTACAACTGATTTAGCGTCCTTAATGTTAGCTGAGATTTCTTCCACAATGGGAGCTTTTAATTCAACTTTAGCCATGATTTATCCTCCTTCTTAATATTATTTGCCGAAAGAGATTTTCAAATCGGGCAGATACAACTGCACGCTGACCGTTTCGGGCGAATTGCCAATTATTCAGCCGACCCGGTAAAATAGAAAACCTCCTGCCGTAAGGACAGGAGGCACAAATTTACAATCTGAATCTCACTCATCCTGGGTAGGCGCTATGCTTACGTCTTTCGACACCTACTGTCTTCGGCATGGTTTGATAACCTTTGATAAGATAACATTGTTTTGTATAAATGTCAATACATATATTCTTTTTAATTGTAAAAAATATTTTCGCCGGGCTTCAAAGTGTTCTTCACCCGGAAGTATTTCTTTTACCCTTACTGCAATGATTCTTCCGATGTCTCCTGCGCCGGACTTGCCGAAGCAGAACTTACATTTCCTTCTTCGTCAATATTCACGCCTGTCGAAATGCTTCTCATGTGATTCAGAATTCGTGCTTTCTCGTCGCCTTCGGATTTGCGTACAACGCATCCGGACGAAACACACGGAATGAATTTGGCCGAAACAACGCCTTCTTTTCCGACTTCTACAGAGGCAAGACCTGTATCATAGGTTTTGGATGAAAACCAGAAATTACCCATGCTGTAAAAGATAAGTGTGTCGCCGATGTATCCGATCTGCTGCAAAATATGAGGATGAGCGCCGATAATCACATCCGCGCCGGCATCGGCAATCACCTGCGCCTGTGTTGTCTCCGCCCAGTCGAGCGGTTCGACGTTCTCGCTTCCCCAGTGAATGTAAACGACGCAGACGTCGGCATTTTCTTTGGCTTCTCTGACTCTCTGTTCAAGAAGTTCGGTGCTCTCCCAGCAGCGGAACGTTCCGCTGAGTTCATCGGTTGCGCCTCTCGTGTCGGGCACGGTCAGTCTTTCGAGCTGCGTTGCGCAGATAAAAGCAATCTTAACATTATCGTTCATAAAATAAACAATCTTGGACGCCTCCTCCAGGTTCTGTCCCGCACCGACATACGGAAGTTCTGCGTCATTTAACGTTGTCAGAGTGTCTTCAAGAGATTCGATTCCGTAATCCGTGATATGATTGTTCGCCAAAGCCGCAATGTCAGCTCCGAGACTTTTAATTATGTTGACATTCTCAGGGTGCGCCCTGAAAGTATACATTTTGTTCGGAAGCGGATTCCCTCTGTCCGTATACGGGAATTCGTTGTTCACCATGAAGATATCGGCTTCGCGCATTTCATCAAGCAGTCCGCCTGTAAAAGAATTCTCAACGTCGCTTCCTTTGCTGACAAAATTCTTCATTACGGCATAATTGTCATCAAGAAGAATATCGCCGCAGAATTTGAGAGTGACTGTTTCGGCATCGGTATCCATTCTGTATGTATTGGGCGGAAGCACCTCCGGTTCGGGCTCTGATGATACTTCTTCGGTTTCTTCTTCCGAATCCGTTCCCGGTTCAAAATCAATGACTTCTATTTCCGGTTCTTCGCTCGATTCTTCCTCCGATGAGGCCACAATTACCTCGTCCGGCTTATCAAATCTGCCCTGTCTGTATGCAATAAGTAAAAGAACAAGAGCTCCGACCGCCAGTACCGAAGCAAGAACTATAGCGAAAAGCAATATGTTTTTTCTACCGTTTCTTTTATCCGAAGAATCTTTCATTGTATCCCCCTGCAGTAAATTCTATTCCCATTATAAATAAAAAAGAGTTTTCGGGCAACTAATTATCTTATACGGCCGTGTTAACAAAAAAGCTTCCGGACAGATTGTCCGGAAGCCTGAATGCTTCAAGAAATTACATGAACTTAAGAGTATTGATTTTAACTCCGGGTCCCATTGTGCTTGAAAGAGTTACGGAACGTAAATATGTTCCTTTAAGTGTACTGGGTTTAGCCTTAATGATGGCATCCATAAGAGCCTTAAGGTTCTCACCAAGCTGCTCTTCTGTGAAAGAAACCTTTCCGATAGGGCAGTGTACAATGTTTGCCTTGTCAAGTCTGTACTCAACTTTACCGGCTTTGATATCGGCAACGGCCTTAGTAACATCCATTGTTACTGTACCTGCCTTAGGGTTGGGCATTAAGCCTTTAGGTCCGAGTACTTTACCAAGACGACCAACAACGCCCATCATATCGGGTGTTGCAACTACAACATCGAAATCAAGCCATCCATCGTTCTGAATCTTAGGGATAAGCTCGTCGCCACCAACATAATCAGCACCGGCTGCTTCTGCTTCAGCAACTTTATCGCCCTTAGCGAATACGAGGATTCTGACTTTTTTACCTGTTCCGTTGGGAAGAACAACCGCACCACGGATCTGCTCTTCTGCGTGACGTCCGTCACAACCTGTTCTGATATGAAGTTCAACAGTCTCATCGAACTTTGCTGTAGCTGTCTTCTTAACAAGAGCTACTGCATCAGCGGGATCGTACAGAGTTGCTCTGTCTACCTGCTTAGCATTTTCTAAATATTTCTTACCATGTTTCATTATTAATTTCCTCCTTGTGGTTAAATGCACCCAAGTGCTCCCACTCAACAAAATAAATTAGTCTTCTACTACAATACCCATGCTTCGAGCAGTACCTGCGATCTGGCTCATAGCTGCTTCGATTGTTGCTGCGTTAAGGTCAGGCATCTTCATTTCTGCAATCTCACGAACTTTTGCTTTGGAGATTGTAGCTACCTTATCTTTGTTAGGTCTAGCTGATGCTGACTTAAGGTTGCAAGCCTTCTTAAGAAGTACTGCAGCAGGAGGAGTCTTAGTAATAAAACTGAAGCTTCTGTCTGCGTAAACTGTGATAACAACAGGGATGATTAAATCACCTTTGTCTGCTGTCTTAGCGTTGAACTGCTTTGTGAATTCAACGATGTTAACACCATGCTGTCCAAGAGCAGGACCAACAGGTGGAGCCGGTGTTGCTTTGCCGGCAGGAATCTGT
>JAKSSB010000102.1 GCA_024403285.1 Lachnospiraceae bacterium | reverse complement strand
TCATGATATAATGTTAACCGGTCATTTTTGAAAGGAGGGGTTAAAGATGAAAGTTAGATCATCCGTAAAACCAATTTGCGAAAAATGCAAAGTAATTAAGAGAAAAGGGAAAATCATGATTATTTGTGAGAATCCCAAGCACAAACAGAGACAAGGATAATTCAGTAAAGAGACCAAATGATGAAGGAGTAGTTCTTTCATCTTATTCTTGTATGTTTGGAAATGCGGCTGCAGTATGTATTTTCCCGTCAGAAGTGCATACTGGAAGCATAAATGTGAGGGAGTTTAAGTATTTAAACTTGCCGGGCATTTACTTTTTGATACCGAGAAGAGAGTTTCAAAGTATCGGAAAAACCGGATTATGTATCCGGTCGGGATGTTTTTTATCCCCAATCAATTAGTAACTGTAAATTGTGCGAAGAAAGTTCGCACCGGAAATGGAGGAATTTAAAATGGCTCGTATCGCTGGTGTAGATTTACCAAGAGACAAACGTGTCGAAATCGGTTTAACTTACGTTTACGGAATCGGTAGAGTAAGTTCAAACAAAATTCTTGAGGCAGCAAATGTAAACCCTGACACACGTGTCAGAGATTTGACTGACGACGAAGTTAAGAGAATCGGTGAGGTTATCGCTGAGCAGTATACCGTAGAAGGTGATCTTAAGAGAGAAGTTGCTCTCAACATTAAGAGACTTCAGGAAATCGGTTGCTATCGCGGAATCCGTCATAGAAAGAGTCTCCCTGTTCGTGGTCAGAAGACAAAGACCAACGCAAGAACCCGTAAAGGTCCCAAGAGAACTGTTGCAAATAAGAAGAAGTAATTTAGTTTATTCATTTTAAAGAAAGTAGGTTAGTTTTTATGGCAAACAAAGCAGTATCAGGAAAGAAAGTCGCTAAAAAGCGTGTCAAGAAAAACGTTGAACGTGGACAGGCACATATTCAGGCATCTTTTAACAATACTATCGTAACTCTTACAGATAGCGAAGGAAATGCTCTGAGCTGGGCAAGTGCCGGTGGTCTTGGATTCAGAGGTTCAAAGAAATCTACTCCGTATGCAGCTCAGATGGCTGCAGAAACCGCAACAAAGGCAGCACTTATTCACGGTTTGAAAACGGTAGATGTTTTTGTAAAAGGACCCGGATCAGGACGTGAAGCAGCTATTCGTGCATTATCAGCATGTGGTCTCGATGTAACAAGCATTACCGATGTTACACCCGTACCTCACAACGGATGTCGTCCGCCTAAGCGCAGAAGAGTGTAGTTGAGTTGCTGATGACAGCATGATTAATATTTTAGGAGGAAATTAAAATGGCAGTAAACAGAGTGCCTGTACTTAAAAGATGTAGAACACTTGGCATCGAGCCCATGGTTTTGGGTTATGACAAGAAATCTAATAGAAAATCTGCTAGAGAAGGCAAGAAAGTCAGTGAATACGGACTTCAGCTCAGAGAGAAGCAGAAAGCTAAATTTATCTACGGCGTATTGGAGAAACCTTTCCGTAACTATTACGAGAAGGCTGACCGTATGAAAGGTATGACCGGTGAAAACCTTATGGTTTTACTTGAGAGCAGACTTGACAGTGTTGTTTTCAGAGCCGGATTCGCAAGAACCAGAAGAGAAGCAAGACAGGTCGTAGATCATAAGATTATCACTGTAAACGGCAAGGTAATCAACGTTCCTTCTTACCTTGTTAAAGCCGGTGATGTTATCGAAATTAAGGAGAAATCACGTTCCTCACAGAGAACAAAAGATATCTTCGAAGTAACAGCAGGCAGACTTACACCCGGCTGGCTTGAAGTTGATCAGGATGCTTTCAAAGCAACCGTTAAATCTCTTCCCACAAGAGAAGAAATTGATGTTCCTGTAGACGAGATGCTTATCGTCGAGTTATATTCCAAGTAATTAGCAAAACATACTAAAAGGAGGAACCTACAATGTTAGCATTTGATTTTGACAGCCCTAATATTGAAGTTGCTGAGATTTCCGAAGATAAGAGATACGGCAGATTTGTTGTTGAGCCTTTGGAAAGAGGTTACGGAATTACCCTTGGTAATTCATTGAGACGTATTATGTTGGCTTCATTACCCGGAGCAGCAGTTAGTCAGGTTAAGATTGAGGGTGTTTTGCATGAATTCAGTTCTATCCCCGGAGTTAAAGAGGATGTTACTGAGATTATTATGAACATCAAGAGTTTAGCCATCAAAGATAACAGTGATTCGGATGAACCGAAGAAAGCTTATATTGATTTTGAAGGCGAAGGTGTTGTAAGAGCACGTGACATTGTAACCGATCCTGAAGTTGAGATTATGAATCCCGATCAGGTTATCGCTACATTAAGCGGTGGTAAGGATTGCAAGTTAAGTGTTGATATGGTTATCACAAGAGGAAGAGGCTATGTTAGCTCAGATAAGAACAAGAAGGAAGATTCTCCTATCGGCTGCATCGCTATCGACTCCATTTACACACCTGTTGAAAGAGTTAACATGACAGTTGAGAATACTCGTGTCGGCCAGATGACTGATTACGATAAACTTACACTTGACGTATACACAAACGGAACACTTGATCCGGATGAAGCAGTTTCACTTGCTGCAAAAGTACTCAGTGAGCATCTTAAACTGTTCATTAACCTTTCAGAAAATGCTAAGAATGCAGAAGTTATGATTGAAAAAGAAGATGACGGCAAGGATCAGTTCCTTGTTATGAGCATTGATGAACTTGAACTTTCCGTTCGTTCATATAACTGTCTCAAGAGAGCCGGCATCAATACTGTTGAAGAACTTACAAACAAGACACCTGAGGATATGATGAAAGTTCGTAACCTTGGTCGTAAGTCACTTGATGAAGTTCTTGCCAAACTTAAAGAGCTTGGTCTTCAGTTAAGTCAGAGCGAAGAAGCATAGATTTACAATTTGCGGTAAGTCCGAACGGCGCGCATGTAACCTTTAGTTGGAATTAAACGAAAAGCGGGTAAGACCGCAGGCGCCGCTTTCCGTTCCATACATTTATTAAAAAGGAGATTATTAAAATGGCAAAGTACAGAAAATTAGGCAGAACAGCCAGCCAGAGAAAAGCACTTTTAAGAAACCAGGTAACAGCTCTTCTTTACCGTGGAAGAATTGAAACAACAGAAGCTAAGGCTAAAGAAATCCGCAAGATTGCTGAAGGTCTTATCGCACTCGCTGTTAAAGAAAAAGACAACTTCGAAGTAGTTAAAGTAAATGCTAAAGTTGCTCGTAAAGATAAAGACGGAAAGCGTGTTAAAGAAGTTGTAGACGGAAAGAAAGTTACCGTTTATGATGAAGTAGAGAAAGAGATTAAGAAAGATGCTCCTTCAAGACTTCATGCAAGACGTCAGATGCTTAAAGTTCTTAATCCTGTTGTTGAAGTACCTGCAGCAGGTCCCGGAAGAAAGAAAGCTACGACAAAGATCGATATGGCAGGTAAGCTTTTCGATGAACTTGCACCTAAGTACGCTGAGCGTAACGGTGGTTACACAAGAATCGTTAAAGTTGGTCCCCGTAAAGGTGATGCTGCTATGATGGTTATTATTGAACTTGTTTAATTTGTGAAAAATAACCAAAGGATTTCTTGCAAAATATACAATTTGTAATAAATTACAAAAAATACTCCTATTCCTCATTAAAATGCATTATAATGAGGAACGGGAGTTTTTTTATTCCGCTTATATCTGAATACATTTTCAGAAATAATCATAGATTTCGAGGAGGAAGGAAATGGAATTTAACAATTTTGAAGAGCTGATGTATTTTGCTAAGAAACGTGAGTGCTCCGATATTCATATTACTGTCGGAACCAATCTTGCCATTCGTCGTTTCGGTACACTTGAGATTCTTGAACCGGCTCCCAGTGCTGAACTTGCAACGAATATGATTTATTCTATTCTGAATGAGAAGCAGGTTGCCAAGGTTAAAGAAGGAAACGATATTGATGTCGGCTGTATGCTTCGTGACGGAACACGTATCAGAGCAAATGTTTACTATCAGAGAAATAACCTCGCTGCAAGTATCCGTATCCTTAACGAGGATATTCCTACTTTCGAAGAACTTTGCCTTCCTTCGGCAATTAAAGATATGGCTGAGAAGCCCAGAGGACTTGTTCTTGTAACAGGACCTACAGGTTCAGGTAAGTCTACAACCCTTGCTTCAATGGTTGATTATATTAACAAGACTACATCCAAACATATCCTTACCATTGAGGATCCTATCGAGTACGTATATCCTCATAATAAGGCTATGATTCATCAGAGAGAGGTCGGAAGAGACGTACAGTCATTCTCTACAGCTCTTCGTTCAGCACTTCGTGAAGACCCCGATATCATCCTCGTAGGTGAGATGAGAGACTTTGAGACTATTCAGGCTGCTATTACCGCTGCCGAGACCGGTCACCTCGTTCTTTCGACTCTTCATACGACAAGTGCCGCTCAGACTGTAGAACGTATCATGGATGCATGTCCCATCGATGCACAGAATCAGGTAAGAAGCCAGTTCGCTAACGTTATTCAGGGTATTTTTACACAGCAGTTGCTTCCTCTTGCAGATGGAACGGGACGAATTGTTGCAACCGAAGTTCTTGTAGCTAACTACGCAATTTCAAACCTCATCCGTGAGAACAAGACCATCCAGATTCCTTCAATGATTCAGGCCGGTAAGCGTGAGGGTATGCATACTCTTAATGATGATCTCTATATGCTTGTTCGTCGTGACAAGGTTACCAAGGAAGAAGCACTTAAAGTTGCTCCCGATCCTATTTCACTTGCTAAATTACTGTAATCTTGCATTTTTTAGATAATAGTGTATTCTTAAACCGTACAGACTTAGCGCCTGTACGGTTTTGTTTGTTTCGCGACATGCGGTCAACGAGATGGAAGGGGATTTTCCTTCCTAATCGATTTGTACTTACCCGGAGGAAAGAATGGACAGTAAACAAAGTAAAAGAGCTATATTCGACGCTTACCCTGTTACAGGGTTTCGATTCAACGGAACGACATTGAAAATTATTGCAGTTGTTTCAATGTTTCTCGATCATTTCGGCGCTTCAATAGTGTATGCGTACATGTGCAAGAACGGAATCAAAATTTCCGCCCGGGATTTGGAAGGATTAAGTCTTTTGATATCAATCTCGTATACCGTATTAAGATATGCCGGAAGAGTGGCATTTCCAATCTATATTTTTCTTCTTACGGAAGGTTTTGAGCATACGAAAAGCAGGCTTAAATATTTCCTGAGACTGCTTCTTCTCGCTGTTTTATCGGAAGTGCCTTTCGATCTTGCGCTTCATCGCCATGTTTGGTCTTTGAATAAGCAGAATGTATTTTTTACCCTGTCAATCGGATTCTTAACAATCTGGGGATGCAGCTTTGTTATTCGCAAAGTTAAGGACAATGCATTTCTTGAGAATACTTCACTTGTTTTCTGCGGAATGCTCGGATATGTGGCAGGCGTTCTTTTAAAAGTTGATTACACATACACCGGAGCGGTTGCTATAGCAGTCATGTATCTTTGGCGTAAAGAGAAGCGCGTGGCGAGTACGATTCTCGCATTCATTACTGTAGGTGTAACGATGGCGCTGAACTCCGGTGTCAAACCGGAAACTTTTAGGGAAACATACGTAAGCGGCATGGTTTTCTGCCTGTTGTTTCTGGTGGCCGCACTCATTTTCCCGGGACTCAGAGGTCCTGCGGAGCTGGCATCAAACGGCATACTCTGTATTTCGTCGCCCGGCGAATACTTCGGAGTATTCGCATTTTTACCGATTCTCAAATATGACGGTACGAGAGGTAAATGTTCACAGCTTATGAAGTGGTTGTTCTATTTCTTTTACCCGATTCACCTCGGACTGTTTGCCGCTATTATGTATTTCTGCAAACTTTTCTGACAGAGTGTTGTGCTTGTAATATCGGGTAAAATACAGTAAAATGGTTAAGTTATGAGTGATAAGATAATCAGGGTAAAAGACGTAACATTTGAATATATCAGACGTGATGACGAGGACAATGTTGAGGAAATTACCAAAGCGCTCGACAATGTCAATCTGAACGTGAACCGCGGAGAATTTATCACCATTCTCGGAGGAAACGGTTCAGGCAAATCGACGCTCGCGAAGCACATCAACGGAATTCTTTATCCGACGGAAGGCTCGGTCTATGTTGACGGCAAAGACACCGCCGACGAAGACTTAATCTGGGAGATAAGAAGCACCGCCGGAATGGTTTTTCAGAATCCGGATAATCAGATCGTCGGACAGATTGTCGACGAGGATGTGGCTTTCGGACCGGAGAACATGGGAATTCCCACTTCGGAAATCAAAGAACGTGTCGAGGAAAGCCTCAAAGCGGTCGGAATGTACGATTACAGAAATTCGTCACCGAATAAACTCTCCGGAGGTCAGAAACAGCGTGTTTCGATTGCCGGAGTTCTTGCCATGCACCCGAAATGCATTATTCTGGATGAGCCGACGGCGATGCTCGATCCCGAAGGGCGCAAGGAAGTTATCAGAGCGGCCAGAGCTTTAAACGATGTCGAGAAAGTTACGATAATTCTGATTACGCACTACATGGAAGAAGCAATTTACTCCGACAGAATTTTCATCCTCGATAAAGGCGTAATCAAAATGGAGGGAACTCCGAAAGAGATTTTCTCACGTCCGGACGAACTGAAAGAGTTGCGTCTCGACGTTCCGCAGGTGACTGGCCTTGCATACGAACTGAAGAAAGCCGGGCTGAAGCTGCCCGACGGAATTCTTACCAAAGATGAGCTGGTAAAAGAACTGGTTAAACTTAAGCGTAAATGACAGAAAGCACAGGAGCATTGTATGCCTATAATAGTAGATCATTTGGTTCATGAATATGATACCGGAAGCAAGGATAAGGTCCGGGCACTTGATGACATCAATCTGGTCATCGAAGACGGAGAGTTTGTCGGTCTTATCGGACATACCGGATCGGGCAAATCGACACTTGTCCAGCATCTTGATGCACTGCTTAAGCCGAGTTCGGGAACGGTGTATTTTAACGGTGAGGATATTTTCGAGAAGGGCTATGAACTTAAGACATTGAGAAGAAAACTCGGACTTGTTTTTCAGTATCCGGAACATCAGCTGTTCGAAGCAACCGTTTTTGACGATGTCTGTTTCGGACCGAAGAACCTGGGACTCGATTCCAAGGAAGTCGAACTTCGTGCGTTCGCGGCGCTTAAACAGGTCGGAATTGAGGATTCTGTTTTTTATACTTCTCCGTTTGATTTGTCGGGCGGTCAGAAAAGAAGAGTCGCCATTACGGGAGTTCTTGCAATGAAGCCGGAAGTTCTTGTGCTCGACGAGCCGACAGCCGGTCTCGACCCGGAAGGACGAACGGAGATTCTTTCAATGGTTAAAAAACTCCATGATGAAGGTCTGACAATTATTCTTGTTTCTCACAGCATGGAGGATGTTGCGGATTACGTTGACAGAATCATTGCGATGGACAAGGGAAAAATCCTTCTCGACGGTGATGTAAGGAGTGTATTTGCGCAGGTTGACGTTCTCGAAGAAGTCGGTCTGGGTGCCCCTGCGGTTAATTACGTAAT
>JAKSSB010000101.1 GCA_024403285.1 Lachnospiraceae bacterium | reverse complement strand
TGCGGTCTCAGTAAGAGCAGAAACCTTTGAAGGATCTCGTCTGGTAAAAACCGCAACGAGCTCCATATCGGGGTTCTGTTTAACACCACACTCCACTCCTCTTCCAAGATTTCCGTATCCTAAAATTCCAAGTCTGATACTCATATTTCCTCCTCACACCGGTTAATCTCTCCGGTAAAAAAATTAATCCTGCAGCCATGGTTTACATAACAAGCCGCGGCAAAAATCTGTCTGATACTATTTTTCAATTTTATCGTATGTCTTAAAGAAAATATCACGTTCGATAACGTAGATATCATTGACATCATCGGCTCTGCACGCAATGAAATCTCCGGGCTTGCCGAGCATGTACTTCTCTCTGTCCCATGTGGTAAAAATCTTTACGGTGCGGTCAAGTTCTTTGGCCATGATATAACTTACATCCGCAGCGCGACAGCACTTGGCATATTCGAGAAGATTTAAAACTGTTCCGTCCGAATGACAGTGGACGGTCGGATGATACGAAAGACCTTCGGGCTTGTACTCTTCTTTGAGCACTTCGTACGTTCTCGCAAATTTATCCTTTTTAATCGGATAAACCTCACCCTTTAACCCAATCATAATATAGAACCCGCTGTCAACTCTCTGGTCAATATCGCCTTCGAGTGTACGGATTGTAATATTCTCACCCATTCCGATAAATTCGGCCGGATCGGCGAAACCGAGCGGAATCTGCTTTTTAACATAGCTTGTAAGCGTATCTATTCCGAGATCGTAATCTCCGGCATAAATTACTTCGTAGCTTTCAAAGTAATCAACCATACGATGACGAAGGAAATCCGAAACGTTTTCATTCTCGAGAGCCTTCAATAAAGCTTCTTTTTTGATGAAGCCGCCGGCCTTGTCCGTATGTCCGCCGCCGTTTCCGACATCTCTGCTGATGTATTCGGCAAACTCGTTAGCCTTAACTTCTTTGACACAGCTTCTTACCGAAATCTTATATCCGTCCGGTACCTCATTGAATACAACACAGGCATCAATTGAATCAACCTGTAAAACAAGATCACTGATAAGTCCTAGAATATTCGGATCGCACGGAAGTGCATGAACAAGCTCAAACTTATACTTACCGTTGTAATCGTACATGGTGAGCGCCTGTCCCGCAACATTAAGTTCACTGAGTGAAATATTCGAATTGTAAAAAAGAACTATGAGCGCTTTGTCATAAGGAAGTGCATCCTGCATATCTCTGTCGACGGGATGATGAAGTTCGGCAAAGTTACCGGTATCCGTCATAAGACCGTAGTAAAGTCCCGTACAGAGCTCCTTATCGTCCAGAATATTGTAACCGACTTCCTGAAGCAGTCTCCAACAGAGTGTCGAGCAGCTTCCGAGAAGCGGATTTATTTCCGCAAACTCTGCCTGAGTCTGTCCCTGATGGTGATCGATGACAGCAACATGTTCTGCTTCAAATTTAGTCACATTCATCTGACCGTACTGACAGTCAACTGTAATGAGAAGTCCGTCGAATTTAGTCTCCGCCGAAGGTTTCTCATATTCGATGGGAATACTCAGTTTCTCAATCATCAACGAAAGATTCGCCTTTGTAATAACGTTTCTTCCACTGTAAATCAATCTGACATCCTTACCCTCGGACTGACAATATCTGTAAAGGGACCAGCCTGATGCAATGGCATCGGAGTCAGGATTGTCATGACACTGAATTGTAATCGGATTAAATGCAAGCAGATCTGTTAACTTCATTTTTCGCCCTCCTATTCGAGTTCAAAAGCTCCTGTATAAAGCTGATAATATGTACCCTTATCAGCAATAAGTTTCTCGTGGTTGCCTTTCTCGATAATCTCACCGTGATCGAGAACCATGATAACATCCGAGTTTTTAACCGTTGAAAGTCTGTGGGCGATAACGAATACCGTTCTGCCCTCCATAAGTTTGTCCATACCTCTCTGCACGATTGCTTCGGTTCTTGTATCAATCGAAGATGTAGCTTCATCGAGAATCATTACGGGAGGATCGGCTACGGCAGCTCTTGCAATCGCAATCAGCTGACGCTGTCCCTGTGAAAGATTTGCTCCGTTACCCGAAAGAATTGTGTTATATCCCTCCGGAAGTCTCGTGATGAAGTCATCTGCACCCGTAAGTTTGGCTGCCTCAATACATTCTTCGTCGGTAGCGTCAAGTTTACCGTATCTGATATTCTCCATAACGCTTCCCGTGAAAAGATTTGTCTCCTGAAGAACGATGCCGAGTGAACGGCGAAGGTCGGACTTCTTGATTTTATTGATGTTGATACCGTCATAACGGATTTTGCCGTCGGCGATATCGTAATATCTGTTAATCAGATTGGTAATGGTTGTCTTACCTGCACCCGTTGCACCGACGAAAGCAACTTCCTGACCGGGTTCGGCGTAAACCGAAATATTGTTGAGAACTCTTTTACCCTCTTCATACTCGAAATCCACTTCGGTAAGACGAACATCTCCCTGAAGCGGTGTATAAGTAAGCGTACCGTCTCCGTGAGGATGTTTCCATGCCCACTGTCCGGTATGAGTCTCGCTCTCGGTAACATTGCCGTTCTCATCGATTACGGCGTTGACAAGAGTAACATATCCTTCGTCGACTTCGGGTTCGGAATCCATAAGTTCGAAGATTCTGGCAGCACCTGCAGCACCCATTACGATTGAGTTAATCTGCTGTGAAAGCTGGTTAACATTACCTGTAAACTGCTTGGTCATGTTAAGGAACGGAACTACGATACTGATACCGAATGCCATTCCCGAAAGGCTGACGTTCTTGATGCTTGTAATCATGAAGATACCGCCTGCCATAGCCATTATAACATAAAGGATATTACCGATGTTCTGGATAATAGGTCCCAAAACGTTAGCGTATGAATGTGCTTTGTAGCAGTCATTGCAAAGTTCTTCGTTGAGCTTGTCGAAGTCTTCCATGCACTCTTCTTCGTGATTGAAAACTTTGACAACCTTCTGGCCGTTCATCATTTCCTGAACGAAACCTTCGGTACGTCCGATTGATTTCTGCTGACGGATGAAATATTTGGCCGAACCGCCTCCTACTTTGCCCGATACGATTACCATAACAACTACTCCGGCAAGAAGAACAATTGTCATCCAGACGCTGAAGTAAAGCATGATTCCGAGTACTGCCAGAACTACCGCACCGGCTCTTAAAATCGTCGGAAGCGACTGTGAAATCAGCTGACGGAGAGCATCGATATCGTTGGTGTAGTAACTCATGATATCTCCGTGCTTGTTCGTATCGAAGAACTTAATCGGAAGATTCTGCATCTTGTCGAACATCTGACGACGCATCTTATTTAAGAAGCCCTGTGTAAGAATCGCTCCGAGCTGTGTGTAAGCCGTAATAGCGGCAAGAGTTACTGCATAAAGAACAATAAGAAGAATGATAAGCGGAGTAATCTCCTTAACTGCCTCCTGCCAGTTACCGGTTGAAATCCATGTTTCAATAATTGCAACTATTTTTTGAATAAGTACGTCAGGTACTGCTGCCGCAACGGCAGAAATAAGAATACTTATCGAGATAAAAATCAAAAGACCGGGGTAAGCTTTCAAAAGAAGCCCTATTACACGGAAAATAGTCTTGAAAATATTAACGTTCGGGGCCGGTCTTCCCATTTTTCCACCCTTCGGAGGCATTTTTTCATTAGTTTCTTTCATCTTCGTCACCTCCGTTAGTCTGCTGTTCGTATACTTCTTTGTAAATGCTGCTTGTCTCAAGGAGTTCCTTATGAGTTCCCGCAGCCGAAATCTTACCGTTATCCATTACGATAATCATATCTGCGTCCATAACGGAAGCGATACGCTGTGCAATAATAATCTTGGTTGTTTCGGGAATATATGTTCTGAAACCTTCTCTGATTTTCGCATCGGTCTTCGTATCAACCGCACTGGTCGAGTCATCGAGAATAAGAATCTTCGGTTTCTTAAGAAGGGCTCTCGCGATACAGAGTCTCTGCTTCTGCCCGCCAGATACGTTTGTTCCGCCCTGCTCAATCTTCGTCTCATATCCGTCGGGGAAATTATCGATGAACTCATCCGCACAGGCAATTTTACAAGCCTCTTTAAGATCTTCATCGCTAGCTTCCTTATTACCCCAGCGAAGGTTCTCGGCTATGGTTCCCGAGAAGATGATATTCTTCTGTAAAACCATGGCAACGCTGTCACGGAGAGTCTTAATGTCATATTCACGTACATCACGGCCTCCGACTTTAACCGAACCGCTCGATACATCGTAAAGTCTGGGAATAAGCTGAACGAGTGAAGATTTACTTGAACCGGTCGTACCGATAATACCCACGGTCATACCTGACTCAATCTTCAAGTCGATATCGAACAGTGCATACTTCTTGGCTTCGGATGAATACTTGAAATTAACATCAGTAAATTCAATCGATCCGTCTTTTACTTCCATAACCGGATTCTCCGGATTTGAAAGTGAAGGCTCTTCATCGAGAACTTCAACAATACGTTTAACCGATTCTGCGGAAATCGTAACCATTACATATATAAAAGAAAGCATCATCAAAGACATAAGAACCATCATGCCGTATGTAAGCATGGCAGAAATCTGTCCGACATCAAGCTTGACACCCTGACTTGTGATAGCCATCTTCGAACCTACAAACAGAACGAATACCATATTGAAATACATACAGAAGTTCATAATCGGGTTGTTAAGTGCCACGATTCTCTCTGCCTTTGTAAAGTCCTTGCAGATATCTCCCGCCGCATTGCCGAATTTCTCTTTTTCGTACTCTTCACGGGAGAAACCTTTAACAACACGCATTGCACGAACATTCTCTTCGATAGACTCATTTAACTTGTCATACTTCTTAAACACGCTTCTGAAAGCGGGCATCGCATTCTTTGCAACAAGAATAAGTCCGACAGCAAGAACGGGAATAACAACAACAAATGCTGCGGAGAGCGCACCGCCCATGATAAATGCCATCGTTACGGAAAAAATAAGCATTAACGGGCTTCGAATTGCAGTTCTTATAATCATCATGTAGGACATCTGAACGTTTGTTACGTCTGTCGTAAGACGGGTAACAAGTGATGCCGATGAGAATTTGTCAATATTCTTGAAACTGTATTTCTGAACCTTCGTCATCATGTCTTTACGAAGATTCTTAGCGAAACCTGATGCGGCTTTTGATGATGAAAAGCCTGCCGCACCTCCGAATAAAAGTGAGACTACCGCCAGAACAACCAAAAGAATTCCGGTCTTAACCAGATTATTCATATCGATTCCGGTTCTGATGTTGTTAACCAGATTGGCAGTAATAAAAGGGATCAGAGTTTCTATAATCGCTTCGCCGACAATAAAAACCAGTGTCAGATATGTCGGAGTCTTATACTCTCTGACCGAACCAAGTAGTTTACGTACCATTACTGTATTCCTTTCAAATTACTTTTGTATTGTAAAAACGATCACAAAAAACTCCCTAAAGGTTTATTATATTGCAATTATTTTTATATATCAATTCTTTTACCGAAATTTGAAGTTTTCTCTGACTTAATGTTCTGAATTATACATCCGGCAAGGACAAGCACAATTCCGATATATGCTACAATTCCGGGGAATTCTCCGAAGAAAATCATTCCGACAACACATGCCGTAACAGGCTCGATTGTTGCAAGAATCGAAGCTTTTCCCGTTTCCGTTCCTTCCAGACCTTTTGTGTAGAGGATGTATGCCGCAACCGTATTAAGCAGAACCAGAAATACCTCGAGCGGAATCGAATTTCTCGATACCGTCAGACAGTTGATGAAATGAACGGGTTTGATAAGAATGAGCGTTCCCGCCGTAGCGAAAATGAAAGTATACACGGTAATCGTCAGCGAAGAATAACCTTTCTTCACGGCAATTTTACCGAATATGCTGTAGAGGGCATATCCGAAGCCCGCTCCCAGTCCGAGTAAAAGTCCGGGGATGCTGAGTTTTATACTGCCCGGTCCACCCGACACAAGCACACATCCGATAAAAGTCATAACGAGACAGATTAATTTCCGCCCTGTAAGTTTTTCCATAAAAATAAAAAAAGACAAAATCAGAACAAAAGCCGGTGCGGTATACAGAAGAATTGCGGCTACCGACAGAGTCGTCATAGTCATGCACGAAAAATAGCAGACATTAAAAAAAACGACGCTTAAAAGGCCGGTTCCTAAGAATACCCATATGTCTTTTACCCTGATTTTGAACGACTGAGGCTTAATGATAAGACTGATTGCCGATAAGACAACCGCAGAAATAACAGCCCTGAATGCGGTAATTTCCATGGAGGTGTAACCTTCCTCATTCATTCTGCGGACAAGCAGTCCCATCATTCCCCATAAAATCCCCGCTGTAATTACATACAGCGGGGCAAATTTTGATTTCCTGTTTGAATTCATTTTTACTGATAAAGCCTCTGATTATTTAACTTCGTCATACGGAGTTGCAGCAGCGTCAACAAGTTCAGCCACGTCATCCGCAGGTTTCTTGTCAAGCAGCGAAACAACGATGCAGACAATCATACTTACGATGAAACCGGGAATAATCTCATAGAGATTGGTCGGTTTCGAAAGGAATACATACCAAAGGGCATCAACAACGAAACCGGCGATAATACCGCTTACGGCACCTGTGTATGTAAATCTCTTCCAGTAAAGGGCAAGGATGATTGCGGGACCGAATGCGGCAGCGAATGCTGCCCATGCACACTCAACGAGTGCCATGATTCCGGCACAGTTGGGATTAAGTGCAATGATAAGCGCAACGATTGAAATAAAAGCAACGATTCCTCTTCCTACCCACATCATTTCCTTGTCACTTGCGTTCTTACGGATTACGGGCTTGTAAAGGTCGGATGCAAATGCGGACGAAGAAGCAAGAAGCTGTGAATCCGCGGTTGACATCGAAGCCGCAAGAATTGCCGAAAGAAGAATTCCCGAAATAATTGCGGGGAAAAGAGCACGTACCATTGTGATGAATACGTATTTCTGCTCGCCTTCAACAAGTGAAGATCCGAGGAATTCGTGTGCAACAAGTGCAACTACGGAAGCCATGATAAGAATAAGTGTTGTCCAGCCGATACCGATTAAACGCGACTTCTTCATTTCTTTTTCGGACTTGATTGACATGTATCTTACAAGAATATGAGGCATACCGAAATATCCGAGTCCCCAGCCGAGACCGCTTAAGATATCCGAAACGCTCTTCCAGTCGAATTTTCCGCTTGATAAGAAATTATAGTAGTTAGCATCCGTTACAACGGCTGCAACAGGCTGGAAATCAGACTGACCCATAACAACTACGGCAACGATGGGAGCTGCCATAAGTGCGAAAAGCATAAGCATGCCCTGGAAGAAGTCCGTCCAGCAAACGGCATTGAAACCGCCGAGTGTCGTATAAATAAGAATAACGACTGCGGCGCCTACCATTGCCCACTCTTCGGGGAAACCGAATACATAGTTGAAAAGTGTACCGCACGCGGAAATACTTGAAGCGGAATATACACAGTAAACTACGATGAAAATAACAGCGCATACAGCCTGAAGTACTTTGCTGTCGGATTTAAATCTCTTGGTTAAAAACTGCGGAATCGTAATTGCGTCATCTGCCTTGATGGAAGCTCTTCTGAGTCTC
>JAKSSB010000100.1 GCA_024403285.1 Lachnospiraceae bacterium | reverse complement strand
AGGTCACTTCGCCCATGTACAAATCTACATTATCGGGAATCTCCATAAATCTTCCGATGTGATCACCGTGATAATGCGTAAAAAATACCGCATCGACCTTTTCTTTTTCCCAGTCAAATTCTATATTAGCTTCTTTATGAGGACCGGGAAGATTTTCCCCGAAATCGATAACAATCTTTGTTTTCTCAGTAGATATCACCGTAATGCATCCGCCTATTTGATTGTCCTGATAAATATTGATATTTGCAGACATACTTTTTCCCCAGTATTTATTAATATTTTAACTTCAAGATTGTCATTCAATCCTCAAGTGTTTCTTTAAATACTATCATAGTTAGGCGACAACAGTATTGTTGCGGTTCAAAAATATTATGAACGACTAATGAACGAAAACCATTAGCCGTTTATATCGCAAGTTAATGCTTCCAAATTTACTCCCGGATTTTGCCCATATACTGAACGGTGATTCTGTTCTCGGGCTTAACATCGGTCAGATAAAGCACAATCAGAAAAACCCACTCCAACGGCTTCATTATAAAATAAACTATATCTGCGGCCGTTTTTGTTTTGATCATTTTCGCTACCGGGAAACCGTACGTATCGTAAACGTGTCTGACAAATTTATGGAATTTCGGAGTCTTCTCTTCCAGAATCTGTTCGAATGCATTCGCTACGCAAAGCTGACGGTTTACAATCACGCGGTGGCCGTGACGAACGCCGTATCTTTGAGGCTTGACAACTTTTCTGTGTCCTCCCGCTGCCACGGTACAAAGATAATGCTCATCCTCTATTAAATTCTGCGGTGCTTCTTTCGCAGAAAGTCTCCAGTCGGCGGTTTCGGTAAAAGCTTTGATTGCCGCATCCGGAGCCTGCCCGAAAAGAACCAGAATTCCGATAATTATGCCAAGTAACGGAATCATTGCAAAAAAGCCGATTAACGGCCAGTTTTTGGAATTGTTAAGTAACCTGTTGCAGAATGATAAAAACGGATTTTCCGAAACTTTCACAGTCGACAAACCGTAACCATCCCACTCTTTTACCTTAACCGTAACGGTTCTTATGCCCATCATAATCATGCAAACGGGAAGAATTGCCATCGGGAAATCTTCGATTTCGATAAAACACTGAACGCCGAACAATATTTCCAAAATCATTCCCATATAAATTGCACCTATGCATAAAACAGATATAAGCGGCGGAGTTTTGGCAAGAGGTAAAAATGTCCATACCGTATACCCTAATATCGAAACAATCAAAAGAACCATAAAGGTCGGCAACATTTCCGTATTAAGCGGCGAGTGCATTTCCGTATTGATAAGCTGAACGTTCCAGTCTTCATAGACTACATTCCGTATAATACCCAGGAAAGCACCTTCGTAGAAAATTCCGGATACAAAAGTCAGGGCATCAAAGGCATATGCTCCCCAAAGGTTAAAAGATTTCCCATTCAGCGCACAAATCATCATAACGAGTTCTTCGGCAAAAAGAAATACCGGGAGCGCCATCCCCGCATATATAAGTGAAAAGATAACTCCGCTGAACAATGCTCCGTCAGTTGCGATTTCACTTGCAAATCCCGCAACAAGAAGTAAAACAAACATTCCGATACCGATGCAAAGCATTATCAGCAACGGATTTCCTTTAATTTTCGTGAACATACATATCCTCCGAAAGCAAAAAACAAATATTACTGTTGTTTCCTGTTTATTTAAGTTATAATGAATTATACAATTTTTTATTTTTTGGCGCAAATATGACGCCGACCGTTTTGGAAAGGATAAACCATGAATACATCAAAAGCATATCGAAGACCTGAGAGAAAACGCACTACTTATTTTTTTAAAAGAGTAACCATAAACTTCCTGCTTGGCGTTTTTACCCTGTTTCTGGTGCTTTTGGGAAGTTCATTTACTTCTCTCGCCGACGATCAGGAATATAATGTTCCCGAAGCTTCTTTTAACGCAATCGTTAACGCAGACGGTACCGTTGACGTGACGGAGCACTGGACCGTCAAATTTACCAAAGGAAATTTCACAAGATTTTATAAAGATATCTATACCCGCAATCTTCCCGAAGAAGAGAAAATGAGACTTGACGAAAATTCTGTCAGGGTACGTATTGACGGACAGGATTGTGAAAGCACAACCGACAAAGTTTCAAGACCGGACTACCATTTCTTTTTGGATTACAGCAGCAACGGATATACGGTCAACTGCTATCTTGCAAGCAGCAAGGTCACAAGGGAATACGAAATAAGCTATACGTTGGATGGCGCGGTAAAAGAAATCACCGACTCAAACAACAAAACCTATTACTTGTTCGTATACAGATATATCGGTGCAAATTTCCCCGAGAACGTCAAGAAAGTAAATGTAAATATCGAAGCTCCGCAGGGTGCAGTCTGTAAAGTTCTCTATGCATCCGACAATGCTAAGACTTCGGCGAACGGTAATATGGGATATGCCAGTTCAAAAAATTCCAAGGGAATGTTCAAAGTCAAAATCAGAATGGATAACACCCAAATTTTGAATTCAAGAATAATAAGCGAATCAGACTTAAATAACAGAAATATAGATTATGACAAATTGAATGACGCTCTTTCCTCTGCTTTCGGCGTCATTATAATCGTTATAACAATTATCGCATTTGCTGTTCCTTATACCATTTCCACGGTAAAAGATTCCAAAATAAAGAAAATAGCCAGAGAAAACCCGAATTATGTTTTGACGGAAATGAGCAAATGGTCAAACAGCCTGACTCCTTTTGAATATACCTACGGAAATTCTCAGACTCCCAACGCCAAACTCTTCAGCCTTTATATGGGATATCTCATCAGCAGAGGTGTGGTAAGAATTGACGAACAACGACTTATTTCATTTTATCCGGAGCTGGTAAGGGATGAATATGATAAAAGAATGCTTGGATTTATTCAGGAGCATTCAACGCTCAACGGAGTAATGAATGCCAACGTGCTAAGTGAATTTATTCGTAGAGAATATGATTCTTTCATGGGCTTTGTCAAAGACTTCCAGAATCTTTTCCGGGCGAATGTAGCGAAGAAGCTTACAAATAAGCAGTACAAAGAATATAAGAAGTCCTGCGCAGGATGTAAAGTTGCGTCAAGAGTATACTTTAATCGTGAAGTAAGCAGCGATCGCCTGATTTCCAACAATTTCAGACCGGATGATATATTTGCGGTAGCAAACATCGGTGCAATTGGGTTTGCAAGCGATTCTGTTTACTCGAATAATTATTACTATTCATATTTCCACGAAATTAATACCGCTCAGGATTATTCATACCAGAGTTACAACGCCGCTCACCATTCAACTTCATCGTCGGGATCATGCTCATCGTGTTCATCGTGTTCATCATGTTCGTCATGCTCTTCCTGCGGTGGCGGAGGTGCCGATTAAATCATGGACAGACATTTTCTGCAATGGCATATAATTCACAGATGTAATCTCTCATGTCTTCACTGCTATCAGGAGGATATAAATGCCCTGATGAGTCTCGAAGATATGTTGAAAGTTCTGGACAGGTACAAACAGTATCTCAAGCTCATGAACTACGAAGGACAAATCAATCTCACGGGTGGTGAACCTCTTCTCCACCCTGATTTTTTTACGATTGCATCGGCAATATCTCAAAGCGGAATAAGGCTCGGCATTCTTACAAACGGAACACTGATTGATGATGAAACAGCCGGGAAGCTTGCTGAATTAAAGCCTGTTTTTGTCCAGGTGAGCCTCGACGGACCTTCAGAAACTCATGATGCAATTCGTGGAAAGGGACAGTTTGAGAAAGCCTTAAAAGGTATAGATTCGCTCAAAAGATACGGGATAAAAGTTCTGGTTTCTTTTACCGCTATGAAAGAAAACTATGAGTCATTTTCTCTTCTTGCAGAAGTTTGCAAAGAACATTTCGTAGATAAACTCTGGTGGGACAGAGTCGTAACCGACGATGCCAACATTTTCCTTACAACAAAAGAATTCAAAACGATCTCCAAAACAGCTTCGAAACTCAAATCGAAGTATTCTTTTATCAGCAACGACAGAGCCCTTCAGGGATTGCCGGACAAAACATGCGGTTATTCATGCAGTGCCGGACACAGACTTCTTATTGTGCTGGCAAACGGAGATATGATGGCCTGCAGGAGGTTGCCTTTTATCATCGGAAACATTTTAACAGACGAAGATATCGAAAAAACAGTCAGACTGAGTCCGATAATGAACAAACTTTCCATTCCCGATATTCCCTCAGATTGCAAAAAATGCCCGCATGCGCTTGTTTGCATGGGCGGAGCCAAATGCGTAACATATGCACAGACGGGCAAGCTTGGTATTAAAGATATTAACTGTTACAGAAAGAAACCTTTCAATCCGCGTCGTAACAAACAATAACCGAAACTACGCTGTTATCTAAAATTTCTCCATAAGTTTCTTAACGTTCGCTTCGATATCGCCGTTGAATACAGCCGAACCCGCAACAATTACGTTTGCTCCGGCATCAAGGACAGTCTGAATTGTTTCTTCATTGATTCCGCCGTCTACTTCGATATCGACATTGAGTCCGCGTCTTTCAATTTCTTCATGAAGACTCTTGATTTTGGCGGTGCAGTCATCGATATACTTCTGTCCGCCGAATCCCGGATGAACTGTCATGATAAGAACCATATCGGCATATTCAAGATAAGGATACACAGACTCAACGGGTGTCTCGGGATTTATTGCAAGTCCTGCTTTTACTCCGAGTGATTTAATCGACTGAAGTTCTTCGGCAGGGTTCTTAAGAGTTTCAAGGTGCACACATACAAGGTCTGCTCCGAGACGTACGAATTCAGGAATGTATCTGCCCGGTTCTTCAATCATAAGATGAACGTCATATACAAGTTTCGAAGCTTTTCTTATCGTCTCAAGTACCGGAAATCCGAATGAAATACACGGTACAAATTTTCCGTCCATAACATCAAAGTGAAGGTACTTCGCTCCCGCTTTGTCGATTTGTTCAATCTGCTCCCCCAGTATTGTAAAATCAGCGGCCAGAATAGATGGCGCAAGTATTCTCTCTCTCATATTATCCTCATTTCAAAATTTAATTCTTTTATTCTTGAGTTCGTTATATAACGAAACATAATTTTCGTAGCGCACCGGACTGATACGTCCGTCCTTAAGTGCATCTTTTACTCCGCATACAGGCTCACTGATATGCGCGCAACCCGCAAATTTGCAGTAATCGACGTATGGATCGAACTCTGTGTAGAAATCGCACAGATTCGTCGTCTTGACATCTTCCGGAAGATTCAGACTTGAAAAACCGGGTGTATCGAGGAGGTATGTCGCCTCTCCGAAAATCTCCGTAGCAAAAAACTCCGAATGTCTCGTAGTATGCTTGCCTCTGTCGATTTTGCGGCTGATTTCACCGGTCTCCATGTAGTCTTTGCCAATCAGTTCATTAAGTAACGTCGACTTGCCGACACCGCTCGGTCCGGCAATAGCCGTTGTCTGCCCCGATAAAAGACTTCTCACCTCGTCGAGATTCGTGCCTTCCTTCGTGCTGATAAAAACAACCTTATTGCCACATTCTTCATACGTCTTCCGTAAAAAATCTATCTCGTCTTCTCCGACCAGATCCTGCTTCGAGAAACAGACAACACATTCAAGTCCCTGATTCTGCATCATTATAAGGAATCTGTCGAGTAGATTAAGATTCGGCGCCGGTCTGGTGATTGCGAAAACTATCAGTGCTCTGTCAACATTTGCGACAGCAGGCCGGATAAGCTCGCTTTTACGTGGTAAAAGTGCCGTGATATTGCCCAAATTGCGGTCAATATCCAGACACTCCATCATGCAGTCATCACCGACCAGAGGCTTGCATCCGTCATGACGGAAAGCACCTTTTGCCTTACATTCAAACACGCCCAGCTCGTGCACGTGTACATAGTAGAAGCCGGCAATTCCTTTAATTATTTTACCTTTATACTCCCGATTGTTCGATTCTGTCATTGAGTAAACGTTACCTCATATGAATATGTATCCTGTGCAGCGACGGTGGAAAGAGTCGGATTTCCGAATTCATCGAATCCTTCTTCGTCAACATACACGGTATATGTAATATATACGGTTCCCTTGGGTACCGCATATATCTGATTCAGAATGATATCTACGGGGAATGACGATGTCATTGTGTTGAAAAGCTCGGTACCGTCCATCGCTTTAAGAACGACATTCGCATTTCCGCCCGAATAATTGGCGGGCGCATCAACCTTAATATTGCAGTTGTAGTATTTTGGTTCAGGTCCAAGGCTTAATTTAATCTCAATCTCGGTACCTTCCTTGATTGATGACTGGTATGTATAGCTCTGGTAGCATACAAGACCGGGATCTACATCATCATTGTATTCCTCGCTTACGGATGACAGAATAAGGCCGAGTCCTTCAAGTGTCTTCCTTGCGGCATCTTCCGTCATGTTGGTAAGGTCCGGCATGGTAAGTTCACTTGTCTCTGCTCCGAGGCTGACAACGATTTTGATGGTAGCACCTCTCGCAATGGATGAACCTGCTTCGGGATTCTGTGAAACTACATTTCCCTTGGGAATACCGGAGTTATACTCTTCTTCCACTTCAACAACGAATCCGTCGTCTTCAAGCATCGATCTTGCTTCGGCTTTGGAATAGCCGATTACACTCATAAGATTAACACCGCTGCCTTCCATGCTGACTACAAGAATAATCTTATCGTCCTTGGAGATTTCGGTATTTGCCTCAGGCTCGGTGGAAATAATATGGTTAGCCTCAACGCTGTCGCTGGCTTCATATTTAACATCATACAGAATTTCTTTCTCCGCAAGCATGCTGACTGCTTCCTTAAACTGCATTCCGACAACGTTCGGAACCGGAATGTTCGAGTTCTTCTTACCGGAACCGGAACCGTTTCCGAATACGCCTGCTGCCAGGCCGGCAAAATAAAGAACTATGCATCCGATTAAAACAGCCGCAACAATAATGATAACTGTTTTGATTCTTTCAATCATCGGATCTTCTTCGTCATCATCATCATCGAATCTGTCATTCTTTCTTGAGCTCTTTCTTGCGGCGTCGTTAGCTCTTCTCTCGCCTGAAGGAGTTCTTCCCTGTGAAGGTCTTCTCTCTCCCGAAGGTTTTCTCTGACCGTGTGCGGGATTCTGACGTCTGTCGGATATTTCACCCGTATTTGAAAGTGCTATACCGCCTGCTGCCGCTGCCGAAAGAATGGCATCACTCTGGCCGGTCGCACCTCTTTTAATCATATCTCTTTCTCTGTCCGTCACAGCTCTGGTAACGGAATTTTTCTCAAGTGAATCAATCTTGACGAAATCTTCGTTGGGACTTATAAGTGATTTCTTCAAATCCTCGATAAGTTCTCCGACTTTCGCATAACGTCTGTCGGGATTCTTCTGTGTACATTTATATATAATCTGTTCAACACTTATAGGAACGTCCGGAACATAAAGCCTCGGCGAAGGCATTTCTTCCTGAATGTGCTTAATAGCTATGGCAACCGTTGTCTCTCCGTCAAAAGGAACATGACCCGTAACCATTTCAAACAAAGTAATACCTATCGAATAGATATCACTCTTGGTATCGGAATAACCACCTCTTGCCTGTTCCGGTGAGGTATAATGCACTGAGCCCATTGCATGGCTGGTGATGGTATTGCTTGATACAGCCTTCGCTATACCAAAATCTGCTACCTTTACGCGAGGTGATAAGGAATTCTTGGCCTGCGTTCT
>JAKSSB010000010.1 GCA_024403285.1 Lachnospiraceae bacterium | reverse complement strand
CGTCTTGGCAGCTGTAGGCGTTACAGGTGTTGCTTCAGGCTGCGCGGTTTGAAAAGATCGGTTCAGCGTTTCTGTTTCAGGCTGAAAAGACTCATATGCGCGTTTCGTCTGTACAGACTCCGGCTGTACATTTTCATATGATTTGTTCGTAGGTACGATTTCCGGCTGTACACTTTCATATGAGTTGTTCGTAGGCACAATTTCCGGCTGCACACTCTCGTATGAGTTGTTCGTAGGCACAACCTCGGGCTGTGTGACTCCGTTCCGGTTAAAATCAAATCCGTTATTGTTATTCATTCCGTCCATTATGTATTCCTCCTTTTCATACACAAAAGAAACGATTAATTCCGATAAATTTATGGACTTATAATCCTTACAAGGTCGAATACTATTCTTCTTTGGTGAAAAATAAGTGAAGAGAAAATGTTTTTTTGATTACTTGCGCTCTTCCTTGGATATACCGTATCCGCTGTAAGGATCGATTCTGCTTGCGGCATCCCTGATATTCTTCTTAAGCCAGTATTCTCTGTTCATTGTTAATTTCATTACAAGTTTTTCGGGAAGTTTCCGGTAATTTGTTCCGAGCTTGTAGCCTAAAAACTTGTAAGCGCTTGAGATATAAAGCCTCGGAATCATGTAGGCTTTTCCCTGCTTTTTAAGGAATCTTGTCGTCATTCTGACAAGTCTTTTACCCTCTCCCGTAGAAGGGAACTTCTTGAAAACTTCCGGATGTTCGGCCTGTGAAACACCCAGGTCGAAGTTGCGGTGGAGCTGCTGCATATTGGAATAATTATGCGAATGGTATACGTTCGCTTCCGCCACGTAAGCAATCTTATATCCTTTCTCAATGAGTTTATAAGCGTAAAGCATATCCTCATTGAAAATCGCGAAATTTACAAATCCGCCGAGTTTGTCAAAAATCTTCCTGTCGTACGCCGCGCAGACGTTCGAAAAAAAGAATGTCTTGATTCCCATAGATTTAAGATTCTGAGATGATTTAATCATCGACTTTTTGGGATAATTGAACACTCTCGTATATTTCTCGATATACCTGCAGTCCTTGTTCGGAAGCTGTCGCGCATACGATGCCGCCGCCTCGCCCGACTCTATCGGCTTAATCAGTTCCTCTACGAGCGTATCGTCTTTCGGAAGGGCATCATCGGTCATCAGGATAAAAAAGTCGGCATCCGATTTCGAAATTCCTTCGCTTCGCGTTGCGGCATGGTCGAATTCCATTTTGGATATATGTGTCACGGTAACATTCTTATGCTCCGTTTCAAACTGGTGACCGTACACAAGATTGGTAAAATACTTTTCTTCCGTGTTCATAATATAGATATGATTCACAGGGTATGTCTGTTTCTCGAGTTTGGCAATGAGTTCGAGAAATCTTTTACCGGGCTTGTAGCACGGAATTATTACATCAACTTTCTTTCTGTCCAAATCAGCACCTCAATTCATAAATCAGGCAGCGTTGGCGGTGTGTGAAACAATCCTCCGCTATATTAAAGTAAGAGCCACAAAATGCGGCTCTTACATTCTATCACAAACTAAATTTCATTTGATACATCTTTATTCAGCCGGTGCAGCCGAAACCGAAATATAGGGAGCTGTATCGCTGTGGATCTTCTTGCTGTATTCGAGAACATCATCGGATACGGTATACTCTGCACCCGGATAGAGGAACTCATGAAGTTCTTCTACGTTGGTTGCAAGATCTACGGGAATTACACAGTCACCCTTGCTTGAAATCTTGCCGGTTGTAATATGGCCTTCAAACGGGAAACCGTTTGTGTCCGTAATGGTATATTTCGAAGCGTTTGTAGCGATATCGATAAGTTCGGAAACATCAAGGCTTGTTGCAACAAGAGGCATTACATCGTTAACAGCCTGAGTAAGCTTTGTAGGGCTTGTTCCTTTGGCTTTGTTGAGAATCTGTTCAAGAACCGTTCTCTGTCTCTCGGTACGTTTGAAGTCGCTTCCTGCTGTATATCTGATACGGCAGTAAGCAAGTGCCTGAAGTCCGTTAAGAGTCTGCTTGCCGGCATTTGAAACCGGGATATAATCCGTGGTGAAGTTGTTGGGATTTGATTCCGTACACCACATTGAAGCCTGATAGTTGTTAAGATGCTTAATCTCATTGTCCTGAACATCGATTTCAACACCGCCGACCGCATCAACGGTATCGATTACACCTTCAAATCCGACAGTAATGAAATCGGTAATGTAAAGGTCGAGGTTCATGTTGAGCATGTTGATTGCCTGCTCGTAACCGCCCTTGGCATAAGCACTGTTACACTTGTTGTAAGAATCGTTTCCGATATTGAGATATGTATCACGGTATACCGAACAGATTCTTACTTCACCGGTTTCGTTGTTGATTGCCGCAATCATGATTGTATCGGTTCGTGTGCTCTTTGCAAGAGAACCGTTTCTTGCGTCAACACCGAATAAAGCCACGGTAGTATACTTTGAAAGATTTGCATCGTTTTCGAATTTCTCTTTTACCGAGGAGTTAGCCTCGATCTTCTCTTCAGGAATCTCGTACTTCTGTACGCCTTTTTCCTTATCTGTCAGTTTAAGAACCGCCAACAATGCTCCTACAGCCACACAAAGAATCAGAAGCATGAATACAAGAAGAACCGTTTTGGCCTGATTCTTCTTTCTTTTTCTGGAATTACCCATATTTCCCTCCGTATAAATCAATATGCATTCTTATTAATAAATCCGCTGAACACCGTCATGAAAAGGATTTTGATGTCAAATCCGAGTGTCCAGTTCTCTATATAATAAATATCAAGCTCGATTCGTTTCCTTATTGATGTATCTCCTCTGTAGCCTTTAACCTGAGCCCATCCCGTAAGACCCGGCCGAACCTGATGCTTAATCATATACCTGGGAACCACTTCCTTGTACTGTTCCACGAAATAAGGTCGCTCCGGTCTGGGACCGATGAGTGACATGTCACCTTTCAGAATGTTAAAAAACTGCGGTACCTCATCTAGACTTGTTCGTCTTAAAAATTTACCGAATCCCGTAACACGCGGATCGTCCTTGACGGTCCAGGCGGTCTTCTCCTCGCCTTCCTTCTGGATAATCATGGTGCGGAATTTATACATCTGAAAAGTCTTATTGTGAAGTCCCACTCTCTCCTGTTTAAAGATTACGGGACCTCCGTCCTGAAGTTTAATTGCGACAGACGCAATAACCATTATAGGCGAAAACAAAATAATTGCAAGCAGTGAACCGCAAATATCGACAATTCGCTTGATAATCCAGTTAACCGTGTTGGTTAGCGGAACGCGTCTGATGTTGATAACCGGGAGCCCCGAAAGGTCTTCCGTATAAGGTCTGCTCGGGATAACCGAATTGTAATCGGGAATAAACTTTGTATGAACTCCCGATTTCTCACACTGTCCCACGATATCTTCGAGCATATTATAATCGGAAAGCGACAAAGTAATCGCAATCTCGTCAAGGTCGTTTTCTTTAAGAACATTCTCAAGCGAATCAATCGGGCCGAGAACTTTCACACCACGGTAAAGCGTACCTTCAGGGATTTTGTCATCGAGAATTCCGTTAACCACATATCCCCACTGCGGATTCGCCGTAAGTCTGTCTATGTATTCTTCCGTGGCCCTCGAATATCCCACAAGCACAATATGCTTTAAGTTGTAGCCTCTTCTTCTTATTGAACGAAGCACAATTCTCACGGCATTTCTCATTAAAACCATGAAAATACAGTCGATGAAGTAAAAAACGAAAATCATCGAACGTGAGAAGAACGGCTGATTGACCAGATAGAGGATGCCCAGGAATATTAAAAGACTTATAACATTTGACTTCACCACATCGTATACTTCTTTCCATGCGGACGAATACCGCTTGGATTTGTACAGATTCAGCAGCGAATAAATGAGAAGATTGCCCGGAACAATAAAATAGAGGGCGCTGAAGTACGTTTCCCTGAGAAGCACACCGGCCCGTTTCTGCGGGAACAGAATAATTCTCAAGTACCAGGCAAGTATATATGAAATCACCGTCATCAAAGCGTCCAAAACGACGTGAAGACGATTAAAATATTTCTGGTTGTCCTTTATCAAAACGATCACCTTTATCCCAAACCGATACGGGATAATCCTCAACTTGATATGTTACAATATTATTACATTTTTTGCAAGCGCCTAAAAACGCCCCAAAGCAGCTCAAATCCTATAAGAAACGCCTTTTTTTGCATGTTTTGGGTAAATTTCGTTTTTGTACCCCTGCAAAGTTTCAGTCCGTTCTTAATTCCCTCATGGTAAGCTCCTCCGAATCCTTTCATGGTAAAAAAGAGCTGTTTGACCACCACTCCGGTAAAATGCGACGGAAAAAGAAGTATTCTCTGCCACAACGGCTGGTTCTTGCGGATTATGTACAGACTGTTGGCAGCGGCAAGGCGGATTTTGAATTCGTTGTATCTCGAACCGGACGATGCGCTTCCGTAATGGAAACATACCGCGTCGGGATCAAAGAAATTCTCATATCCGTAAAGTCGTGCCCTGTATCCTATGTCGATATCCTCAAGATAAGCAAAATGCTTTTCGTCGAAATATCCGATTTCTTCAAAAATTCTTTTGCGGTAAACTGCCGCTCCGGCGCAGGAAGCAAATATCTTTCGTTCCTTTGTGAAGGCGGAAGCGTTTTTACCTTTTCCGAGAGCGTATGCCCATCCGAAAATGTCATAATAATCACCTGCATCATCAATGATTTCCGGCTCTTTAAAGGACACCATCTTGCTCTGTACGGAAAAACAAACAGGCTTCTGAGATATTGATAAATACAGGCTTTCAATGAAATTGACCGACACGGTCGTATCGTTATTCAGAAGAATTACGTACTCGCTTTCGGCTGCTTTGATGCCTTCGTTTACAGCCACCGAAAAGCCCCCGTTATCCTTCCTCTTTATAAGACGCACACCGGTAAAAGAAGCAACGGCTTCCTCCACATCAGCATCAGTCGAAGCGTTGTCAACAACAATAACTTCGCTCTCGTCGTACATCGTGCACTTTGAAAGCGAAGCCAGGCATTCTTTCAGATATTCAGTTCCGTTGTAATTCGGAATTACCACCGATACTTTGCTCATTACAAAGATACACCTTTCAACTGAGGATCGTAAACGATATAGTAGCCTCTTTCCCTGATTCCGGATGCAAATCGGATACTTGCTTCGATAATTTCCTTTTCGTCACTGGTCTCCGAGAGACCTTCCGTTACATCTTTAAAGAAGGAACTCAGTTCGTCCCTTACAACAATATTTCTGATATCTCCGGCAAAAGTCTTCTGCATAAGAGAAGCTCTGTGCATATATCCGCTGTAATGTCTGTTAAGTCCCTTGTACGGGCAGGTTCCGTCTGCCATAAGCACACCGGAAAGGACCTTGCCGTGCGCATAAACCGGGCCGCATACAGCTCCCACGGATTTACGGTTTGCGAAAATATCCGGCAGATATTCAAGACGGTGAAAACCTTTATGCATGGTCTCTTCAACCGAAACCTTCCAGTTGTTGTTATTGCAGAAATCAAGCACGGCCCTGCGTCCGCTGTCATAAGCGTAATCTTTGGAATTCACATTCGATGCCGTCGAATTCTCGTGACATCTCCAGTGATAGAGAATCTTCGGAACATGGAATATTCTCTCTCCGTAAATGTCCATTGCAATACAGCGCAAAAACATATCGTAGTCCTGCGCGCCGTCATATTCTTTACGGAATTTGAGTTCCTTTATCACATCGGCCTTAATCATTGTAAAATGGCAGATATAATTGTTCGAAAGAATTAAATCCAGATTTAATTTTCTCTTTCGATGCGGTTCATAGAAGCTTTTCAGCTCCGCATCTGTTTTATCCTCATCCGAATAAATCAAGATCGGGTCCTTATTAATATTTCGGTTTAAGCACTTAACCATGTAGTAAAGAGCGTCCGGTGTAAGCACATCGTCGTGGTCGAGAAGACCGATATACTCACCCGTGGCACGTCCCATGGTAATGTTCGTATTCTCTGAGATTCCATAATTGGTATCTATATCAAAATATACAATTCTCTCATCGTTAAAAGATTCAACAATCTTACGGTGAGACTCGCTGCATTCCGATACGACATCACCTATTACAAGTTCCCAGTACGGATACGTCTGTGCAACCACCGATTCGATGAGTTCCGTAAAAAATCTGTCGCTCGTTTTGTATGCCGGAACAACAATACTCACTTTGACAGGTTTCTCGTACTGTCTGACTCTCTGTCTCGCCAAATCGGTTTCAAGAGGTTCAGAATATGAATATGTCTCATTCGGAGCATCGAAAAGTCTTTCACATACGGCAAAAACGGTGTTCTTCACACCGTTTCTGCGCATATATCCTGTTGTCTGAACTATTCTCTGCTTAACAATTCCCATGATTAATACTCTATCTTGCTCTTAAGGCTTTCGGTAAGAGCTGTTACTTTTGCTTTGGCATCTTCAAGATTTGTTCCTTTGACACCCATGTAGAACTTAATCTTCGGTTCCGTTCCCGAAGGTCTTGCACAGCACCAGGAGTCATTCGTAAGGTCGAAATAGAGAACGTTCGAAGTCGGAAGTCCGGTGGGTTTCTCCTCGCCCGTTACCGGATTCTTAATAATTCCGCTCTTGTAATCTCTGAATTCTTTAACCTTGAGAGCGCCGAATTCCGTCGGAACATTTTTACGTAAGTTCTCCATAATTGCGGCAATCTGTTCGCTTCCTTCCTTACCCTTCATGGTGATGGTATAAAGATCTTCCTTGAAATATCCGTATTTCTCATACATGTCAAGCATCATATCCCATACCGTAATGCCCTGTTTCTTGCACCATGCGGCAACTTCGCAAAGGCACATAACGGCAACGATTGCATCCTTGTCACGTGCATGTGTTCCCGCAAGACATCCGTAGCTTTCTTCGAGTCCGAATACATAATTGTAAGTATTGTCACGCTCGAACCACTTAATCTGTTCGCCGATGTACTTAAATCCGGTAAGCACCTCAATCATGCTTACATCGTATTCCGCTGTAATACGGTCTGCCATGTTCGTTGTAACGATTGTTTTGACAAGAGCCGGTTTCTCGGGCATAATACCCATTTCTCTTCTGCTCTTTAAAATGTACTCCGCAATAAGCATTCCCGACATATTACCGGTAAAAGATACATACTCTCCCGATTTGGTATCGTATGCGTAAATTCCGAGTCTGTCCGCATCGGGATCGGTTGCGAGAACGATATCAGCCTTAACCTCCTTCGCAAGCTTAAGCGCAAGGGTAAAAGCTTTGGGATCCTCGGGATTCGGATACTCGAGTGTCGTAAACTTCGGATCCGGCATTTCCTGCTCGGGGACAACATACACATTCTCAAAACCGATTTCCTTAAGAATTCTTCTTGCGGGAACATTTCCGGTTCCGTTGAAAGGTGTGTAAACAATCTTCAATTCTTTGCCCATCTCTCTGATGACATCAGGGCGGATAATCTGCTTCTTAAGTTCTGCTATGAAAGCATCATCGATTTCCTTACCGATTGTAACATAAAGACCTTTGGCTACAGCCTCAGCCTTATCCATCGTCTTAACCGTATGATAATCGGTCACAGCCTTAACGCAGTCGATAATCTCAATATCTCTCGGTGACGTAACCTGTGCGCCGTCTTCCCAGTAAACCTTGTAGCCGTTATACTCGGGAGGATTGTGGCTTGCGGTTACCACGATACCTGCGGTACATCCCAGATATCTTACCGAAAACGAAAGCTCGGGTGTCGGACGAAGTGCGTCGAACACATAAGCCTTAATTCCGTTTGCCGCCATACAAAGTGCTGCTTCGTCGGCGAATTCCGGCGACATGAATCTCGAATCGTATGCGATTGAAATTCCCTTGTTCTGCGCGTTGTTGGCAATAATATAATTGGCCAGTCCCTGTGTGGCTTTGCGGACCGTATAAATGTTCATTCTGTTGGTACCGGCACCGATGACGCCTCTTAATCCGCCGGTTCCGAACTCAAGATCCCGGTAAAAACGATCTTCGACTTCCTTTTCATCGTTTCTTACCGCCAAGAGTTCTTTCTTGGTTGCCTCATCAAAATAGTCGTCATTAAGCCAAAAATTAAACTGTTCTCTGTAATCCATTGTGTACCCCCTTAAGATGAGTTTTCAATACTGAAATTTTACACTAATGTGCCACCGTTTTCAAGGTGTAATCACTCTTGTCAAGGCTGAAGAAAGGATTGAAATACGGGTCTCCCGCCTCAATTTCGTCGTGATGTTTTTCTTTAAAATATGCGATTTCTTTTTCAAATCTTGCTCTGTTAGCATCGTTTGCATCGCTCCCTCTCGTAAGCGATTCGTAATGATATCCTTCGGCGAAAGGAGTGAATACGTTCAAAAGGCCCTTTGCGCGAAGTTTCAGGCAGAAATCAACATCGTTATATGCAACAGCAAGTTCTTCGTCGAATCCGCCCGCTTCAAGGAAGTTTTCCTTCGAAACCATCATTGCGGCTGCCGTAACTGCCGTAACATTCTGCGCATAACAGAGTCTTCCCATATATCCGATATGATCGTTCTCCGCGAGATAATGAATGTGTCCCGCTGCCCTGTCTGCACCGAGTCCGAGCACAATTCCGGCATGCTGAATTTTATTGTTCGGGAATAAAAGTTTGCAGCCGACACAGCCGACATCTTTTCTCTGAGCATACATAAGAAGTTCTTCCATAAAGTCAGGTGAAATCACTTCAACGTCGTTGTTTAAGAAAAGAAGGTATTTGCCCTTTGTTTCTTTTACCGCAAAATTGTTGATCTTCGAGTAGTTGAATCCACCCTCGTACTTAATTACTCTGATGTGCGGATTTTCAGCGAGTGTTTCGTAGTACTTAAACGTCGCTTCTTCGGTCGAATTGTTCTCAACGACAAGAATTTCGTAATTGTCGTAAGTACATGTCTTTACGATTGAATCGATGCAGCGCTTTAAACTGTCTGCGTTGTCCTTCGACGGGATGATAATCGAAATGAGTGACGGGTCTGTTATCTCGTACTGCAGTCTGAAAATCGTTTCGAACGCACGCGTCGAAGTAATTACCGTATTGTAAATTCCGTGATTGCGGAGTGAATCGTCAATTGCCCTTCTCGCCGCATCGATGCAGTAGGGTTTGGCTTCGATTCCCGAAGCGACGCTTCCCGCATGAGAACGCCAGTAATAGTAGATTCCCGGAATATGAACAACCTTTTTCGCTATGGACGTAAGTCGTAAAATCATGTCATGATCCTGGCTGCCGTCAAACTCCGTTCTGAAGAAATCCGTCTCCTGTAAAAGTTCTTTTTTAAACAGGGAAAAATGGCAGATATAGTTGTTCGCACGAAGCGTATCAGGCGCATAATCCGGCTTGAAATGAAGCGTGATCATATCGTTTAAATTTCCGCCCTTAAACGTCGCCTCATCGCAGTAAATGAAGTCAGCATCCTGCGAATCGATAGCTTCCCTGTACCGGTAAAAAGCTTCCGGATGGAGCACGTCGTCGTGGTCAAAAAGGCCGACATACTCGCCTGTCGCGTGACGGTAGCACTCATTCGTGTTTCCGGCGATGCCCAGATTTTTTTCAAGTTTGCTGTAGACGATTCTTGCGTCTTTATCGGCGTATTCCGCGCATATTTTACCGACATAATCATGTTCGGAATCCGAGCCGTCGCACAAAACCAGTTCCCAGTCGGGATAGGTCTGGCCGGTCACCGATTCAATCATTTCGCGTAAGAATTTCTCGGGCGTATTGTAAAGCGGGACGAGAATCGAGAAGACAATTTTTCTGTCATATACCTTCGACGATTCTTCCTTTCTCGTCGCCTCATCCGGGAATGAGCCCGTTCCAAGGCTTACATACGCTTTTTTAAGTCTCTTCTTGTAAATAATCTTCTTTAAGATTTTCTTCGGCGATTTGTAATAACCGAGTCTGATAAAAAGCACACGAATCATTCTGAAAGGTTTGATTGCCTTCCAGAAGAAACTGTTCTTGATTCTCGCAAGATTCTCTTCGGCCTCGTTTCTCTTCGTCTCGGATAAAAGAAGCTTCGCCTTGAGTTCGGTATTCTGTTTTTTGAGTTCGTCACACAGGTCCTTGTAGTACCTGATTTCTTTTTCGTCCATTTGCGCTAGCGCCAAAAATTGTCCGGTCGCATTGAAAAGCCGCTGTCTCGAACAGCTGTCCGCAGCGTAAAAACCGATTTCGTACCTGCCCGGTTCGACATACCCTTTTACGATTCTCGCTCCGAATCCGCAAAGTTCAAGGTTTGAAGCCTTCGGAAATCCGTCCGCGATATTCTGCCTCATCTGCTTCTTAAGAGCCGCCGCATAGACTTTCGTTTCCGATTTGAGAACCATGGTAAAAGAATATCTGGCATTGTCCGCTTCCGGTACAACCAGAAATCCTTCGACGGCATAGGATGTTTCGCTTCCCATTTCGCCGGGCTCTTTCTCCGCACGGTCGAGGGAAACATGAATTCCCGACGGAAGTTCATCGAACTTTTTCGATGTCGGAGAAAACTTTACTTCATTCGATCCGGCATCGACAGCGCTCAGCGACAAATCAAGGCTGCTTCCGCCCGCATTCATCGCGCCCTCGTAAGGGTCGAAATGGTAATACTTCGGATGTTTCTCATAAAGAAAACTTCGTTCACTGACAAGTCTGTCCATCTTAACTTTGTCAAGCGCATCGTTTCCGCGGCTCACCGATTCGCAGTGCACCGCCGAAGCCGAGCAGACAACCACGTTTCTTAAGCCTTTCCCGGCAAGCGAATAACACAAATCAACATCGTTATAGGCTACTCTTAAATTCTCATCAAGTCCGCCCACCGAATCGTAAAGACTTTTACGAACCATCAGGCAGGCACCGGTCACCGCAATGCAGTTGTGGTCAACGCGGTTTCGGCCGTGATAGTAATTTATTGAATCGCTCTGTCCGATGAATTTGTGAACCGGTCCGTCCACAGCATTTGTAATTCCGACATGCTGTATCAAATCACCGTCCGGATAGAGAAGTTTAAGTCCCACGGCTCCGATTTCTTCCTTCGAAGCATAAGAAGCCATGCGCTCCATCCACTCGGCGTCGGTAATTACAATATCATCGTTTAAAAGAAGAATAATCTCGCCGTTTGCGGCTTTTACTCCTCTGTTACACATTCTCGAGAAATTGAATTCTTCCGGATAAAAAACATATTTAAAGTCGTACTTGCGGCTCATTTCCTCTGTTAATTCTCTGTTTGCATCATTTGAACCGTTGTCGACGACAATTATTTCGTAATTTGAATAACCTGTAAGCTCCCTCATCGAAGAAACACAGTTTTGAAGAACCTCCGGATGATCTTTGGACGGAATCACCACCGAAATCAATCCGGTAAAAGAATTGTCGCGGTAAGCGGTCTTCAAATCATCATATTCAGGTTCCGCTCCGTAAATATACTCATCATTCTCCGTTCCCGGGACACAGAGCGTATGCATAAGAATATACGGAACATGCACGAACGCTTTCTCTCCCTCTTTACCGAAAAGACGCAGTTCAAAATCGTAAAGCATTCTTCTCGCGGTAAGGAGTTCATCAACACTTTTGCCCGCAGACTCTCCGTCACCGTCTGCCGGCTTTTCGAAAACTGTTAAAGCTTCATCCAGGCCGTACGAAATAAGTGTATTAAGTCTGATTGCAACTATATTTCCCGTATACCGTTCCGAAAGAAGTGTTTCAAAAGACGGTACCGGTTTAAAAAACGGATTGCAAAGATTTGCAAACTTAAGACTGCTTTCATCCATCGGCGGAAGGCCGTTGAATTTAGGCGGCATATCCGGCATGGGATACCTGTCTTCATCCGCATAACAAACGCACGCATCTTCGTTTTCCTCAAAAAACGATGCAAAGACATCTCCCGCCACCGGTGAAAGAACACTTCTGTCTGTTGTAAAAATGACAAATTTACTGTCATCCGCAGAAAGATGCTTAAGTCTTGCGGCAAATGCCGGAACTTCCGTTTCCGTAAGAATCTGAGGAATCATTTTGCTTCCGTTTGCCGAATATTTCTCTGCAAGAGATTTGCGCATAGCCTCGGCGTAGATTTCATACCCTTCCCCCGCACGGAGAAGCTCTTTTTTGTATTTGCGGTGAGCTTTGTTAATAAGCACCGACTGTATTGTCTTTTTAATTCCGCCCATACCCTCTGCTCCTGCCGGCTACGAAAAAATTGCTCCGGTCTCTTCGTCGAGTTTCACAATTCTCAATTTGAATTCGATTTCCGCCGATTCTCTTTTACCGAGAATCTTTGATACCTTAAAAGAAAAGTTGGGATCGTACTTCGGAAAGACGATTACGTTACGACCTTTCTTCTTACCGTTATTCTTTCCCCCGGTAACAACAGAAAGAACATCCTTGCCTTCACAGGTTACGCTTCTGAAGATTACTGCGCACGGAGAGAACGAAGGATCAATACGGACATTTGTTAAATCCTGATTTAATTTAACAGTAAATGTGGCTTCGTCACCGCATTGCAGGATTCGTTCAATGAAATATGAATCATTCTCGGAGAATCCTTTTCCATGGTCTTCATAAACCTGAATTCGTTTCTTTCCAAGGTCGGCTTTGTCCTTGACATAGTCAAGAGTGTATACTTCATTGCCGATATTGTGACGCATAACGGACGATGCCATCCTGCCTTCGCAGACTTTCTTCTGGAATTCTTCTTCCTTCGCTGCGGTCGCATCGAAATCAAAATCTTCATCAAGAAGCCACTCTTTGATTGTCTCCGCACCCGTGTTTGAAAGAAGGAAACAGTACAGTGCCCTGGAGATTATATCCGATGCGGGAACCGCTTCCCTGAAAGTCCACTCATAATCAATCAGTGTCCACTTATCTCCGTCCACAATAATATTCTCAAAAATCAGATCGTAGTCCGAAGCGGGGAATTCACTGTTGTAGGATGCAAGCTTTTTAAACCGTTCAAATTCTTTCATGAAACCTTCACGGTCGTTGTTTGCGATATGCTCCATCATAATGTTGGAAAGTGACTTTCCTTTGACAAATTCGAAAGTCAGCTCGCCTTTCCGGTCGCTTCTCTTGAAACACTTGTTGATTTCAACGGGGAAACCTTTGTACTTCTCCAAAAGAAGTCTGTAGCTTTCCTCAACCGAATCGATATGTTCATGGCTCTTTTCCGAACAGGCACGTTTATAAACGCATTTTCCGAGTCCGTTTTTCTCAATCGAAGTATAAATTGATTTGGAATCTCCTCTGTTCTCATTCGAAAACTTGACGTATTCGATATCGTATTTCGGTCCCGTAACAATCAGAAACGAATTGGAGAATTCCGGGAAAAGACCGTCTTCGCAGAGAGCGTCGAATGCCTTCGCCTCGTCGAATAGCAGGAGGCGGTCGCGGTCAAAATTCCTGATATTGTCATTAAGATCACCTTTCGAGGGCAGGAATTCATCCGAGAAAATCCGGTTCGGGAACTTGTAGTCGGGATACGGATAATAGAAAGAATACTCATTGATTCCGCATTCCTTAAGCATTTTCTCAAGTCCCTGCTTGGAGAACGTTTTCGCACCCTTAAACGAAGGATAATTCACGATTCCGTCGAAATAGGCTCCGGAATGATCCTCTTTGCAGCCTGAGAAATACTTTAAGCCCAGTCTGTTCTCAATCGCGATAAATATATGTCCGTCCTTCGAAACATGTTTTTTAACGATATTAAGGAAATCGGTAAAAGGCGTTTTACCGCCGATATATCCGCTTCCGTATTCAAACACACCGATAAGAAAGATGCAGTCGTAATCACAATCCAGTGTCTTCTCAATATCCATGAAGTTTCCGACATGAATCTGAACATTGTCCCTCTCGGCGCATCTTAAGGCGTTTATGGTGCTTCTTTTCTTCGATAAGTCAATTCCCGTAACAGAGCCGAAACGGTCCGCCAAAGCGCCTGTAATCGCGCCACAGCCCGATCCGATTTCGAGGACTTTCTTACTCTTGTCGACAGGCAGCCAGCTTACTATATTCGCACGCGCTTCACTTAAATGATAAAAAAGCGGCCAGTTTGCCCGCTCTTCAACTATGCGGCGGTATTCCTCCTTCGGATTGTTCTTCACAATATCGAGAATTACATCCTCAACGGAACCGTCTGAATATAAATCCCTTCCGGGATAAAATGTTTCATCCAATACAATTTTACCGATTGTTTCCTGCATTTTTGCCTCCGGTTTGTCTTTTTACGTCCCCTGCATGTCCTTAACCGTAACCTCTGAGAACATGTCATAAAATCCGACCGTATCCTTATCGGAAATAACCGTTATATTCACACAGTCGTAAAGACGGTGGTACACGGTAAATTCACCCGCTTCGTAACCTGTAAGTCCGAATGAGATAAGATACTCTCCGCCCTGCAGATTCATAACCTGGGTAAAAGAAATCTCTTTTCGGCTTCCTTTTGAAACCGACTCCATGAAAGCCTTCTCAAACATGGTATTTGTACCGGTTATCTCGGTACCTTTTACATTTTTGACACTGAAGGCAAATATGGGTGATTCCGTATCTTCCGAGAATTCGGTATACATGTGCACGGTGTATTTCTGTCCCTTAATAATCGCATTCGTCTCGCGTCCCTGCTCGTCGGTTATCGAAAAGCCCGATATTTTGGCTTTGCCCGAGCCGTATTCAAGCGTATCGGGATTGATTCCCTGCTGCATGCAGTTTGCAACATCCTCCTCGGACACGTTCGAATTCTTATCGGAAGTATACTGTCCGACAAGAACCTGCTTATACACATCTATCATTTCCTTCGGTGAACCTTCACCGAGTTTGTCTCCCTTGTTTAAAAGAATTACGCGGTCGCAGTACTTCGCAATTGAGCTTAAGTCATGGCTGACAAAAAGAATTGTCTTGCCCATGCGCTTGAATTCATCGAATTTACGATAGCATTTCGCCTGAAAGAAAACATCTCCGACCGAAAGAGCTTCGTCTACAATGAGAATTTCCGGATCGATGTTTATCGCAACCGCAAAAGCGAGTCGCACAAACATTCCGGAAGAGTATGTTTTGACCGGCTGATATACGAACTCTCCGATGTCGGCAAATTCGAGAATGCTGTCGAGTTTCTCGTCGATTTCCGCTTTGGTAAAACCAATCATGGTACCGTTTAAGTAAATGTTCTCCAGTCCGGTATATTCCATGTTGAAACCGGCACCGAGTTCAAGCAGCGCCGAAATACGTCCGTTAATCGAAACGTTTCCGGATGTCGGATGAAGTACGCCGGTAATAATCTTAAGAATTGTCGATTTACCCGAACCGTTCGTTCCGATGATGCCGACCGTCTCTCCTTTTTTAACGGTAAAATCGACATCTTTAAGTGCGTGATGCTCGCTGTATTTCTTCCACGGCATCAGGTGAAAAGTATCGATGATACGGTCCACGGGTCTCGGGTAGAGCTTATATATTTTATTGACTTTTTCAACTTTGATTGCTAAGTTTTCTTCCATTTTATCTCCGTCTTTTACCCTTTATAATACGTCCGCAAAATGAACTTTAAGTTTCTTGAAAATCAGGCTTCCGATACCGAATATCAGAATTGTCGTAATCCAGAAAAACATCGTTGAATAGAAATCCTCGAAGAACCACTGTTTCTCGAAAAGACATGAACGGTAGCCGTTTACGATATAGAAAACGGGGTTCAGTTTGAAAAATATCCTGTACTGTTCCGGAATAATCGTGATATCCCAGAGAATCGGTGTTGCCCAGATTCCGAGCTGAAGGACGATATTGATAATCTGGTTTAAGTCCTTGAAAAATACAACGATTGCACACGTTGAGTAGGAAAGTCCGAGCACAAGAATAAACATACAGAGACTGTAATAAAGAATCTGTATGAGGTAAAAGCTCGGTTCAAATCCATAGCAGAAATACATAATCAAAAGGATTGCAATAAAAATAACATGAATAAATGTTGCCGCAAGAATCTTGATAATCGGCAGGATACTGATTTTGAAAACAACTTTTTTGACAAGATAGTTGTATTCAATCATCGCACTCGTTCCGCTTCCCAAAGCTTCGCTGAAATAGAACCAGGGAACATATCCGGCCATAAGCCATACAACATACGGAGTTTCGATTCCGTTTGCCGCAAGTTGTGCCCTTGATTTGAAAATCAGTCCGAATACAAGATAGTAAATCAGTACAGTAACAATCGGCGGAATAAAAGCCCAGAAACGACCCATTGTCGAGCCTGCGTAACGCTTCTTGAAATCGTTTGCCGCAAGTTTCCAGATGAGTTCCCTGCTGGACCACAGTTCTCCCGGAAGCACTGTAAGTTTGTCGTATAAAATTATTGCACCGGCTGCGGAAATACCCGTAAGTATCATTGCAAGCGTCTTCTTGAAAATCTCTTCGCCCGGATCGGCGAGAGGGTTATGATGAAGAAGAACTATTGCTGCGATTATCGCCGCAACTGCAAGGATAATGGCAATTCCCGCGGTTTTGGGAAATTTCTTTCCTGCCGTTTTCTTTGAATCTGTCATTTCTAAACCTCAAATCATAATATAGTAACCGGCTCATTCCGCCGGGACAGAGTCTTTAAGAAAGAATTATTTCTTAAGATCCGTAATCGAGCCCCACTTTGTATCCTTGTCGGACATAATAAGCTCCATGCCTTCTTCAATCGGCCATTCAACACCGATTGCGAGGTCATTGTACATGATTCCGCCTTCATCGTTCGGATGGTAGAGTTCCGAACATTTGTAACAGAATTCGGCATAATCCGAAAGAACAAGGAAGCCGTGTGCGAAGTTCTTCGGAATGAAAAACTGCTTTTTGTTCTGCTCGCTCAAACGCACTCCGAACCACTTTCCGTAGGTTGCGGAGCCTTCTCTCATATCCACGGCGACGTCGAAAACCTCGCCTTTGATGACTCTTACAAGCTTATCCTGCGGATAGTTTATCTGAAAATGAAGACCTCTCAAAACGCCTTTAACGGAAGCGGACTGATTGTCCTGAACGAACTGTACGTCAATTCCGGCCGCCTTGAAATCCTCCGCCTGATATGTCTCCATGAAGTAACCTCTTTTGTCCTCTCTGACCTCGGGTGTGATAATCTTAAGACCTTCTATATCACATGTTTCTACCGTAAGTTTACCCATTTTATTTTCTCCCTCTTAGATATAATTCTGATTTTTCGTATTCATGCCTGTCTTATTCCGTACCGCTTTCCTTCACAAGATAAGACTGGTCGAAATCAACTCTTCCGCTTATTCCGTCAACCGAACCGCTCGATGTGTACTGCCACATTCCGTATTTGCCGACATATTTCGGCGAATCGTTGTATTCGGCCACCCAGATTACGTAAGGGGCAAATTCGGAATCGCGAACCTTTTTGTAGAACCAGTTTCTGCTCGCATATACGCCCGCCTTGTAACCTTTGCCCGCGCATTCGATTGTTCTCATGAAAGTCGTGCAGACAGAAGTTCTCGTTTCCACATCAAGTGAATCGGCTCTTCCGCCCGAACCTTCCGTATCGATGAAAATCGGATAATCGATCTGTTCACCGTCAAGAAGCGTAAGAACCGTACTCGCTTCCTCCACGGCTTCGTTCTCGTTTATCGCCTGTGTAAAAAAGTAAATTCCCACGTCGACGCCCGCTGCCTTGGCACCTTTTAAATTTCGCCTGAAATACGGGTCTTCGACAAGCACACCGGTTTTGGAGCCTCTGTAGCCGCATCTGATGATTGCGAATTCCACACCGGCTTCTTTTACTTTCTTCCAATCGATTTCGCCGTTCCATTTCGAAACGTCTATTCCGAATGCCGCTGCCGACATATCGATTCTCAAATCGGTTTTCTCGCTTTGTTCGGATATGTCCTCTTTTTCCTGCGGATCTTCGGCTTCGACATCTATGTCATCTTCCGTCTTTATTAAATACGAAATATCACCGAGTATCTCGTAGTCGATTTTTTCTTTTACCGAAACGGTTATGTCGGAAACGCATCCGTAATCCGAAGTGTCCGAAAGCGACACCGTATACTTGCCCGGCTTGACTCCGCCGATGTAGAGATATCCGTCTTTGTCCGGATCTTTGTACTCACCGAGTCCGTCGATGCTAAAAACGAAATCTTCGCCCGAAACGGAGCGTCCCTTCGCGTCAACCACGGTAAGTCTTATGTCCCTCGAAACCGAACTTGCAAGAAGCGAAACTTCCTTCAGTTCGTCGTTGTCTCTTTCGACATTAAGGAAAGGCTGATACTCGTCGAGAAAGGATTTGTCGTTCAAAAAAGCCTTGCCGCCATCCGCGGAATCCGGGGCGGTTATGTTCGGTGCAACCGACATATCATTCCCCGCAGGGCTGACCTTTTTCGGAGAATTTTTAATGATTCCGAGAATAAGAACGGTTCCGATTATGAGTATACTGATTACAATGCTTGCGACTACCGCCGCTTTCATTTTTTTGCTCATCTTTTAATCTTTTCGTTTAAATTACAGTCCGTTTGCGACTTCGACCAGATACTGACCGTATGCAGTCTTCATAAGAGGCTCAGCAAGCTTTAAAAGCTGCTCTCTGTCAATGAAGCCTCTCTTATATGCGATTTCCTCTATGCACGAAATATAGAGACCCTGGCGCTTCTGGAAGGCACATACGAAATCCGATGCATCCAAAAGAGCGTCATGATTTCCCGTATCGAGCCATGCAAAACCTCGTCCGAGTGTCTCGACATGAAGCTCTCCACGGCTTAAGTATTCGTTATTGATACTTGTAATTTCGATTTCGCCTCGTGCGGAAGGTTTAACATTCTTCGCAATTTCCACTACCTTGTTGTCGTAAAAATACAGTCCGGGAACGGCATAATTGCTCTTCGGATGAACCGGCTTCTCCTCGATGGAAATTGCCTTTCCGTCCTTGTCGAATTCAACAACGCCGTATTCTCTCGGGTCTCTTACATAGTAGCCGAAAATCGTAGCTCCCGTTTCTCTCGCCGCAACATTTTTGAGTACGGAAGAGAAGCTTTGACCGTAAAAGATATTGTCGCCGAGAATAAGGGCAACATTATCGTCACCGATAAAGTCCGCACCGATGATAAAAGCATCGGCAAGACCTCTCGGGTATTCCTGTACTGCGTACTCCATACGAAGTCCCAGATCGCTTCCGTCACCGAAAAGTTCCTTAAACACCGGCAAATCTCTCGGGGTCGAAATAATCATAATCTCTCTGATTCCGGCAAGCATAAGAATCGACAGCGGATAGTAAATCATCGGCTTGTCGTAAACCGGCATAATCTGTTTGGAAACCGCCTTGGTTAACGGGTAAAGCCTTGTACCCGAACCGCCTGCAAGTATGATACCTTTCATGAAATATCTCCTTTAATATCTATTCTTTCAGCAATCAATGTGCTGACAGATTTATATGATTTTTTAACCTTCGAATTTCTCGTTTTATATAGTTCCCCACTGTATGAATCCCAATAATTCATACAGTAATGATGTAAATTATTAGAGTCATCATATAGCAAACCGTAGAACTGTATGCTAATATCCTCTGAAGTAAATCCGTTCACTTCATAGCTATATTCATTTTCTGTTTCTTTCAAATTATCCGGAATTGAAGAATATTGAGGTGGGCAACCCAGAAAAATTCGGTATGCTTCATTTACTTTTTCTTCTGAAACAGTACACTTTTTTATCAGTGAATCACTATCTATATTATTGCTCAAACTTTCATTTAGCTGATAGACATTTTCTCTGTTCGAAATCAAATATTCCATCACGTACTTCTCATCAGGAGATGACTCAAAAAATCTATCTTATTTTTCATAAATTGTAATCTGAAAGTAAACTTTTCAACTTCACATATACACTGTTAATCTGACGTTTTCTTGGTTCATAAATCATATAATTATCAAATGATGTGTAATATAAGCAAAACGCATATATCACATCATTCTGATCGTATAATAACCCATAATACTCAACATCATATCCTTCAGGTGCACAAACAATTCCTTCATTCTGCGGAATTTCTGATGGTCCGATTTCCTTTGCTTCCAAATACTCCATACAGGAAGAATATTCTTCACATTTCAACAATCTGTCATAAATATTGAGAACATCCCGCTCATATACTTTATCAAAAGGTTCATTATAGATGTCTTTACAGAAGTGCAAATCATCAACATGCTCATCTATTCTGTATACATTTCCATAATTTGAAAATAAATACGTTACACATGCATCATCTGAACTGTCACATGCGGAAAATAGAACTTTGAATAGAAAAACTTCTTCATCTGCAGCGGTTATCTCCCTATATTTTTCATGGAGTTTTACTTCGTTGCAAGAGCATAAAATACATACGAGCAATAAAACCGCAACAGAAAAACTTGCCTTCACTTTCATTCTTATTTCTCCCAAATTCGAAAAATTAGTAATATATACTAATTCTATGGTGATTCTTTCAAAATCAGTTTTAGCATTTCTTCAGAAAAACCAATGTTCCTCGCAGTTTCTAATCCATCAATAGCAGTCTCATCATCACCACGGCCTACAAAAATTAATATCTGTATCTCGTTTAATAACCCTTCTGCAATCTTCAATTTTACTATCTGAAATATTCTCTATAGAATCTTTGCACTGATATCCATCGCCCCAATCATTTTCGACATCAAAACGAACAATTATTGTTCCATTGTTCCACGTAAATGAATTACTCGTTTCTTCTATCTTTTCTAGCTTATTTTCATAATCATCTTCTACTATTTCTTCATCGCAATCATCCAACAAATAATCATCTTCGATTTCGTTCGCATTGGAGACAAAATAGGACTTCTCCTTTTAGTTCAAATCATTACAGCATCGATATGTTAAATGATTCACTCGTTATCTGTCTTTGTACATATCCTCGTAGTACTTCTGGTAATCTCCGCTTGTCACGTTCTTCATCCAGTCTTCGTGCTCGAAATACCACTTGATTGTAAGCTTGATTCCATCCTTGAACATGGTCTCGGGTTCCCAGCCAAGATCTTTTCTGATTTTGTCGGGAGCGATAGCATAACGACGGTCATGACCAAGTCTGTCTTCGACATATGTGATTAAGTCTCTGCTTACGTTTGCTTTTCTCGGGTCCGAATCGTCAAGCATCTCCTGCAACGTATCGAGAATAATCTCAATTATTTCAATATTCTGTTTCTCGTTGTGACCGCCGATGTTGTAGGTTTCGAAAAGCTTGCCCTTCTCCTGAACGAGATCGATTGCCTTCGCATGATCGCGAACATAAAGCCAGTCTCTGACGTTTTTACCGTCACCGTAAACGGGAAGCTTGCGTCCGTTAAGAGCATTGTTGATAATAAGCGGAATCAGCTTCTCGGGAAACTGATAAGCACCGTAGTTGTTCGAGCAGTTCGTAATGTTGGCAGGGAATTTGTATGTATCCATATATGCCTTAACAAGCATGTCCGAACTTGCTTTACTTGCCGAATAAGGTGAATGAGGCGCATACGGTGTAGTCTCATAGAAATAAGTATCGGGCTCGCTTAAGGAACCGTAAACTTCGTCCGTGGAAACATGAAGGAATTTCTTGTCGGGCTTGAAGGTATGATCGGGAAGTTCCCAGGCTGCCTTCGCACAGTTTAACATTACCGCTGTACCGAGTACGTTTGTTTTAACGAAAACCTCGGGATTCTTAATTGAACGGTCAACATGACTTTCAGCCGCGAAATGAACAACTCTGTCGATATCGTTCTCGGCGAAAATTTTCTCGATGGCTTCTTTGTCGGTAATATCCGCTTTTACGAATGTGTAATTGTCGCGGTTTTCGATATCCCTAAGGTTCTCAAGATTTCCCGCATATGTAAGCACATCAACGTTGATGATTCTGATTTCGTTATCATATTTCTCAAACATGTAATGAATGTAGTTCGATCCGATAAATCCGGCACCGCCGGTAACAAGATAAGTTCTCAAATTAGTAATCCTCCGTTTAAACTCAATCGTTATATTATAACACATTTCTGCGTTTCTTACCAATCAATCCTTGATTCGGATTTTCATCGTCCGATTTGAACCTTTGAATGTTCTGCAAGGTACGATTCTCTCCCGCAATTTTAGAGATAAATTCCGAGCAGTGTCACTCCCGCCGCCCAGAAAAACAAACTCATCGCGATTTTAAAGCGCTCGCTTTTTTCGCTTTGTTCGAAGATTTCCGCAAGCATTTTAAGTACTGCCCACAATGCAAATACCATACTTCCGAATCCCGCCCTGTCAGGATAATGCGGAGAAAGGAACATTGCACAGTCCGAAACAATCGCGGCAAGTCCGAGTAAAATAACCTCATATGACGGCAATTTTTTAAACAACAGCCTGTAGCAGATATAAACCATCAGAAGCATGATAAATATCGAGAAAAGATATGTTTCCGAATTCGTAATCAGTGTAGATGCCCTGGCTATCATGTTCTTAATAAAGCTTCCGTGGTCTTCCACATATTCCATCCGGACACCGTTGCCGGGTGCCAGAATCATTGCCGCGCTTCCGATTACGGTTCCGACGCTTCCCGTATACATCCAGACGGGAACTTTGATTTTACGTTTAAAAAGAAATACAATTACGGCAACTGTAATCAGAAAAACCGTCGGTCCGATATTCTCGTTCGTCCAGCCTGAAAGCACACCCCATACAAACATTCCGAGAGCCGCACCGGTTGCACATAACCATTTTGGGCATTTGCCCTTGCCCGAAACGCTTTCTCCGGCAACTTTATCCTCATCTTTTACACAAGCCGTTTTTCTTAAATACAGTCCGGTAAAAGGTATACACAAAAGCATCATGTAAAGATAATTCGCCGTCGCCGACTGCCACAAAAGCGACTGATGCCAGTTCGGATTCGTTGAAATCATCATTCCGAAAGAAAGAACAATCATCCACAAATCAAGTTTTCTTTTTCGACCGACAAGAAATACGCAAAGAAGCGAAAGTGCTATTGTATTGAAGATATCCGCACCAATTTCCCCGCTCCATAAAAGAAACTGAAGCACAACGTGGGCAACGGTTCTTCCGCCCCAGTTAAAGTAATGCCATACCTGACTTTCAACTATGTCTTTTACCGAAGAAACAGGCTGACCGTAGTTGGGACTGTCGGGATTGATATTGGTTGCATATGACAGGTCGTCCATCATGAAATGTGTTGAACGGCTTGCTGCGAAAAATACGCCTAAAGCGGCGAGAATGCAGAGGACAGCCGCAATTCTGCTTATGGTTTTTCTACTCATAAATCGTCCTCCATGGGTCTGAACATATTTGCTTTCAAATCGAGATATACAACATAATTCTCCGATATGTAGAAACAGTCGTAGCCGTATTTTTCAACCGGTGCCGTAAGTTCATGGTCTTTGCGAACGACAACGTACTGACTGCCCGTCTCCTTTGCATAATCGGTAATTATCTTCGTGTCGGTGACATCCTTGCTCATCTCCCTTTCAATCGGATTTGACATTGCCCACTGCTCAACCTGGACATCATATCCGTACGGCATCTCGACATATGAAGAATACTGTCTTACGTAAATTATCAGTTCGCTCGGCATAAGCACACGAACCGTTCGCCCCGGAATTTCAACCGCCTCACAAAGTTCCATGACTTCTTCCGGAATCTGATAAGCATTCGGTGATTTGGTAAAAAGCGGGCTGTTGTAAACCGGATTTCCTCCGATGTAAACGCACACAAGTGCGATAAGTGCAAGTGCTATACGCAGCCATTTCTGTTTGAACATGTCAATGATCCGGATTGTCGCGTAAACCGAAACGACGACAGTCGGAAGAAGCCAGAGTATTCTGTAATAAACCATTCCTTCTTCCATTTTGTCACGAATCAGTGAAACGGTAAGCGGGCAGAAAAACACAAGAATATCTGCCGCGGTAACGGATATTAACAGCCATTTCAAAGCTTTGTTCTTCTCTTTGAACGCAAGAAAAAGAGTTGCTACCACAAAGTACAGAAGAAGCAGCCCGTTTCCCATATATTCTCTAAATACCGATGTTACAAAACCAAACATCTCCGCCATCAGAAACCTCCGTTACAAACTACTTAAGAAGCAGATAGACAACTCCGACCGCGATTGCCGGAATCTGCGAAACAAACGTTTTAAGGATTGCCCAATACTCTTTGCGCACAATCGAAATGACAAGCATTCCGCCAACAGCGAGTGCCGGAATGAAAACCGCACCGCTTGTCGTCATGGCCGTCGCCGAAAGTCCCGCAATGCCGAGCATTACGTAAATTCCAAGCGGAATTTTGTCTTCTTTTACGGTTTTCGCCGCCATAATCAGATACAGAAACGCAGCGGGAATGCAGATATTCGCAAGCACCGCTTTGCCCTGCCATGTACGCATCAGCATGAATGTCTGCGGAACGGATGAAGAAATATTGCCGCAAATTGTAAATACACATGCCATGCAGGCGAAAACCGATATGTATTTTGAATCTTTTTCATCGTCAAAAAGCGTATGACCTGCCGAATAAATCATGCAGTAATAAATCACTATCAGAACAATTCCGTAAGGAATATGCGCCATAATCAGCGGATGAAGGCCGGTCATTTTGGACAGGAACGCAAGATACACCGGAGACGAAGCAAGGGCATGACGTACATCGAGAGAGCCCATCTCGTAACCGGAATACGGATTGATTCGAAACAGCGTATTGCTCTGAAGTGAGGTGGTCGCCGTCGCAATAAAAAACGCATCGTCTCCGTCATAAACTTTCTGATACACCCTCATGAAAATCTGAAAACCTGTAAGAATCAGAAAAACAAAAAACAGGAAATCAAATTTCGGTTTCTCCATTGATGAAAACGTCGTTCCGCCCATAATTAACGATACGAGCGCAAGAACACCGGAAATAATTGCAAATACAAGAGCAAGCGCATTGAACGACCATCCGAATTTCAAAAACGGAAGGAAGAGCACCTCAAATAAAGCGGTCATCGACAGATAACCGTTTAAAAGAATTAATCCGGGAGTTATGAATTTGCGTGAAAATAACGATGTGACCCATGTTCCGAGTCCGAAAGGAATCAGAAGAAGCCAGACAATCGTAAGCAAAACCGATAAAATCATCCGTTCACCTCATTCAGTGTTTCGGCCAGACGCACAGCACCTAAGCCGTCAACCGTTCCGTGCGCACATTCGCGCACTTTAATTCTTAATTCAGCGTCGGAAATAAGTTTTTCCGATTCCGTCAGTATTTGTTTCAAAAGAGCATCAGCACCGAGAGTATCGTAATCTCCCGCGAGCAAAGCCGCACCCGCTTCACCGAACCCTTCGGCGATTCTTCTCTGGTTATCAACGAACGAGAAGGTCACCGTCGGTATTCCCATCGTGCACAGTTCGTACATGGTAGAGCCCGCTGCCGAAACAGCCATATCGCACCTGCTCATAAGCGAAGCCATATCCGACACATTAACATGAATACATACATTCTTTCGTTCAAATCCCAGGTCGGTAAGTTCAGCCTTATGCGAATTAAACGGACCGCACACCACATTGAATGTAATCTCCGGGAAACGTAAGCTCAGTTCATCGGCAATGAGATAAGAAAGATTGAATTTGTCGGTTCCTCCCGAAGAAATCAGTATTTCTTTTACCCCGTCGCTGTCAGGTCCCTTCGTTTCACGAAAGCTCTCTCTTACCGGCGCGTACTCCGGTCCCGTAAGCAGTCTGTACGAACCCGAATAGTCCGTATCCTTTGCAAAAATGTTGTAGTTTATCATGAAATCCACCGGGAAATCCGCATCCCCGAAATCATCAATGTATGCGGTTTTAACCAGATCGTTAACTCCGGTAAAATAATCTTCGGATGCGCTGTAACTGTCGCAGACAAGCACCTTGGCGCCGACCTTTTTAAGTATCTCGCGAAGTTCCGGGATTTCGGCTGTCAGGCTTTCCTTTGAAGGTTTCAATCCGGTAAAAGAATCTCCGACACTGTATGCCATAAAACCTTTTTTGAAAACAATTTCAAACGTTTCCGGACAGCACGTAACAAAGCACGCATCGTCGCCTGCTTTCCTTACGGCTTCTGCGACTGTCATGCATCTCATGACATGGCCGAGCCCGAGTGTGCTGTTTCCGTCCGCTCTGAAAACTATCATTTATTTAATCCTTTTAAGTACTTCTTCCACATTCTCATCCCACGTAAAATCATGTTCGGCACGAATCGCTTTCAAATCCTTTGAAGAATGATATGTGCCCTCCTCGGGGATTTGAGGGGTTCCTTTGACTTGTCCGGTCAAAAGTGCATCCGCATTCTCGAAGAAAAGGTTCGTCATCTCTTCAATCAGCTTATTGTACGTGCTTGCAAACGTCTCTTTCGATTTGTCGAACTTAATTTCTTTTTGAAGCAGAATGTCGCCCTTATCAAGTCCCGCACTCATCGTGTGAATCGTAACGCCCGACGGTGTTCCGTCGTAAAGGGCAAAAAAGTTCGGCGAAGCACCCTTGTTGTACGGAAGGAAGGACGTATGAAGGTTGATAATCTTGCCTTCAAGAAGATTAAGCACGTCCTCACTCACGATATATTTGTAATTAAAACTTATTACAAACGAAGGCTTAAGTGCATTAACGATTTCCGCGGTAAGTCTGTTCGTAAATCTGACGGCACCGGGACATTTCTTAATAAGTTTCTCATAGAAATCATCCGTATTCGAATTGTTCGTAAGGAACAAAACCTTTCCCTTTTCGACGAGTTCGAAATTAAGCGGCTCACCTCTTTTAACCGGCGCAGCAGCTTTCATTGTAAGAAAATCATCGATGTATTTCGGTTTGGCACCGTATCCCGGGCGGATGCTTCTTATATTCTCTTCGGTAAAAGATTCGCCGGCTTCGATGTCTTTTACCGCAAAAAGCGAACGGCGGAAAACCATATTGCTCTCTTCCTGCGGAGTCATCGAATAACTGACTTCGCCAAGTGCCGCTTCGACATCCCTTACATCGTCAACCATTTTGCGGTATTCTTCCGGTGTCATCGAGAACGATGCATCCGGATTCTCGATTTCACGGCTTAAGCAGAAATGCTTCTCGATAATGTTGGCGCCGAGTGAAACCGCCGCAACCGCACCGAGCGATCCCATGGAATGATCGGAAAGACCGATGGGAATTCCGAATTTGTCTTTCATATCGGGAATCGTTCTTAAATTCATCTGTGAACTGAGTGCCGGGTATGCGCTCGAGCATTTGAGAAACGCCACCTGAGTGTTGCCTGTTTCGTATATCGCATTCAGAGCTTCTTTCATTTCCTCATAAGTTCCCATTCCCGTGGAAACAATCATGGGTTTGCCCTTCGATGCGACATGTTTGAGAAATTTAAGATCTATCATCTCGAAAGAAGCAATCTTGTAGAAATCAACTCCCATATTCTCGAGGAAATCGCATGTGGCATTGTCAAAAGGCGTCGAGAAGAAATCGATTCCCGTTTTACGCGCTTCCGCGAAAAGTTCCTCCTGCCATTCAAGCGGTGTATAAGCCTTTCCGTAAAGGCTGTAGAGATTCTCACCTTTCCAGGTGCCTTCCGTAATGGCAAAATATTTGTTGGAACAGTCTATCGTAAGCGTATCCGGTGTATAGGTCTGAATCTTGATACAGTCCGCGCCCGCTTCCGCCGCCGCATGTATAATCTCTTTGGCGCGTTCAATGCTTCCCGCATGATTTCCACTCATTTCGGCAATCATGTAGGCCGGATGTCCGTCACCGATTATTCTCGATCCGATTTGTAAAGTATTCATTCGGTCTCCTTTGAATCACTACTGTCATCTGCTTTGTTAACACTGAAAACAAGAAACGCATATAATAGCGGAACAGCCGCAATTATCTGGAACACGTATCTTATGTTGGCAACCGGTCCCATCATTACGGTCAGGAAGTATGTCATTTCCAGTGACCAGACGCAAAGTGCTTTAAATTTTCTGCGGTAAAAGAATGTCACGAAAATAATCATCATCGCCCAGCAGTAAAAAGCAGGTCTGAATAAAATATTAAGCACCGGAAGGTTTAAATACGTTTCCGCATTCGCCGGTCCTTCAAGAAGGTACTTAAGCGGCGGAATAAGCGATGTCGATTTAACGCCGTCGAACAGATAATTCTCGTTCTTCGAAGCATTGAAAGTGTATATCAGTCCGAGGTCCGTTCCCCTTCCGTAGCCGAGCACCTGAGAATTCGAAGTGTCGTCGGGGAACCAGTATCCTTCCGTAAGACTTAAGTATGCATTGACATACGTTCCCGGGAATCTGCGCAGGAAATGGAACCACTGTTTGAGCCAGCCCGCGGTATCATCCGTCCATCTGTCGGAAACCCATCCCGCATTTCCTTTCGGACCGTCGGCAATCGTCGGATTGTAATTGCTGTTGAAGTAACTGTCAGGGATGTAATATTCAAGTACTTCTATCTCGTCAGGCATAAGTTCGTCCTGATGAGTCGCCGCTACTGCCGCCATCTGCTGAATCGGCACGGAAAGAGCTTCGATCATCGAAGTTCCGGTTCCGTTTACAGCTGTTCTCAATGCACTCACACCGAACTTTCCGGAAACAAGAATTACAAGAAACAGAATCAGAATTCTGATTTTCTCTTTACGGGCCGTAACGATAAAATACGGGATTAAGAAAAGTGCGAGTCCGTAGATTCCGTTCTTGCGTAAGAATACGAAAAGAATCCCCGATACAAGCATTCCCAGATCGTAAAGCCACATTTTACCTTTAACCGGGAAATACATTCTCTCAAATGCCAGGCAAAGGAAGAATATAAAAAATGCGGTAAAAAGAATATCCTTTGTAACGCAGAGCACTAAAACCGAGTTGACCGGGAAAAGTCCCAGGAAAGCAAGTGTTGCGATGTAAAGCCATTTTTTACCCGTAATCCGATAGACAAGCATTGACGCATAGCCGAAGGAAAACGCACTCACAAGCATCTGGAAAATACTCATTAAAGCCACACCGAATTCGAGCGAACCGGCCGCATAACCGATTGAAAGGAACGCACGAATCATAAGTGTATGAAGAATAGGCTGCTGCTCCCAGTAAATGCCTCTCCAGGCCTCTCCGAACTGACGGTTCGAATCATACGACATGATTGCCGGGAAGTAAGCCAGAAATACGGGAAAAAAGCAAAAAAAAATCACTCCGACGGAAATCAAAAGAATTCTGCCTTTGCGAAAAGGTTTCTCCTGCTTCTCACCGTCTTTGTCACACTTGCCGAGATTAAAATTCTTATCGGCGAGCGCAAACCACAAATCGGTAAAAGGTGCAAACGCAAACTGCAAAAAGAAAGGCGACACAAGAGTTCTTAAATATCCTTTTGCTCCGGGCGTGAGGCCGTTGTTAATCTTTAACTGGTAACCGAGAATTATCGAAAGCGCCAGGAAGAAAGCGACTCCCAGATCAAAGCCAATACGTCTTTTACGGGCTTTCAAATCCTCAATCGTTAACAGTTTCAGAATCCTTGTCCGGTAAAAGACGAACAGCATAATTGCCAAAGGAAGCGTATACATGCTCTGCACGGGCATAAACGCATCAAGGTCGGTAAAGCCTTCGAAGAAAAATCCGACAAGCGCCAAAACGGTGCATAAAAGGCTTATGGCTGCAACGCGCGTCTCCGGTTTGGATTCTTTAATGTATTTGCAAATTCTGTCTTTCATGAAAAAACCTCTCTCATCAGTTCATACTCTGCGGCAGGCATATAACCACGCGTTCGTCGCGGTAAATCTCGCTGTAGGAATTGTCTTTAAGGAATTCGGCAAAAGCCTCATCCTTGATAGTTTCATACTCTCCGTCTTCCAGAAAGTCTCCGTGCGTTGCGGAGTAAAATACTACCGGTGCTTCATCCATGGAATCCAGTTCCGCTTTGAATTCCTCCGTCGGATAGGACAAAAGTGCGGGCCACGAATGTGAAAGCGAGGATTTGATATCCAGGCAGTAAGAAAGCATCGGGATATCGTCATAGAACAGTGCTTCGTTCCAGTCGGCTCCGTTTGCCTCTACGAAACCGGTAAGTGCCTCTATTTCTTCAACCGTTCCGGCTTCCGCTCTCATTCCTTTAAGACGTTCGTTTGCGGTAAAAGACTTATAACTGTCGCTAAACATCAGCGGACTGTGGAATACAAACAAAGTGCCGAATATAAAAGACTGAACAAGCACAAATGCGCTGAAAACCGATGCGCCGAAACGAAGCATCGCAAGTTTCGGATTGTCTTTTAACGGTCCTTTGAAGAGAATTCCCATACAAAGCGGGGCGATTAAATACATGTTGTTAAACGCCGTGTAAAGGCCGTTGTTGCTTCCCAAAGGTGTGATAAAAATTATCACGAGTCCCGCCATGGAAAGCAGTCTTACCGGAAGTTCAAACTTCGGCGACAAAACCGCATACGCAAAAAGTGATGCGCACAAACATAAAAACAGCGCGCCCCACGCAAATACGGAAGCGTACTGCGAATAATCGAAATTAAAATCGTTTCTGTAACGCATAAGCACCGGAATGAAAACAAAGCATATTCCGGTAACAATATAAACCGCCGTATGAACTGCTTTCTGCTTAAAACGGTTATATACAAGCATCGCGGTAAATACAACAAGCGCCATAATTAAGAAGTACGGAAGATACTGTTTGTAATCGGTAAGTTCCTTTAAAACCATCTGAACGGGCGTATAGCTTTCAGCCTCGTCCGTCATTCCGAACAGACCGTTGATCATTCCGACATATGCACCTTTTCCCCAAGCGAGTTCCACCAGGCCGAATCCCGCAAGGAAAACGACTGCGAAACCTGCTATGCAGCATAAAAATTCTTTGATGAATAGTATGTTAAATAACAATTTAAATTTGGATT
>JAKSSB010000001.1 GCA_024403285.1 Lachnospiraceae bacterium | reverse complement strand
AAGGATGAAAGATTTAAAAAAATGTTTTCTGATAAAAATTTCGAGATTGATTTTAGCGGTAGCACGGTAATTTCAAACGGAATTTTAATTCCGCTTGCCGTTTTGAAAAGTAGTGGTATAACCGTAAAAAACGTTGTTTTCGATAATGAAAATACTAGCATATTTAGAAGTTTTCTTGGTACTAGCTTTAGGTGGCTTGTCTTGTTTGGGGGCACCTCGAGGTTTACGTTTTTTGCCAGACATTATAGTTATACATTTTTACCTCTCAATGATTTATAATGATGAAGCGGGGCCCTGAGCTTGGAAATTCGCCCTGGCTTCGTTTTAATACTAGATTATTTACCACTAAAAGTCAACCGATAAAGATGCCGAAAAAAGGTGGATATAAAATGAAAACCATAGCATTCCATAACTTAGGTTGCAAGGTCAATTCGTACGAAGCTGACGTTATGCAACAAATGTTACAAAACTCAAACTACGAAATTGTACAATTTGAACAAAAAGCAGACATATATGTCATAAATACATGCTCTGTAACGAATATAGCCGACCGAAAGAGCCGTCAGATGATTCACAGAGCGTCCAAAGCGAACCCGGATGCCGTTGTCGTTGCCGTCGGCTGTTATGTGCAGGCCGATGCCCTGAACATTGCGCAGGATGAGTCGGTCGATCTTCTTATCGGTAATAACCGTAAAAAAGATATCGCCGAAATCCTGGACGAGTATTTTGAACATCGGGAGTATGCCGCGCCGGAAGACGATGAGAAAACAGCCAATTATCTCCGAAAGACGCTCGGAAACACTACCGTTGTGGATGTTAAGAAGGTTGATTACGAGGATGCTCTTTTATCCGAAACCGCCGAACACACAAGAGCATACATTAAAATTCAGGACGGATGCAACCGTTTCTGTTCCTACTGCATAATTCCTTACACAAGAGGAAGAGTAAGAAGCCGCAAACCCGACAGTATAGTGAATGAGGTAAAAGAACTTTGCTCGAAAGGTTACCGTGAATTCGTGCTCACGGGAATACATATTAGCTCGTACGGATTTGATTTTAAATGTGACACTCCGGGAGAACATATTTTGTCTCTGCTTGCAAGAATCAATGAAACAGAAGGGGTGGAGCGAATCAGAATCGGATCGTTTGAACCGATGATTATCACGGAAGAATTTGCAAAGGGACTGGCGCAAATCGACAAACTCTGTCCGCATTTTCATATTTCGCTTCAGAGCGGATGCGACGAGACTCTTAAGAGAATGAACAGAAGATACACGAGTGCCGAATATGAAGAGAGAGTGAGAATTCTTCGAAACGTATTTCCCGAAGCCGCAATAACAACGGATGTTATTGTGGGCTTCCCGGGAGAGACCGAAGAAGAATTCAATAAGACCACGGAATTCTTAAAGAGAGTAAATTTCTACGAAATGCATATTTTCAAATATTCCAAAAGGAAAGGAACCGTTGCCGCATCAATGGACGGACAGATTGACGAATCGGTCAAGAGCCTGCGCAGTGACGTATGCGAGGTGATAGAGAGAAAGCAGTCTGAGGAATTCAGAAAACGTTTTATTGGAAGAACCGTATCTGTTATTTTTGAGGAAGAAAAGGAAATTCTCGGTAAAAAATACTGGGTGGGCTACACACCGGAGTATATCAGGGTAGCTTATGAATGCAACGAAAATATGCAGAACGTTTCCGCAAACATCGAAATTGTTTCGATGATTACCCCGGAAATTGCTTTGGGAAAATAAAAAAATAGAACAATGCAATACGAAAATAAGAGAAATCGCCACGGCGGTTTCTTTTTTGATGTTAATCGGGCGTTTGCATAGTTGCTTGGTGAAAATCTGTATACAATATATTGATTTGCACGAGGACACAGACAAGTTGAATTGTATAAAAAGTACAAAAAAAGACATAAAATATGTGAAAAATGCATGAGAAAATCGATTTTCTTTACAATGCCTATATATGAATCTATAATAAAATTTGCGTGTATTGTGCACGTGTTACATTAATGTTTTTATACAATTTGGAGGTACAAAGTGAAAAAGAGAGTTTTGTGTAGAAGAATCGGAGCGGTTGTTCTTGCAGCCGCAATGTTCCTGACCGGAATTCCTGCAGAGGCACTGGCTGCACCCGCAGACATTGTCACGGAGGAAGCGGTTACGGAAGACAATTCTGCTTCAGAGAGTGATGATTCGGAAGTAATCACACCCATTGAAGAAGGAAAAGAAGACTTCGTCGCAGACGAAACAGAGGATGACGCAGAAGAGGTCATTCCGGAAGATGGTTCGGCTGAAGAAACGGATGTCGATGGGGAAACCGGCGTTGCAGAAGAAATCGACGAAGACGTAATCGACGACGATGTCGTTGATGAAGAAATTATCGAAGACGAAATCCCTGAAGAAGAGGAGTTTGAAATCGAAGAGACCGTTCTCGGCGAGGAAGAAGAATTCCTTGCAACGGAAGCTGCTTCGCAATTGACAGAGACTCTTTCTCTTGCTTCGGGACAGGATTTGAAGAGTGATAAGTACGGTTATTTCTGGGACGGAGATACCAATACTCTGTATCTTAATAATGCTGATATTTCATCGGAAAGCGGAGCGGCGATTGCAATCGATCCCGGAACGCTTAAGACTGTCACCGTTAAAGTTGAGGGTGATGTTGTTCTTTCCGGTGCTTCAGAGGCTGTTTCAATTTCCGGTCTTACCGAACTTACGATAGAAGGAAAAGGAACTTTATCACTTGTTTCAAATTTAACAGGGGATAAGAGTTCCGCCATCACAGGTCTCGGCAAACTGAATGTTATCAGGACTGCACTTAATGTTGAATCGGCAGGAAACGGTCTTTTACTTTCGACCGACGATGATTTTGACGGCTCTGTAACAAGTGATGCATCGAAAATTTCTGTTTCCGCTGCAAACTATGCAATTCTTTCATCCGGTAAAATGGAACTGACGAATGTCTCAACCCTGACAGTTTCAAGTACCGATACGCAGAGTACTGCAATCAGTATCGGTACGCTTACCGCAATGAACGGTTCGGTTATCAATATCGATACGGCCGGCAGAGGTATCGTAGCCAATTCGATTACAATGAATCCTGCCGGTACCATCAAAGTTATCAACACCGGCAGCACGGCGATTGAAGTTAACGGTGGTGACGTAACTCTCTCCAGCGGTGGTTCAATCTATATCGAGAAAGCTAATTCATACGGCCTGGTTATTAACTATGGTAATCTGAATATTACACAAGGCGGTCTTGTACATGTAAGCCAGCTTGTTTCAGGCTCATGCGGTATCTACGTTTCATACGGTGATATTACAATTTCTTCCGCAGTCGGAATTACTGTCGGAGATAAAGCAAACGGCGTATGCATGGAAGGTATAGGTGTGACCGTTCGCGACGGTGACTTTAACCTGGTTGACGGCGGAGCTCCGAGCATATGGGCTACCGGCTATGCCATTGATATGGAATCGACTACATATACCTATACCAACAACATTAATGTTTCTGCGGGAACAATAAATCTTTTTTCACAGTATGATTATGCAATTTATGCTCCGTATGCATCTTTGAATGTTTCGGGAAAAAATACGCTATTAAACGTCGAAGCGACGGATACAAGTTACAACTATTTATTATATCTGAATAAACTTGTAGTTGAGGACGGAGCAAAAGCAACTCTTCAGGGCGGTCGCTATTCCGAATTGGCAAATATCAGAAACATTATTATTCGTGGCGAGGATACAGAAGTAATAAGTAATGCCAAACTGTTATCCCATTACGGATTTGATTCTTGCGAATTCGTCGTTTCGGACGGAGCTTATCTGGAAGTGGGCGGTGGTCTTTACCTCGGCTACGGCTACAACGGAAAGGTTCTAAACGGCGCAAAAGTTGATCTTCTCGCTTCCCAGGGAGGCAATACTCCTCTCAATGTGTCATCGAACGCATCGTTATTCATAAACAATGCCGAAGTGAACGTCTATGAGCCCGAAGGTGTATCATATACCGGCTCATATATGTGCTATGACTATAATTCCAAAATCCAGCTTGTAGGAAAGGATTCTTTGCTTTCAATTGAAGCCACAAATCCCAATACGAAAGCTATGTATCTGTCTTCGGGTGCTTCGGTGGATGTAAGCGCAGGAACTCTGAATCTTAAATCCGGCGGAGAAATTTTCTACGGTTATTCATCATACGGCAGTAAGTGCACTGTGACTGTCAGAGACGGCGGAACACTGAATGCTGTTTCAAATGCCGCAAAAGGACTGGCAATCACCGGTTCGCCCGTGGTTAATGTATCCAATGCTGCTTTTTATGTCAGCAAGAATGCTGATAACAGTGATGAAACTGTTTCATCCGATACTGTTTTCAACCTTACAAATGCGGTTATCGAAGAGCCTTCTTCAGCATACGTTTCGGAAGATGGAAAGTTGCTTAAAAACGGTTATTCCGTAACAGGTGACATTTCGATTGTTTCCGACGGAACTCCCGGAATTGTTATTGAAACTCAGCCGGAGAAAACACTTTCAACGGAAGTCTCCAAACCCGTAAGTGTTTCTGTTAAAGCATCATTTATTAACTGTTCTGAAGAGGATCTTGCTACTGTCGGATATCAGTGGTATACGATTGAGGATAAGAGCAAAACGCCCATATCAGGTGCAAATTCTGCCGAATATGCGTTTGTTTCGGATGAAATCGGAGTTTATGAGCTGGTATGCCTGATTTCGCTTGGATCGAAGAATTCAGTATGGTCAGATTCTTCGCAAGTTGTTGTATCTCCAAACGCTTCTGCCGGAAGAAAAGTCAGAACGGAACCGTTGTACTTTGACTACAATGCTCCTTCACAGTCAAATGAGGAAGAAGGATGGAGCTGGGAAAGAATAAAGGTCGGTGAGAACGAAGAACGGGTTAAACTCGTTCTTGATTCGGTATTTTTCGATGTCGAATCGGGAACCGCTCTTAATATCAGTTCTCAGAATAATGCTCCTGTTGATATCGAAGTAAAAGGAAACTGTTACCTTATTACCCGTGGAGGCGGAAGTTGCTTCTATGAAAGTAACAGTGTCTACGACAAACCGACAACGATTTACGGTGACGGTAAATTATTCATGCGTAGTACTAATCCGACGAACAGTGCGACTATTGCGTATTTTTACACAGGTTCGGATATAACGATTGATGTTCCGATAGATATTAATACTGCAAACGGATATGCATTTTACAATAGTTCGAGCAATTGCAACACCACTTTCAATAAAACTGTTAAAATCATCTCGGATAGGAGTTACGGTTTGTATGTGTGCGGTGCCGTTACATTCAATGATGATGTGTATGTCAAAGGTGATTCATATGGCGCTTTTATTGACGGTAATTTGATAATTAACGATACAGAAGCTGTATTTGAGGCAAAGTCAGGCACTGCATTATACGCCGACGGAGGATTAACTGCAAAGAACAGTAGTATCGAAGCTAAGAGTGATTCTTCATCAAGCAGTATTCTCAGAATGTATAGCGGAGATGTTCTGATTGATAACTCGGATATCAAGGTATCCGGTAAGTACACCTCATCTGACTGTGCTTTCAGTTTAAACGGATATTCAATTCTTGTTAAAGATTCAGCCATTACGGTTGATGCCGATTTGACAGAAAACGCAGATCAGATTCTGATTTATATGAGTAGTTCTGATGGAGTTGCTAATTTTGATAATTCTACACTCAACCTTTGCGCAACCGGAAAGAGAACGGAAGGACTTAACATGAGCGGCGTCTCGCTGAATGTTGTTGATTCCACATTTGATATTGATTGTGCCGGCAATGCACTGTTATGCCAGGGACTCATTACAGATAATTCCGTCTTTAACATTGTTCAGAAGGGTGACGCTTATGATTGTATCAGCGCCTATGGCAATATTGAATTTATAAACAATTCGGAAATCAATATTGATGCATCCGCTTCTACTACAGCTAATTCAATAGTTCGTTCATCAAAACGAATTATATTCAGAGAAAGCTCGATTAATATAAAGGGCAATGATTTAGGTGTAATTGCGGCCGAGGAATTAAGACTGATCGGTACGGTTATAGACAAGCCCGCTGATGCCGTTTTCACTGAAGGAAAACTTGTAAACGCCGACGGAACTCCTGTCGGTGAGGTTTCAATCATTCCCGATAAGGATGCTTATGTAGTAATTGATGGTGTGAAACTTACAGATGACGGAGAAGAAATTGATACTCCCGTAATCAGACGCGGAGATAATGCAACTCTTTCCGTAGACTATCATACCGTTAACGGAAATCCTTCTCTTTCATTTGAATGGTATAAGTATGATTACGGAACAAGAACTTATTCGAAAATTACCGGAGCAACTGCTTCGGAATACAGAGTTCCTGCTTCGGAAGTCGGAAGATATTTATATAAAGCCAGAATTATTAACGGCGAAAAAGTGAGTGAGTCAGATTCCTTTGAACTTGAAGTCATCTATGAAAATCATGAGATTTTCGATTTGAAAACAAGTGGAGAGTATTTCGAATTCTCGAGCGATGTGTCCTATGATTACTATGATGAGTATGGTTTAAAATGGGATTGCGAAACAAAAACACTGACGTTGTCAAATGCATATATCAGATCCGGATTGCTGACTTCTCCCGGAGTAAGAGTAGTGGTTGAAGACGGAACGGAAAGTTATATTCGTTCAGAAATGAATGGTATTTTGACAAGCTATACAACCGGTAAACGTGATATTACATTTTCCGGATGTGGAAGATTAATCATCGAAAGCGATTCCTGTGCAATAGGCGGTTTTGCCAGAGTGAATTTCAATGCCGGCTTCGTTCTGGATGCCGTTGTATATGATGGTTTCTACAAAGCTTACGTAATTTCTTTGGCCAATCCTGCAAACGATGCAACTTCGGGAATCGAGGTAAATCATGCTGAGCTGAATCTTAAGGCATTCGGTGAGGACGCACATGCATTGATTGGACGCGTGAACCTTAACGGAAGTGAAATTACATACCCCGCAGACTGTACCTACAGTAACACGAAGTATTACGATTCAAATTCAAAAGAGTGTGCCGAAATCAAGATTAAACCTGATTCGGATCCGTTCCTGGCATTTACTTCGCTTCCGGAGAATGCACTCTTCATGAATGAAAATTCTATCGAAACATTAAATGCCAAAGTGCGTGCTTTTGGGGTATCCGACAAGGCTGAGATTTCATACGAATGGTATAAATCATCCGACTGGTCCAAGAAGAATACTAAGAAAGTCGGTGATTCCGAAGACCTGGTTCCTTTGAATGAACGCGGAGAGCAACTCTACTACGTTGTTGCCAAAGTCAAGGACGGAAATACCGAACTGTCTGTCGAAAGCGAGCTTATTGCAGTGTACGTAATGCCCGAAGGAAGAGAGCTTATGAACAAAGCTTTCGAAGTTCAGTACAACACATCTTCCTTTGGTACAGATTCCGAATATTTCAAGAAATACGGAATAACCTGGGATATGAATACTCAGACTCTTACTCTTGATAATACGTATATTTATTCAGACAGATATAACGGTCTGTGGGTTCCTTACGGCACGAAGATTGTTATGACCGATGGATCGTATAACGTGGTCAAAGGCAGAGACAACGGAGCATTGCAGGTATCAGGCGGAAGCAAAGCCAGAACATTGGAAGTTTCCGGAAAAGGTACTCTTCTTGTAGAGAATATGAATGAGCAGGCTACATCGGAAGTATTCGATGCATCGAATGTATCGAATATGACGACCATCACCGGTGGTGCCGTAGTGGACGTAAAGACTTTTTCAAGCGATAATGCCATGTATTTTGGCGGTTCGTTCGAAATAAATAATGCGGAAGTAAACATTGAATCAATTCGAACAAAGAATGCAATGTATTTCTCAGATTCAAGCGGAAATATGTATGTTAAAGAAAACGGTAAGCTGAATTTTGAGGGAACGGGTGCTATAAAAGGCGGAGGAGCATTCGGAACATTATATGTAGATGCGACTTCATCCCTGAATGCAATCTGTCACAAAGCTCCGGAAGGGGTTTCCGTAGGTGCAAATACATACGGTTATAATTCCAGAGCTGAACTTTTTATCGACGGTGAGATGAATATTACCGTAGATGAAGGAAGTGCAATCAACGTTCAACAGACTGTAACGGTAGGTGAGACCGGTTCGCTGAACTGTAAGTGTCTTGCGAGCGACACCGTTTATCCTCTTATTACGGTACAGTACGGAAGCTTATACGTTCTTGGCTCTCTTACCGCCGAGACTGCTTCTCCGGTAAATGCTGTTTATGTTTATGCAGGAAATCTCCAGGTATACGGAAGCGGAAGCGTATCCGCCAAGAATAGTTCGAATACGCCTGTAGGATATGCAAAGGCTACAATCTGCTCTACGTACAATATTTCGGTTGAAGGCTCATTGTCTGCGGAAAATGCAGGCAGTGGTGCTGCTATTGCAACCGGAGGTAACTACAACTTATCGTATAAGGAAGATTCAGTTGTAGATCCGGTCGGCACTACTATGAAGAAGAGCGGTTCCTACAAGTTCTTATATGATGAGTTGGGAAATGTTGTTACCAAATTCACAGTTTCCGGTAAAGCGCTTGATTCGGTTGAAAGTGTTACCATTTCAGGCAAGCCTATGGCAGGTCTTACATTGAAAGTAGATGAAATTCTGCCTGAGGGTGCTGCCTCCAGCGTGGATTTCGACTGGCAGTATTCAGATAATCCCACAACCGATTTCAAGAGCATGTACCTCGGAAATCTCAAGGGCATTACTCTTCAGGATAACCATGTAGGCAAATACATCAGAATCAGAATAACCGGAACCGGAGAATACAAAGGAACGGTTTATTCAAATGTACTGGGACCTGTTGAAGCAAATCCCGCAAATTTGAAGTCTGTTATTTTCAACGGTTCAACAACGACTGTATCAAATACAGCCACCGCAATATATATAAATGTTGAAAATGCAGTTTCAAAAGCTGATCTTACCCTGGTTCCTTCTTCATCCGATGCTGTAATTACTATAAACGGAGTTGAAGGAGCTGAATTGAAGGATGCTAATCTTGCAGTCGGAATCAATTGGTTTAACGTGACTGTTTCCTGTGAAGGTCTGACAAAAGATTACTCTATTCTTGTTACGAGAAAAGATCTTCCGAAATATTCGATAGGCTTAAAAGCTTCCGTTCTGCCGGAAGGATATACACTCGAGGTAAGAAACGAAGCCAACAATCTTTATTCCGAAACCTCAAATGAGAATTCCAGAATTTCAGCATCTGTTGAAATCAATAAAGACTATACCGTCAAAGTAAAAGGCTCCAACGAAGTATACGGTATATGGGCCGTTAAGAAGAATGGTGTTATTGAGCCTCTTGACGGTAACGGAGAAGTAAAAGGCACCTGTACCGCAGCTGTCGATTATACGATTGATGCAGACTGTTACTATGTAAAGGGAGTTACCAATCTTAAAGCAGCCTGGGACGCAGACGGCAGTGACAAAGTAACGGTATCGTTTGATTATCCCGGCGGAGAGGTTCCCACACCGCTCAGTTATCTGGATTACTATTACGGTGAGGTCAAAGTTATTTGCTATAATGCTTCAACAGGTGCAATGATAGATTCTGTTGTTACACCCGATACATCAGTACATTTTGCAAATCTCGAGCCCAAAGGTTCATATGACTTTACCGTTGAGTATGCAGGAGATTCTTCACATCGCGTATATCCTGTCGGACTTCCCGATGAGTTTAAGGCAATCGTAAGAACTTCAGTCGGAACAAAGCCTCTGGTTAATATCGAGAGCGTTGAAGTTTCAGGCAAGTTAAGAGCAGGAAATAAACTTTCGGTTACAAATCTTAAACCCGCAGGTGCAACCGCAGAATACGAGTGGCAGATTTCAGACAGCGCAGAAAGCGGATTCACGGCTCTTGGCGCAGAAGGTGAAGAGCTCACTCTGCTTGACGGGTATGTCGGCAAGTATATCAGAGTTAAAGCAAGAGGTACCGACAGATACAGCGGTGAGTATTTTACCGAAGCAGTCGGACCGGTAAAAGAAGATGGCTCCAAACTTAAATCTTTTACCGTAAACGGTGAAAAGACTGAAGTTAAAGATGCAAAATCATTTACAGTAAACGTAGATAACAAAACAACAGAAGTTAAGATTACCGCTGAAACTTATGCTGAGGATGCTGTTGTTGCAATCAACGGCACGAACGGTTTCGAGGCTACGGTTGGAAATCTTGTTGTAGGAGACAACGTTGTTAAGATTGCGGTTACATTCGAAGGAAGATCAAACGAATATACCGTAACCGTTAACAGAGCCGAGCCTCCCAAGTATGATATTAAGGTTAAGGCAGATGTTTTACCTTCAAATATCGTAGTCAGAATAGCAAGCGGTTCGAAAGCCATAAATCTTAATTCCGTTTCAGCAGAGACAACTCTTCAGATTACAGAAAACGAAGAATATACCGTTTCTGTTTCGGATTCGAGCGTCGCATACGGAGTTTGGGCAGTTAAGGCCGATGGTGTAATTGTTCCTTTTGAGAAAGGTGACAGCACAACCTTTAAGTCAACGAAGAATACCGTATACACATTCGATGCTGACTGCTTCTATGTACAGTCGCTCGGAAATATTAAAGCAACCTGGGGTTCGGGACTTGATGATTCCGTTACCGTAAGCATTACATATCCGGGAGGAATTAAGCCAGCAGCACTCAGTGATGCGTATAACAATGACAGTATTAAATTTACATGCTATGAGACAGCATCCGGTAAGGAAGTCAAATCCGTAACAACGAAGGATGCAAGCGTAGTATTTGAGAATCTGGAGTACAAACTCGGATATACATTCAAGGCTGAATATGCAAGCAGTGATTCACGTCCTGTATATCCCGAAGGACTTCCCGAATCAAAGAAAGCAGTTTTACAGACCAGCGTTGCAAACAAGCCTTTGCTTAACCTTACAAAGGTTGAAGTGGAAGGAACCGCAAGAGTCGGAAGTACACTTTCGGTTAAGAGTCTTTTACCTGAAAATGCTACCGCTAATTATTCATGGCAGATTTCTTCAAGCTCAACAACCGGATTTGCAGCAACAGGCGAGACCGGTTCAACGCTGACACTTAAAGACAGCTATCTTGGCAAATACATCAGACTTGCCGCAACTGGAAGCGACAGATATAACAAGACGGTATACTCGGATGTGGTAGGACCGGTTAAGGAAGACGGAGCTACACTTAAGGCTGTTAGTGTTAACGGAAACGTTCTTGCAGCAGACAGTGACGGCGCAGTATTCCGCACAGAAGTAGAATATTATGTTGATGAAGCTTCGATTGAAATCGAAACTTATGCAGAAGAAGCTGTAGTTACAATTGACGGAAACAAGGCACTTACGGCAAAAGTCGGTAACCTGAAGGTTGGTGACAATACCGTTAAGGTATCCGTTGAATTCGAAGGAAGAACAAATGAATACACTGTTATCGTTAACAAAGCAGAACTTCCCAAATACGATATTACAGTTAAATCAGATGTTTTACCCGCTAATTACAAACTGAATCTGACAGACGGTACGACAACCAAGTCGATTACCGCAGAATCCAAGGAAGAAACTCTTAAGATTACCAAAGACGAGGCTTATACGGTTTCCGTTACCGGTTCAAATTCCGAGTACGGTGTATGGGCAATCAAGGTTGACGGAGTACTTGTTCCTTTCGGAAGCACGAACAGCATTGAGGGAACATCATCAAAGAATACGGTTTATACACTTGATGCAGACTGCTTCTATGTATATCAGGTTATTAATATCAAAGCTGCATGGAGCAGGGAAGCATTTGATGATTCCGTTACGGTATCATTCAATTACCGTAAATCCAATAAACCGGCAGCTCTCGGTGATGCATACAATTGCGATCAGGTTAAGGTTACATGTTACGAAACCGCAACCGGCAAGGAAGTTAATTCAATTACAATCGGAGATTTAAGCGTTGTATTTGAGAACCTGGATTACAATACCAAATACAAATTTACCGCTGAAATCGTAAGCGGAGATTTACGTCCCGTATATCCCGAAGGACTTCCCGAGTCATACAAGACACCGGTTTCAACAACTCTTGGCGTTAAACCGAGAATAAATCTTACTTCTGTTGAAATTGACGGAATTGCAAGAGTTGGAAGTACACTTTCAATTAAGAGTCTTTTACCTGAAAAGGCAACCGCAGATTACGAATGGCAGATTGCTTCAAATTCAACAAGCGGATTTGCATCAACCGGTGAAACAGGCAAATCGATTACGCTTAAAGACAGTTATTTAGGAAAGTACATCAGACTTGCGGCAAAAGGAAACGACAGATTTAATAATACCGTTTACTCAACTGTATTCGGTCCGGTAAAAGAAGACGGTGCATTGCTCAAAGCAGTGACACTTAACGGAAACAGAACGGAAGCCGGAGACGGATTTACAACATTCAACGCTTATGTTGCACACGATGTTACATCAGCTGATATTAAGCTTGAAACTTATGCAGAGGAAGCTGTGGCAACAATTGACGGAAGCAAGACACTTACCGCAACCGTTGATGATCTGAAGGTTGGAGAGAATACAGTTAAGGTTACTGTTTCATTTGATGGCAGAACCAACGAGTATACAATCGTCATAATCAGAAAAGAAGCACCGAAATACAGAATCGATATTAAATCGAGCGTATTACCTTCCGGATATGAACTTTCGGCAGAAGATACTGTGAATTCCGTAAAAGTTAACAGTGTTGGTGCTACGAACGGAATTGATGTTGTCGAAAACGAAACATTCACGATTAAAGTTACCGGCTCAAATGCAGAATTTGCTGTTTGGGCAATCAAGAAAGACGGCGTTATCGTTCCTCTGAACGGAACAGAGCTGGAAGGTGTTGCAACTTCAGCAGTTTCATATGAACTTGATGCGGATTGTTTCTATGTTAAATCCATTTCAAATCTCAAGGCTGAGTGGAAGACCGGAAACAGCGATTCAATTACTGTAAGCTTTGCATATCCGAAAGGCAAACTGCCTGCTGCACTTGCAAGCGGATACAACTTAAGCGGCGTTAAGATTTCATGTTACGATGCTTCAACAGGTGCATTCGTTGACAGCATGACAACAAGCGGTACATCGGTTGTATTTGAGAACATGAATTATAAGTCATCTTATAAGTTCGTTGCGGAATATGTAAGCGAAGCCGGCAAGAATGTATATCCTGCAGGACTCCCTGCAGAGTTAAAGTGCAATGTTTATACAACCATCGGAACCAAGCCTTTGGTAGCACTTGAGAGCGTTACAATTAACGGAAGAGCAATGGCAGGAAGCACTCTTTCTGTAAATACTGTTGCTCCCGCAGGCGCAACCGCTTCATACAACTGGATGGTATCAGACAATGCAACAAGCGGATTTACTGCAATTAACGGAGCCACAGGCGCATCCTTTACCTTAACGGATGCTTATGTCGGAAAGTACATCAGAGTTAAAGCAACAGGAAACGACAGATACAGCGGCACGGTTTATTCGGAAATTGCAGGACCTGTAAAGGCTGACGCTACGAAACTTAAATCTTTTACCGTAAACGGTAAGAAGACAGAGGTTGCAGACGGTGAAACAGCATTCACAGTTAATGTGGCTAACAGTGTAACAGAAGCTGCAGTCGAAATCGAAACATATTCGACAGATTCGGTTATTACAATTAACGGAACGGAAGCTTCAAGTACCACAATCAAGAATCTTGCAGTCGGTGAGAACATCGTTAAGGTTATTCTTTCAGCCGACGGAAGAAACAAAGAATATACAATTACAGTAGTAAGAGCTGAAATTCCCAAGTACAGAATTTCGGTTAATCCTTCGGTATTACCCGACGGATATACATTAAATGTTACCGACGGAATCAATTCGGCAAGTTCAGGTTCCGTAAATGCAGAAGATTCAATTACTGTTGCTGATAATACGGCATTTACAGTAAGCGTTACGGGATCGAATGCAGAGTTCGGCGTTTGGGCAGTTAAGAGAGGCGACGTTCTTATTCCTCTCGGAAGCGGCAATTCGGTTGAACAGAATGTACCCGGAAGCGATGTAAGCTATACGGTTGATGCAGACTGCTTCTATGTAAAAGCACTTTCGAAACTTGATGCTGCATGGAGTACGGGCAGCGATGATACGATTACAGTCAGCATCACATATCCGAACGGAAAGATGCCTGTAGCTATCGGTGCTGCATATGATTACAGCGGAGTTAAGATTTCATGTTACAATGCTAAGACCGGCAAACCGGTTGACAGCATAACAACAAAGGATTCAAATGTTGAATTCAAGAATCTTGACTACACATCTGGTTACAGATTTACTGCAGAGTATGTAAGCGGAGATTCACACCTTGTTTATCCCGCAACTCTTCCCGAAGAGTTAAAAGCAAATGCAGAAGTAACAATCGGCAGCAAGCCGCTTGTTAATCTTGAAAAAGTAACAATCAGCGGAACAGCAATGGCAGGAAGCACTCTTTCCGTAGCAGGAATTGTTCCCGCTGATGCAACGGTTAAATATGACTGGCAGATTTCCGATAATGCGACAACAGGATTTACATCACTCGGAATTTCATCGGAAACAGTTTCGGTCGCAGATGAATATGTAGGCAAATACATCAGAGTTACCGCAACGGGAACCGGCAGATATACTTCGACGGTTGTTTCAGCTGTTGCAGGACCTGTTGCAGAAGACGCAACCAAGCTTAAAGCATTCACGATTAACGGTAATAAGACCGAAGTGGCAGCTGACAGCTATTCATTCGACGTAAATGTTGCAAACAGTGTTAAGGATGCAAACGTTGAAATCGAAACATATTCGGCTGATTCGAAAGTAACAATCAACGGTCAGACAGGCGCAAGCACAACCGTTAAGGATCTTTTTGTAGGAGTGAATACGGTTACAATCAGTATTTCATTCGAAGGAAGATCAAGAAATTATGTAATAAATATCTTCAGAGCTGAAACACCTAAGCACAGCATCTTAGTTAATGCATCAGCATTACCCGAAGGCTATGAATTAACTGTAACCGACGGAACAAACGAAGACGGAATCAAAGCAGTCGGTGAAGCAGCTATAAAAGTTGAAGAAGATACAGAATATACTGTCAATGTTACCGGTTCAAATGCCGAGTTCGGTGTATGGGCAGTTAAAGAAAACGGAGTTATCGTTCCTCTCGGAATGAGCAGCACCGTTAAGGGAATTTCCGCAGTGGATATGGAATATACACTTGATGCAGACTGCTTCTATGTTAAACCCGTATCCGGTCTGACTGCTGCATGGGGCAAAGGAACGGACGATTCGATTACCGTAAGCTTTGCATATCCTGCAGGAAAGATGCCTGTGGCACTTGACGGTACATACAATTACGGTGCGGTTAAGGTTACATGCTTTAGTGCTGACGGTACAGAAGTTAAGAGTCTCAATACAACAGGAACATCCGTTGTATTCGAGAATATGGATTCCAAGTCGGCTTACACATTCACAGCAGAATACGTAAGCGGTGACGAGCGCCCTGTATATCCTGAAGGACTTCCCGAAGAATTAAAGGGCGATGTAAAAGCAGCGATTGATGCTAAACCTTTGAATCCTCTTACAAATGTTTCGCTTATCGGCTCAGCAATGGTTGGTGGAAAACTTAGCGTTTCCGGTCTTAAGCCTGCCGGAGCAACAGCAGATTACGAGTGGCAGATTTCCGAAGACGGCGTAACAGGATTTACCGTAGTTGGTGCAAACAAAGACACTATTGATATTACCGAAGAATTTATCGGTAAATACATCAGAGTAAAAGCAACAGGAAAAGACAGATACGACGGTGTGGTTTATTCCGCAGTGGCAGGACCTGTTGAAGCTGACGCAAGAAAGATTAAATCTTTTACCGTAAACGAAGAAAAGACAGAAGTTACGGATGACACCAAGGCATTCGATGTATATGTAAACAACGATGTTACGGAAGTAACGCTCACAATTGAAGCATACTCCACAGAGTCGCTTGTTTATATTAACGGAGCCGAAGGCAAGACAGCGGTTATTTCAAACCTTCATGTCGGAAAGAATACTGTTGAGGCAGTTGTATCTTACGAAGGCAGAATTACTAATTATACATTCAACATCATCAGAGCTGAAGCACCTCAGTACAGCATTTCGGTAACAGCCGATGTTTTACCTGACGGATTTGATATTTCGGTTGAAGATGACGTAACGGTTAAGACCGTTAAGGCTGAGAATGACAGTGAAGCTCTTTCGATTATTGAGAATGTTCTTTACTCAATCAAGGTCGGCGGTTCAAATGACATCTATGGCGTATGGGCTGTTAAGGCAAACGGAAAACTCGTTCCTCTCGGAGCAGGAAATTCCGTAGATGCAACAGCAACAGAAGATAGGGTTTACTCACTTGATGCAGACTGCTTCTACGCAAAGGCTGTTAAAGGACTTAAGGCAGAGTGGGCTAAAGATTCATTCGATTCAATTAAAGTAAGCTTTGCTTATCCGGGCGAAGAACTTCCGGATACACTCAGTGATGAGTACAACTTAAGCGGAGTTAAGGTAACATGCACAAATCTTAAGACCGGCGAAACAGTTGATGAGATTACAACGGAAACCGAAGTTGTATTTACTCAGATGGATCCCGGCGCTGAATACGAGTTTACGGCAGAGTATGCAAGCAATGATGAGCGTCCCGCTTATCCTGCAGGACTTCCCGAAGAACTCAAGGCAGTTAACAAAGCTTCGTTGAATGCAAACTTCAAAGACTTCGAACTTCTCATTTATGATGAGAATGACAGAGCAGTAGATTTTGCAACACTCAACCTCGCTGATGAAAGCGAAAACGTAAAAGTATTTACAACCAACCTTCCGGGTGCAGGCTTCATTAACGCCGAGAACATAGATGTTTCGGATAAGAATGTTGCTGATGTTGTACTTACGGAAGCTGGATCAATTAAAGTTACAGCCAAGGCAGAAGGCAGCACATACATTGTAATCGCTACGGAGATTTACAGCGTTAAGTGTGCAGCACAGCTTCGTATCGACGTTTACAACAACGAAATCGGCGGCGGAGAAGAAACTTCTGTTCCGAAGGTAACCAAGAAGACATTAAAGGTTAATATCTATGAGAAGGAAGCTACAGAAGATTCAAGCGTAAGAGTTTACTTCGAAGGCGATATTACAGATAAGGTTACCGGTGTAGAATTTGCGGACAGCTCATTTAACAAGTACTTCGTAATCGAGGTAAAAGATGACAGAACTGTTGCTGTAAAAGCAAATCCCGCATATGATTTTGCAGATCCTGAAAATGCAGCTGAGATTAAGAAGATTAAGTCTTCATACAAGACAGCTCTTAAAGTATATTCAGCCAAGAATCCTAACGGCAGCGAAACCATTAAACTTACAATCAGTGTTTCCAAGAAGCTTCCGACGGTTAAGGCAGCAGCAGTTAAGCTCAATACATTCTTTGCAGATGTTACGGCACCTGTAGAATTTACAAGCAAGAACGGTGATGTTGTAAAAGCAGAGCTTGACAGCTCGAAGAAAGTTCCTGAGTGGCTTACATATAATGCTGAGACCAATGAGGTTACGGTTCCCGGAACCGGCGTTAAGAAGTCCGGAAAACTTTACCTGAAAGTATGGGTAGAAGGTTACAACGCTCCTGTTGCAGTAGCCGTAAGTGTTTCTGCAAAGAAGGATGCTCCGAAGACCAAACTTTCGGTAACGAAGATTACTGTTCCTTTACACAAGGAAGATTTCGGCACTTCGGTTGACCTTGCGATTATCGGTAAGGATAAAAACGCTGCTTTCGAAAGTTTTGATATTACAGAATTAAGAACAGCAACAGCAGATGAAATTGCAACACTTTCCAAATCAAAGCAGAAATCGTATAATGCCGGATTAAGCTACAAGGTTGTAAACTTTGATACACAGACAGGTATGTTTGCAATTGCTGCAGCAGATGATGCTGCTGATATCCTTCCTGCCGGAAAGATTATGCTCTTTGCGGTTGTAGGCGGCAATGATAAACAGTTACTTGAATATTCAGTTGATGTTAAGGTTGCTTCCAAGGTTACAATCAAGCCTTCTGAGAAGAGCGTTAAACTCGATCTCGTAGCAGGCATTGGCGTTGATTCGGTTTCGGTAGATATTATTTCATCTGCAATCGGATACAACATCGGTAAGTACACCGGCGATTCAAACAGTACTCTTAAGATTCAGATAATGGATTCCAAGGGTAAAAAAGAACTCTTCAATGAACTTGATTTCACATACAAGTCAAGAACAATTACATTGAGATCGAATGAAGCTACCAAACCGGGAACATACAAGGTTGTAATTACAGACCGTGACAATGTTTCATGTTCATTCGATGTTAAGGCAGAGGCTGTTATGCCCAAGTACAAAGCCGATACAGCAGAACTTACAATCAGTAAGGATGACAGAACGGAAGACGGCAATCCTAACAAATTCAATGTAACAATCGCAGCAGACAAGTATGCAAACGCAAAAGCAGAAATTACAATTACCGATTCAAAGAAGAATGATTTAACAACCTTCCATACACCGCTTGATATTGTTTATACAAAGGGTGATGCAGAGAATCTGAAAGATGTATTGCAGATTTCACTTAACGAACTTTACTCAACATACAACGAGAAGTATGATATTTCGGTAGTTTACAGACTTGAGGATTATCCTGAAGTTGCTACAAAACCGATTAAGATTAAAGTAATCATTCCCAAGCAGGTCAAGAGCAATCCGACCATGAAGATTAAGGCATCGGGAGCAATCGATCCCGCCCGTACCGGTTCGGAAGTTAAACTTGCTTATACAATCGAGAATGCATCAATCGATTCAATCAACCCTACTCTTTATGTAACAGCTAAGCAGGGTAAAAACGTTGCTACAGGTGATTACATCGGAGCAAACGGAGATGTTTCGGACTGGTTCACATTAAGTGTTGCGGACGATAACAGCTTCAGAGTAAAGATTAACAAGGAATCCGACGCATTTAAGAATGACTCATTCGACCAGTCACTTGATTTTACTGCAACAATCAGATCTACTTACAGCAAGAACAAAACATTTGATTCGAACTCGGTTAAACTCACATTCAAAGAGGGCAAGATAGTAATCAATCCCGATTCAATCAACGTTCTTCTTTGCAAGATTGACAGGTTTGACAGAGCATGTGTACTCTTCACAATCGATGATCCTACAGTATCTGATTTAAGAGGTGCCATGATTTACGCAAAAGCAGGTGCCCTCTCAAATTACCAGATTGTTGAAGTTTGCCCCGGAGTATATACATTCGGATTCAGCAATTCAGCAAGCAACAAATCGCTCTTCAAGAGTGAGACGCTGAAACTCGAACTTTACTTCGACGGTATGAAGAATGCCTCGACCGTATCAAAAGTTATGGTATACGTTGACATTCTCAACATCCTTTAATCCTTAAATTTCCACGCCCCGGGCTATATGCCCGGGGCTTTTTCATTCTCCCTTCCTGCCGGGCGAATCGATGAACACAATCTTCTCCGGGGACTTGCGGTTGATTGCCGGGTGAATCGATGAACGCAATCTTCTCCGGAGACTTGCGTGCTCTGGCCGGGCGAATCGATGAACGCAATCTTCTCCGGGGACTTGCGGTTGATGGCCCGGCGAATCGATGAACACAATCTTCTCCGGACACTCGCGTTCCCATGTCGCACGCAACGGTTCTAAGCTCGATAAAACCTCGCTAAGAACCGGCGGCTCCATAAGGCCGTTCGAAGAAACGTGTTCATCGATTCGCCCAAAGATATAGAGAAGCGGAAAGTAGAAAGAGAAGATTGGGGGTTCATCGATTCGCCGGGGGGATAGAGGAACGCGGAAAGTAGAAAGAGAAGATTGGGGGTTCATCGATTCGCCGGGGGATATAGAGAAGCGGAAAGTAGAAAGAGAAGATTGAGGGTTCACCGATTCGCCGGGGGACATAGAAAAGCGGAAAGTAAAGAGAGAGAAGATTGGGGCGCATCGATTCTCTGATGCCCATATAACTTGAATTTTGTGAGTAAGAAGTGTACAATATGAAATAGTATCTGATATTATGCCCTGCGAATGACTTGTGGGGACTTGTTTTATTGCGTCAAAAGTTTCTTTGACGCAGGTATAGCATGAGGGATGAATATATGGAAATTGAAAACACTCAGTATTTTGACATTGAAGCGGACAGAGAACGTGTTAACCGCGTACTGTCGCAGGTTTATGAAGCATTAAAAGAAAAAGGTTACAACCCGGTCAATCAGATTGTCGGATATATTATGTCCGGCGACCCGACATATATCACAAGCCACAACAACGCAAGAAGTCTGATTATGAAAGTCGAGAGAGACGAACTTGTCGAGGAAATGCTTGTGGAATACATTAACGCGAACGGCTGGGATCTGGAAGAATAGCGGAGGTTTTGAATGCGAATTATCGGACTCGATTTCGGTTCCAAGACAGTCGGCGTTGCAATGAGCGATCCGACCTGCACGATTGCGACGGGACTTGAAATTGTGCGCAGGGAAAAAGAGGATAAACTTCGCCGGACTCTCGCAAGAATCGAAGAAATAATTGCGGAGTACGGTGCGGAACTTATAGTTCTCGGATTACCCAAGAATATGAATGATACGGAAGGTATCCGTGTTGTCAAAACGAAAGAATTCGGAGAGATGCTGTCAAGACGCTCGGGCGTTCCTGTTGTCTATCAGGACGAGAGACTTACGACGGTCGAATCGGAAGAAATTATGAAAGAGTGCGGAATCCGCAGGGAAGACCGCAAGGAATATGTTGATAAAATTGCTGCAATGATTATTTTGCAGAGCTATTTGGACAATAAGTCCATGGAGGACACAAAATGAAACTGGATAAAATAACTTTCTGCCCGGACGACGGCGAGCCGGTAGATTTTTTTGTACTTGAGCAGACTACCGTTGGAGGAATTGATTACATCCTTGTAACCGACAGCGAAGAAGGCGACGGCGAAGCCCTCATCTTAAAAGACCTTTCGGCGAAGGAAGATTCCGACGCACTTTATGAAATTGTTTCGGACGATACGGAACTTGCCGCACTGGCAGACATCTTCGAGAGCCTTCTTGACGATGTTTCGTTTGAGTAGAAATTAAAATTTAGCAAAATAACAAGAGGATAGAAAATTGAAAAGAGACGAAGGAAAGATTCGCATAATTCCTTTGGGCGGCCTCGGTCAGATCGGTCTTAACATGACCGCATTCGAGTACGGCGACAGCATTATTGTCGTTGACTGTGGCTTAAGCTTCCCTGAGGATGATATGCTCGGAATAGACCTCGTAATTCCGGATGTGACATATCTGGAAGAGAACATCGACCGCGTCAAAGCTTTTTTTATTACGCACGGTCACGAGGATCACATCGGCGCAATTCCTTATATTTTACAGAAGGTCAACGTGCCGATTTTTGCAACAACACTTACGATGGGCTTAATCGCCCACAAACTTGAAGAACACAAACTTACCGACATCGTGAACTGCCAGACGGTCGAGTTTGGAGATCACGTCAGAATCAACGATTTTACCGTGGAATTCATCAGAACGAACCACAGTATCGTTGATGCGGCTGCGCTTGCCATTTATTCACCCGCGGGAATCGTCATTCACACAGGTGATTTCAAGGTTGATTACACTCCCGTTTTCGGCGATACAATCGATCTTCAGCGCTTCGCTGAACTGGGTAAAAGAGGTGTTCTTGCGCTCCTGTGCGATTCAACGAACGCGGAGCGTCCCGGATTTACTCCGTCGGAGAAAAATCTTGGTAAAATATTTGACAACATTATGCAGGAGCATTCGAAAAACAGAATTATCGTTGCGACGTTTGCATCGAATGTAGACAGAGTGCAGCAGATAATTAACGCCGCTTACAAGGTAGGCAGAAAAGTAGTTGTCGAAGGCCGCAGCATGGTGAATATCATCGAAACCGCGACGAAACTTAACAGATTGAATGTGCCCGAGAATACGCTTATTGATATTGAGAATCTGAGGGATTATCCCGAAGAGAAAACGGTTATCATCACAACCGGAAGCCAGGGCGAAAGCATGGCTGCATTGAGCAGAATGGCGATGGGCATTCACAAGAAAGTTAAAATCGGTCCGAACGACACGGTTATTTTCTCTTCACATCCGATTCCCGGCAACGAGAAAGCGGTTACGAAGATAATCAACGAACTTTTCAAAATGGGAGCCGATGTTATCTTCCAGGATGTTCATGTTTCGGGACATGCCTGCGCGGAAGAGATTAAACTTATCTACAATCTGACACAGCCGAAGTATTCAATTCCGGTTCACGGCGAATACAAGCATCTGATTGCACAGGCCAAAATTGCCGAAGAACTCGGTATTGCGAAAGACAACATTTTCTTAATGGAGACGGGAAATGTTCTTGAACTCGGTGAAGACGGAGCGGAGGTAATCGGAAACGTTCCCGTCGGAGCAATCCTTGTCGACGGTCTCGGAATCGGAGATGTCGGAAACTCCGTACTTAAGGAGCGTCAGAAACTTGCCGAAGACGGCATCGTTGTGGTGGTTGTGGCATTTGACGCTTACAGCGGACAGGTTCTTGCCGGCCCCGATTTGATCAGCCGCGGATTTGTTTACAGCAAGGGCGCAGACGATCTGATGATGGAAGCGCAGACGGCTGCAAGCGAAGCAATAGACAGACTGCTTGGAAGAAATGTATCCGACTGGAGCAAATTGAAGAGCAGCCTGAGAGATTCACTCGGTGAATTTTTCTGGAAAAAGACTAAGAGAAGACCGATGATATTACCGTTCTTTGAGGAGATTTAGTATGGCAGGCTTTGAAAAAGAGAAAAAGCAGATTGTCAAAATTATCAAAGGAAGCGATGAATTTAAGGCATACGTCGCAGCAAAGGAAGCAGCCAAAGCAGACATTGATCTGTGGCGTCAGATAAATGCCTATCGCAATCAGCGTACCGAACTGTATGCACGTTCGAACGGTGATGAAATATATGAGAAAACGGACAGTTTCGAGAGCAGTTACGCGTTTCTTTATGCCAATCCCGTAGCAAAGGCATATCTTGACGCGGAACTTGCCGTGTGCCGTATGGTTCAGGAACTGGGCTTCGCCGTGGTTGAAGCATTGGGATTCGAATAAATCCCTTTCGGAGGAGACTTATGAAAACGAAGAAAATCGTATTGAAAATCGGAGGTACGGTTCTTAAAATCTGCGCAATTCTGGTGATTTTACTGCTGGTTATCAAACTGACCGGCGTAGCATATGATTTCGGCTACAGAATTTTTGCCGACGAAGCTATCGATTCTGCACCCGGAATTGTGATAAACGTTGCAATCGTAGAAGGTAAAAGTGTAAAAGAAATCGGAGAAATCCTTGAAGAAAAAGGTCTCATAAGAGACAAGACTCTTTTCGTATTTCAGGAGAAATTTTCCGATTATCACGGCAAACTGAACCCGGGAGTTTACGAACTCAACACTGCGATGACACCGTATGAAATGATGGCGGTAATGTCCGAGAATCAGGAAGAGGAAGAACAGTAAGTATGATACTTGATGAGAGGATGAGCACTTTTATCAATTCTTTTGAGAAGGGCAACACTCCGGTACTTGACGAAATAGAACGCGAAGCAAAGCGGGGAGATGTGCCGATTATCAGAACGGATATGCAGAGTCTTTTACATTTCCTGATGATCGAAAGGCGCCCGCGCAACATTCTCGAAGTCGGAACCGCAACCGGTTTTTCGGCACTTCTGATGGCACTTTACTCGCCGGAAGACTGCCATATCACGACTATAGAGAAATATGATAAAAGAATTCCGATAGCGAAGGAGAATTTCCGACGCATGGGAATGGAAGACAAAATCACGCTTATAGAAGGTGATGCTGCCGAAGTGCTTGCTTCGATGAATGACGAATTTGATTTTATTCTCATGGATGCGGCCAAAGGGCAGTATATGAATTTCCTGCCGGATGTTCTGCGTGTGCTTAAAACGGACGGAATGCTTGTTTCCGACAACGTGCTCCAGGACGGCGATATTATTGAATCGCGTTACGCCGTCACAAGGCGCAACAGAACGATTCACACAAGAATGCGCGATTACCTTTACGAACTTAAGAATAACGACCGGCTCGATACGGTAATTCTTCCGGTCGGTGACGGAGTTACACTTTCGGTTAAGCGCTGATAAAACAGTATAAATTTGGAGAGACAATCCGATGAAGAAACCTGAATTGCTCGTGCCTGCGGGAAGTCTTGAAGTTTTAAAGACTGCCGTATGTTTCGGGGCGGATGCCGTTTATATCGGCGGTGAAGTTTTCGGCCTTCGTGCGAAGGCGAAGAATTTCTCCGACGAAGAAATGGCCCTGGGAATTGAATTTGCACATGCTCACGGAGTCAAAGTATATGTGACGGCCAATATTTTAGCCCACAATTACGACCTCGACGAAGCAAAAGAGTATTTTAAGAAAATGGCTGAAATTAAGCCCGATGGTCTGATTATTTCCGATCCGGGCATGTTTATGCTGGCCAAAGAGAACTGTCCCGAAGTGGAACGTCACATCTCCACTCAGGCCAACAATACGAACTACGGAACTTATAATTTCTGGTGGCAGCAGGGCGCCAAAAGAGTTGTGAGCGCAAGAGAACTTTCACTTGAAGAGATTAAGGGCATAAGAGAGAACATTCCGGAAGAAATGGAAATCGAGAGCTTCATTCACGGAGCAATGTGTATTTCCTATTCGGGAAGATGTCTTTTATCGAATTATTTTACCGGAAGGGACGCAAACCGCGGTGCCTGCACACATCCCTGCAGATGGAAATATGCGGTTATGGAAGAGAGCCGTCCGGGCGAGTATCTGCCTGTCTATGAGAATGAGCGCGGAACGTTTATTTTCAACTCGAAAGACCTCTGCATGATCGAGTACATACCGGAACTTATCGATGCCGGAATCAATTCTTTTAAGATCGAAGGAAGAATGAAAACGGCTCTTTATGTTGCATCGGTTGCAAGAACATACAGAAAGGCAATTGACGATTTCTTTGAATCTCCCGAGAAGTACAGACAGAACATGGACTGGTACCGCAGTGAGATTTCAAAGTGCACATACCGACAGTTTACGACGGGCTTCTATTTCGGAAAGCCCGATGAGAACACGCAAATATATGACAACAACACCTACGTTAACGAGTATATATATCTTGGAATCGTTGAAGAAAGCGAAGATACGACCGTTCATCTGACACAGCGTAACAAGTTTTCGAAGGGTGATGTCATTGAAATTATGAAACCGGACGGAAGCAACGTCCAAACAACCGTACTCGGTATTTTCGATACCGAAACGGGCGAAGAGCAGGAAAGTGCTCCTCACGCAAAGCAGAGCATTACGGTTAAACTTGATGCCCGCGCAGACAAATACGATATCCTTAGAATCAAGGGGGAAGCCGATAATGAGCAGTGAGATAATCAATATTGAAGATATATTCGCCGAGAATGTTTTTACCCTGGCGACCATGCAGAAATGGTTGTCGAGAGAAGCATACGAGGAGATTGAGAATATCGTCGAGCACGGCGGAGAACTGTCGGGTAAAACAGCCGACATCGTAGCCAAGTGTATGAAAGACTGGGCGGTTGAGCGTGGCGCAACCCACTATACACACTGGTTCCAGCCGCTGACGGGCTGTACCGCCGCCAAACACGATTCTTTTATCACGCATCCGAACAAAGACGGTAAAATGTTCCTTGAATTCAAGGGCAAAGAGCTTATCAAGGGCGAGCCGGACGCATCGTCGTTCCCTTCGGGCGGACTTCGTGCGACATTCGAGGCAAGAGGATATACGGCATGGGATATCACTTCACCCGCTTTCATCAAGGAAGATGCCGTAGGCAAGATTCTCTGCATCCCGACGGCATACTGTTCATACAAGGGCGAAGCTCTCGACAAGAAGACACCGCTTCTTCGTTCCATGGAAGTTATCAACGAGCAGTCACTTCGTCTCGTTAAACTTTTCGGAAATACACAGGCTAAAAAAGTTATTCCCTCGGTCGGAGCCGAGCAGGAATACTTCCTCATAGACAGAGATCTCTATCTCAAACGTCCCGACCTTGTTTTCGCAGGACGCACGCTTTTCGGCGCAAACGCTCCGAAAGGACAGGAAATGGACGATCATTACTACGGCTGCATCAGAGAGCGTATCGGCGCTTTCATGAAGGATGTCAACATCGAACTGTGGAAGCTCGGCGTGACAGCCAAAACGCAGCATAACGAGGCGGCTCCCGGACAGCATGAACTTGCGCCGATTTACGAGACCGCAAACGTTGCCGTAGACCACAATCAGCTTGTAATGGATACGATGAAGAAGGTAGCCGAGAATCACGGTCTTACCTGTCTTCTTCATGAGAAACCTTTTGCCGGAATCAATGGTTCGGGCAAGCATAACAACTGGTCGCTTACAACGGATACGGGCGTCAATCTTCTCGATCCCGGACTTACTCCGAACGAGAACATTCAGTTCCTTCTGGTGCTCGCCTGCATCTTAAGAGCAGTCGATTTGCACGGAGATCTCCTTCGTCAGAGCGCATCGGATGTAGGAAACGATTTGCGACTCGGAGCCGATGAAGCTCCTCCCGCAATTGTTTCGGTATTCTTGGGCGAGCAGCTTGAAGATGTTGTCAAACAGCTTGTTGAAACGGGAGAAGCGAAGCACATCAAAGAAGGCGGAGTTCTTGAAACGGGTGTTTCGACACTTCCCGACTTACTTAAGGACCCGACAGACCGTAACCGTACATCGCCTTTTGCTTTTACCGGTAATAAATTTGAATTCCGTATGGTGGGAAGCTCCGATTCCATCGGCGATCCCAACGTAATTCTCAATACAATCGTTGCGGAATCGTTCTGTGACGCATGTGACAGACTTGAAGCCGCAGATGATTTCGACATGGCGGTTCACGATTTGATCAAGGAGTACATGACCGCTCACAAGCGCATTATTTTCAACGGAAACGGTTACTCACCCGAATGGGTAAAAGAAGCAGAACGCCGCGGACTTCCCAATCTGCCGACAATGCTTGATGCCGTTGAAATCCTTACGACGGACAAGTCGATTTCACTTTTCGAAAAATTCGGTATTTTCACGAAGGCCGAACTTGAATCGAGAGAGGATGTCCTCTACGAAACATATTCGAAGACAATCAATATCGAGGCCAACACAATGGTCGACATGGCCAGCAAACAGCTGATTCCTGCGGAAATCAAATTCATCGGACAGCTCGCTTCAACCGTTAACGCCTGCACGCAGGCCGGTGTGCCGTGCGACGTTGAGAGAGATCTTTTATGCGAGGTTTCCGGTCTTCTTGCCGAGATGAGAAGCGCACTTGATACTTTAAAAGATTCAATCGCCAAAGCAAGAGAAATCGAAGACCACAAGGAGAGTGCATTCTTTTACCGTGACGGAGTCAAAGTCGCAATGGATGCGCTTCGTATTCCGGCCGACAAACTCGAAATGCTTACCGACAAGGAGTTATGGCCGATTCCGACATATGCGGATTTAATTTTTGAGGTATAGTATAAATAAACGGAGGGATTGAAATGAAAGAACCTGTACTTGTAATCATGGCAGCGGGAATGGGCAGCAGATACGGCGGTCTCAAGCAGATCGATCCGGTTGACCCTCAGGGTGACAAGATTCTTGATTTTTCGATTTATGATGCTCTCAGAGCAGGCTTTAAAAAAGCAATTTTTATCATCAAAAAAGAAAATGAACAGCTCTTCAAGGAGTGTATCGGTGATGCCGTAGCACGCCATATGGAAGTGGAATATGTTTTTCAGGATTTGAATGACGTACCGGAGTTTTTCACGATTCCGGACGGACGTACGAAACCGTGGGGCACGGCGCATGCGATTTATTCGTGCCGTAATGTGATTGACAGCCCGTTTGCTGTTATAAACGCCGACGATTATTACGGTGTTGAGGCATTTAAGGTACTCTACGATTATCTTGTGTCTACCGAAGACGACGGAAAGTACCGTTTCGCAATGGTCGGATACCTTCTCGGCAACACGCTTACCGAGAACGGCTCGGTTTCGAGAGGATGCTGCGAGATGGATGACCAGGGCTTTTTGACATCGGTTACCGAGAGAACGAAAATTATCAAGACAGAAGACGGAGCAGCTTACTCCGAGGACGACGGTGCTTCTTTTACCCCGATTTCACCCGACAGTCTCGTTTCGATGAACATGTGGGGATTTACACCGGGAATCATCAAAGAACTCGGCATTGCGCTCGACGAATTCTTCAGAAGCAAAGTTGAGGCGAATCCGCTAAAGGCAGAGTGCTTCATTCCGATTGAAGTGGACAGACTTTTAAAGAACGGAAAAGCAACGGTCAAGGTGCTTTCTTCGAGAGACAAATGGTTCGGAGTAACGTACAAGGAAGACAAGCCTTATGTGGAGGCTTCGGTAAAAGAATTAAAAGACAAGGGCGTTTATCCCGAGATTTTGTGGTAGAAGGATTACTTTTCTTTCTTAAAACCGTATTTCTTAAGCGACATGATAAGAAAAGAGCCGAATACACCGCATGATACAGCTTCGCCGGCGAAAACTCCGGCAGCGAGCAGAAGGTACGGACCGAATCCGAGTCCGAATTTCAGAACAAGCGGAATAATAAGTGTATTTACAACGACAGGTGGCAGAATAGAAAGCCACCTGTTTTTGCGTCCGAGAACGCGCGACAAAAACGCCGCAATGAGGGTTGCGAGCGAACCGAAAACGATGTCGAGAAGGTTTCCCGTGGTGATTATGTTGGCGATGAGACATCCGACGAAAAGGCCGGGGACCGCCGACGGCATGAAGGCGGGCAGAACGGTGAGCGCTTCCGAAAAACGAATCTGAACGGGAAGCGAAGAAAGCCCGAAGGCATCGCAGATTAATGTCAGAACAACATAAAAGGCCGCAATCATTGCAGCCTCACAAACATACTTTACTTTCTTATTACGCATAATTTCTCCTTTCGGTGACAGAATCACCGAATTCGCTGTAGTTTTGTTTAGAGTGAGGATAGTCACGAACTCACTTATTAAATTTACATCCGTGGTACGGTAAGGATTAATCGTTGCCGTAATATGCGGACAAGCGGATATTATCATTTTTACGGATGAATGTCAAATGAGTATCTGTTTTACGGTCGAATGTCAAATGAGTATCTTGTTTTACGGCCGGATGTCAAATGATTATCGGTAAAAGACTTCGAGCGATTAATTACCGCGAATGAAGAGACGCGCTACGCCGCCCGCGTCGGGTAAACATTGCAAAATGCGCGGAATGTGATAAAATTGTAATCGTGGGTTTTTGCGCCCACGGTTGAAATTCAAATACAAAGAAAGACGGTATATCTTTTACCGAAAGAGGAATATAGAAATGAATATTGCAGTACTTGCCGGAGGCAACAGCACCGAACGAAACGTATCGCTCGTATCGGGCAAAGGCGTATATGAAGCATTGAAATCAAAAGGACACAAAGCGGTTCTTATCGACGTTTATCTTGGGGTAAAAGATGTCGATGTTGAGAACGTTTTCGATGATACAAGAGACTGGGCGGCCGGAATCGACAAAATCGGAGAGGAGAATCCCGATCTTGAAGAACTTGCGAAAAGCAAACCCGAAGGGGAGGGCTTTTTCGGCGCAAACGTACTCGAAATCTGCAGAAAGGCAGACATCTGCTTTCTTGCGCTTCACGGTGCGAACGGAGAGGACGGACGAATTCAGGCCACGTTCGATTTAATGGGAATCAAATATACCGGAACCGGATATTTAAGCAGCGCAATCTGCATGGACAAGGATATGACGAAGAAGTTCTTCGTCAGGGGTAATATCCCGACGCCTACGTCCGTGACCGTAACGAAGAAAGACGACTATGCGGGGGCTGCTTCTCTGATGGGATATCCCGTTGTTGTGAAGACCTGTTTCGGCGGCTCGAGTATCGGTGTTTTCATCGTTTCGAATGAGAAGGAACTTGATGATGCCGTGGCGGAAGCATCGAAGTATGCGGAGACCATGCTTGTCGAGAAATATATCAAAGGTCGTGAGTTTACCTGCGGCGTAATCGAGGGAAAGGCTCTTCCGATTGTGGAGATTGCACCGAAGGAAGGCTTCTACGATTATAAGAACAAATATAAGGCCGGCGCCGTTGTCGAGACATGCCCCGCGCAGATTGATGAGAAACTGACAGAGGAAATTCAGAAAATTGCGGTTGAGGCGTTCAACGTTCTCGGACTTAAGAATTATGCCAGAATCGATTTTATGACCGATGAGAACGGAAATGTTTACTGCCTCGAAGCGAATACGCTTCCCGGCATGACACCGACTTCACTGATTCCGCAGGAAGCAGCGGTAATCGGAATGGATTATCCGACACTTTGCGATTACATTATTGAGATTTCACTTAAAAATGCCGGCAAATAGTCCGATTTTTTCGGACGCGGCAGACGGATTCTTGCTTAATGCATTTTATGAAATCCGGGAAAGAGGAACAAACTTATGAAGAATATGACACTTGCAAATATACTTAAAGCCACCGGCGGTACGGCGGTCAATTTTGAGCCGGACGATTCGCGTGAAATTCAGGGCGCGGTAATCGACTCAAGACTTGTAGAGAAAGATTTCCTTTTCTTTGCGACACCGGGTGCGAAGGTTGACGGACACGATTTTATTGCGGGCTCTTTTGAAAAGGGCGCGCTGGCGTGTGTCTGCGAACGCGTTCCCGAGGGCGTGACAGGTCCCTGCATTGTGGTTGAAGATTCTTTTACCGCGCTTAAGAAAACGGCGGCTTTCTACAGAGAGAATCTTGAGATTAAAGTTGTGGGAGTTACCGGTTCGGTAGGTAAAACATCCACGAAGGAATTCATAGCTTCCGTCCTTTCGGTTAAATTCAACGTTCTCAAAACCGACAAGAACTTCAACAATGAAGTCGGTCTTCCGCTTACCGTTCTCAAAATTCGCAATGAGCATGAAATCGCTGTTCTGGAAATGGGCATAAGCGACTTCGGTGAGATGACGAGACTTTCTGAAATCGCGAAGCCGGACATTGCGGTTATCACGAATATCGGGGACTGTCACCTTGAAAAACTCGGTGACAGAGACGGTGTGTTAAAAGCCAAAACGGAGATTTTCAAGAATCTGTCGTCGGGCGGTTTCGTATGTCTTTTCGGAGATGACGAGAAACTCTCGACCGTCAGGGACGTAAACGGAACGGCACCGTACTTCTACGGACTCGGTGAAAAGAACGACGTACGTGCCGAGAATGTTGTCAATAAAGGACTTTTTGGAAGTGAAGCGGTCATTGTCAAAGACGGTGAGAGAGTTCCCGTTTCGATTCCGCTTCCCGGACATCACATGGTTATAAATGCTCTTGCCGCAGCCACGGTTGCTTCGATTTTCGGGCTGACGGGAGATGAGATTAAAGACGGCATATCAAAGGTTGAGTCGCTCGGCGGACGAAGCCACATTGTGTCGAAGAACGAACTTACGATTATCGACGACTGTTACAATGCCAATCCGGTATCCGTTAAAGCCGCTCTTGACCTCCTTTGCGAAGCGGTAACACCGAAGGTTGCCATTTTGGGCGATATGTTTGAACTCGGAGAAAATGAAGAAGCTTTCCATAAAAGCGTCGGCGAATATGCGGTTACCAAACCGATTGATACGCTCGTGTTCATAGGACGCCTTTCAAAGTGTACATATCTTGGAGCTGTTGCAGCAAAAGGCGATGCGAAGACTCCCGAGTGTCTCTACTTCCCCGACAAAGAGAAATTTATCGCGGAGGCTTCCAAGGTAATCAAGAAGGATGATTCCGTTCTAATCAAAGCTTCTCACGGAATGGAATTCGAGAAAATTGTCGAGCATCTGACTTCCGATGAAATTAAGGGAACGTTAAGTCCCCGTACGTCGAAACTTTTCGACGGTGACAATCATGAAGATTACATCGAAATTGATAAATCAAAAGAAGGACGCAAGGAGAGGCGAATGAAAAAGAAAAAAGGCGAGGAGACGATTTTTGAATCAACCGTTTCAAAGGAAGAAGAAAAGGATCGTCAGATACGTAAAATTACAATTATCGGAGTAATAGCAGTAGTGCTTATTCTCGCAGGCATTATAGCTTTTGTTTCATTTCGTGCATCTTCCAAAGAGAAACTTACACGAGGTGTGATTGTATATCCCGGAGACGGTCTTGCCTACGACAGAGCTTCAGACGGAAATATTGCTACCGACGGTGAAAATTTCTATTTTAACGAGGACGGTAATTTCATATTTGTCAATAAGAAAGACAGGGTTGGTACAGCTTATGCGATAAATGAATCCGACTGTTTCAAATGCGATGAAAACGGACGGCTTTATTATGTTCTGGAGGGCGAACGGAGAGAGAGTAATGAGAAAGATTTTCTTTTTCGCACATTGGACGATGACTGCAAATCTTTTGACTTTACAGAAGATGGAAAGAGTATTCTGATTTATTCGACTGACGGCGACGTTTCACTTGTTAACAAAGAAAAGGATACAGAAAAACTTCTTTTATGCAATGACTGCGACGAATGCCTGGAAGCATCAGCTGACGGTAAAAGAATTCTTGCTGAAAGCAACGGTGAGCTTCATGCTGCATTCGGCAACGGAAAAGAGATTACTCTTTGCGATTCATATGAAGAATATGTGGCATGTGTCAAAGAAGATTTGAAGAGCGTTTATTTCCGGGATTCCGACGGAACACTCGGTCGATATGTATTCGGCAAAAAGAAAGCTAAGCATATATTTATCGATGTAAAGGAAATTTACGAGATTAAAGGTGATGAAGAACGAATTCTTGTCAGATATTCGAAGGAAGGAAGCGAGCGCCTTGCACTCTGCGTGAAAGGAAAGGTTATGGAAATACCTGCTTCCGAAGGCCTGATTCCGACAGGACCGATTGCATTCTCCAAGAAGGACAATGCTGCCGTGTTCATGGCCGAATCGGGAGATAAGTCCATTCTTTACAAAGTCGGCTTATCGGGTTCGGATAAAGGTAAGATTGTTTTTACCGATGAAAATGTTGCCTCGGTTGAAAATCTCGACGGCGATGTTGCGTATACATGCCGCCCGAATATGCAAGGAAACTTTAGCCTTTGCGCCGATGATGCGACTATAATCTTCCGTATAATTCCGGGTACCGCAACCCGTTCACTTGACGGAAAATGTATTATGTACCTCGATTTCGGTTCGGATACCATTACGAATCCGTTATCCGAAGACAGCGAGTACTCCTTATATTGTTATGACGGTAAAAAGAGCACTCCGGTTGATATTATACACGGTACGGAGTATGTGGCTGTAAGCGCGAAGGAAGTTTATTATATTCGCAAAAATGCTTCGTATCTGTCCGTGACTTACTATGACGGAGTATACGGCAAATCTCTGGCAGATGACGCCTGCGAGTATAAATATCTCAGATATTAATTTTCGGAGGTAATTGGTTTGAGCAGCATTCTGATTAAAAACGCATACATCGTAAATCCCGCGGATTCTTTTGAGGGCGAATCCGACATCCTGGTAAAAGACGGGTTTATTGCACAAATCGGCAAAGACATTTCCGTCGCCGCCGACGAAACAATCGACGCCGCCGGGCTTGTTGCGGCCCCCGGACTTATCGATGTCCACAGCCATTTCAGAGATCCCGGTTTTACGCATAAGGAAGATATAATCACAGGCGCCGGTGCGGCAGCAGCAGGCGGATATACGACCGTGGTTCTTATGTGCAATACGAAACCGCCGGTCGACAATGTCGAAACACTTGAATATGTCCTTGAAAAAGGCCGTTTGACAGGAATAAGAGTCGAAAGCTGTGCCACAGTGACGGTCGGCATGAAGGGAGAGGAACTTACCGACTACGCTGCGCTCGTAAAAGCCGGAGCTGCAGGTTTTACCGACGACGGAATTCCCATCATGGACCCGGAAGTGTTGCGGAAAGCACTGCTTGAATCGAAGCCGTTCGGCAAGCCGGTTTCGCTTCATGAGGAGAACAGGAATCTCATAAGCGAGAACGGAATTAACGCCGGTGAGGCATCATTATTCTATGGGGTTAAAGGTTCGCCGCGCGAAGCGGAGATTTCGATGATCGAAAGAGATATCGATATCTTACGCGAAACGGGCGGTATTATGAACATTCAGCATATAAGCACTGCAGAAGGTGTGGAACTTGTCCGCAAGGGTAAAAAAGACGGTCTGACGGGGCTTCACGCGGAAGCCACGCCGCAGCATTTTTCCCTGACGGAAAAAGCGCTGATTGAGAAAGGCTCTTTTGCCAAACTCAATCCGCCGCTTCGAACCGAAGAAGACAGGCTCGCCGTAATAGAAGGACTTAAGGACGGAACGATTGATATAATCGCAACCGACCACGCACCTCATTCAGCAGAAGAGAAAGCAGCTGAGATAACCAAGGCACCGAGCGGAATGACGGGACTTGAGACGGCCCTTCCCCTCGCGGTGACACATCTTGTACGCGAATCGGGAATGAAATTAATCGATGTGCTGGCGAAGTTCACGGTCAATCCCGCAGCCATGTATTCTTTTACCGACAGAGGAAATCTCAAAGAAGGATATAAAGCGGATATCGTGCTTTTCAATCCGGATGAGGAGATTGTAGTCGGGGATTTCAAATCGAAGGCGGTTAATTCGCCTTTTACCGGGGAGAAACTTTACGGAGCGGTTCATTTCGTGATATGCGACGGCAGGGTTATAGTAAGAAAGTAACTCCCGGACAGGTCTGCGAAACATGGCGGACCGGGGAAAATACGGAATAATCAGTAACGTTTCACAGAAAATACAATAATTATGCACCGAAAAAGGTGCAGGAAGGAATAAATATGTTTTACAGGAAAGTAACGAAGGCGGAGGTTATTTCGCAGGAAAGCCTCGCGCCCGGAATTTATGATTTAAGACTTAATACTCCGGCTGCGGAATTTGCACGTCCGGGACAGTTTATCGGAATTTATCCGAAAGATTCGTCGAAGCTTCTTATGCGTCCTATCAGTATCTGCAGCGCGGATGCGGACCAAAAGGAACTTCGCATAGTTTACAGAGTAACCGGAGCAAATACCGGAACGGCTGAATTTTCCGCACTCAAACCGGGTGACGGAGTCAGAATTTTAGCCAATCTGGGCAACGGTTTCCCGTACGAAGAAGCCAAAGGCAAGTGCGTTGTGCTTATGGGCGGAGGAATCGGAATTCCGCCGATGCTCGGACTTGCGAAGAGTATCGACGGCGATGTTCATTCTTTTCTCGGATACAGAGACAGACAGACTTTTCTTTCCGAGGATTTCATGAAATATTCGAAAGTGTATATCGCTACCGAAGACGGCAGCGTTGGATGCAAAGGAAATGTTCTCGATGCACTCCAAACAACAACTTTGAAACCCGATATCATCATGGCCTGCGGACCGATGCCGATGCTTCGCGCAATTAAGAAATACGCGGAAGAGAACGGAATCGTCGCTTACATTTCGCTTGAAGAAAGAATGGCCTGCGGCGTCGGTGCGTGCCTGGGCTGTGTATGCAAGACGGTTAACAAAGACCATCATTCGCATGTTAACAATACAAGAGTATGTACGGAAGGCCCCGTATTTGATTCAAGGGAGGTGGATATCTGATGAATACTTCGGTACAAATCGCCGGAATCGATTTTAAGAATCCGGTAATGACGGCATCCGGAACTTTCGGCTCCGGAATGGAATATTCGCAGTTCGTCGATTTGAACAAACTCGGCGCTGTTGTAACAAAAGGTGTCGCTAACGTTCCCTGGCCGGGCAATCCCACACCGCGTGTGGCGGAAACTTACGGCGGAATGCTCAATGCCATCGGACTTCAGAATCCGGGCGTCGATGTTTTTATCGAGAGAGATCTTCCGTTCCTTGCCAAGTATGATACCAAGGTAATCGTAAATGTATGCGGTAAAAGCATTGAAGACTACGAAGAGACCGTGGAGAGACTTAAGGACACTTCGGTAGCGATGCTTGAAATCAACGTATCGTGTCCCAATGTCAAAGAGGGCGCGATAGCATTCGGACAAAAAGCCGATGCTCTTTATGAGATTACTTCGAGAATCAAGAAAAAAGCCGGACAGCCGGTCATTATGAAATTAAGTCCCAACGTTACGGACATTACCGAGATGGCAAGGGCAGCAGAGGCAGCAGGTGCCGATGCGATTTCGCTCATCAATACCATCACGGGAATGAAGATAGATATCAACAGACGCACATTTGCGCTTGCCAATAAAACAGGAGGCCTTTCAGGTCCCGCAATCAAGCCCGTCGCAGTGAGAATGGTGTACCAGTGCCGCAAGGCCGTAAACATTCCCATTATCGGAATGGGCGGTATCAGAAATTATGAGGATGCCATTGAGTTTATGATGGCCGGTGCCACAGCGGTAAGCGTCGGCGCGGCAAACTTTTTTAACCCGACCGTTACGGAAGAAATTGTTGACGGAATTGAGAAATTCATGAACGAAAAAGGTATCGTGGATATTAACGAGATTATCGGATGTGTTGACTGATAAGTGAAAGAAACAACAATGCAAAACCCCCCGCCGTTACCGGTGGGGGGCTGTGTATGGAAAATGGTAGCACGTGATTTACTCTGCTTCTTCCTGCTCGCCGTAGATAAGTTTATCGAACTTATTCTGAACGGCTTCGTATGTGCGCTGCGAAATGTCCGGAAGTGCGCCGCCCCAGGTCTGGGTGGCCATCTTAAATCCCTTCTCGAACGCCGAACGCATTTTCTCAAGTTTGTCCGGATCGGTTCCGGCAAGAGCTACGGCAAAATCCACGATTCTGTCACTGGTAGCTTCAACGCCCCAGAAACCGTCCTCGGCGATATCGGCCTGTGCCTGTGCTTTGGTCTGTGCATCGACTTCAAAGTCACCGCTCGCAAGGAATTTCCAGAAGTCATCGGCTGTTCCGATTGCCTTGCCCTGTTTGGAAATGAGTTCAGAAACTATATTTTCAAGCTGTTGTGTTCTAGCATTAAGTTCATTCTGAAGGTATTTGACCGTTTCGGGGTCTGCCGCCTTTTTGTATACGGGTTCACTGCTTGAACGCTCATATACGGCACCGGGTGCTTCTTTTACATTTTCGTTTGCAGCCTTTGCTTCGGCTTTTTCGGCCTTGGCCTGTTTACCGGATGCTGCCGCCGGTTTGTAGTTCGAATAAACTACATCTGATGAATTAACTCCGTTAACACTCATTTTGCTCTCCCTCCCTGGTAGATTTGTGAAAGAATAATCCGTTATTCTTTTGTTGACAGTTGCATAGAGGCAGATTATACCTCTGTATCTTTTATCGGCATCACGCCGGATAAGTTAACCCTTTTACCGAAAGGAAAATTAATTTTATGGACAGAAAAGTTATTAACGCATATGCCAAAATAAACCTTGCTCTCGATGTGGTCAGAAGGCGCGAAAACGGCTATCACGACCTTCGCATGATTATGCAGACGGTCGACCTTTGCGACGTGCTTACAATCGAGAAAATCCCGGAAGGCATCGAACTTGACGGCAATGTTCCCGGCCTTTCCTACGACTCGACGAATCTCATCTGGAAAGCTGCCGCTCTGGTAAAAGAAACTTTCGCGGTAAAAGAAGGCGTGAAAATATATCTTGAAAAAAATATACCGATGGCTGCCGGAATGGCCGGCGGAAGCACGGATGCCGCTGCCGTTTTCAACGGAATGAACGAGCTTTTCGGTTTGAATGCATCCAAAGAGAAACTTTGCGAACTCGGAGTTAAAATAGGAGCCGACGTTCCGTACTGTATTATGGGAGGAACGTATCTTGCGGAAGGTATCGGCGAAGTGCTTACGAAGCTGCCGCCCGTTGTGCACTGTCCGCTGCTTATTGTTAAGCCGGACTTCGATGTTTCGACGAAATACGTTTATGAGAACATTCACGCAAACGAATTGAAATCGCATCCCGATGTTGACGGAATGATAAAAGCAATTGAGAACAAATCGCTTGAAGGAATCTGCAGTCTCATGGAGAATGTTATGGAGACGGTAACGGAAGTTAAGTATCCGAGAATTGCCGAGCTTAAAAGAATTATGGAAGAGTGCGGTGCGATGAAGGCGATGATGAGCGGAAGCGGACCTACGGTATTCGGTCTTTTCCCGGATGATGAATCGGTTGCAAAAGCGGAAGCCTATATCAGGGCGCAGGGTATGGAGAAACAGATTTTCAGAGCTTCTTTTACCGACAGTATTATGTAGAAGAGTGCCAAATATTACAGAAAGAACAGAGATAGAATGTACAGAGATATTAAAGTCAGAATAACGGGAATTTCCACAAATCCGGACGGCGAGAAGGACACGACGTTTACGGAGGCGGCGGGCAAATATGCCGCCAGAGAAAACGGCGCGGAAATCCGTTTCGCCGAGACGGAAGACGGAAATAAGATTCTTACGACGGTTGAAATAAATCCGGGAAGTATCAGAATCAGAAAATCGGGTGCGGTCGCATCGGACATGTATTTTGCACCGAACAATACGGCATCGCTTAATTATATGACACCGTACGGCGAACTTTCTTTTATCAATAAATGCATGAATCTTTCGGTGGATTTCACGGAAGAGGGCGGATGCGCCGAAGTGAACTACGATCTTTTCACGGGGGATGACCTGATTGCGGGTAATTTTGTGAAAATTACGTACGAGTTTGTATAAGATAACGTTGGCGGACGAGCTCCGCAACGGGCAAAATAAAACCACGCAGTGTGCGTGGTTTTTGTTTGCTGTTTAATCAATGAAATGCGTTTGATTTCGATGATTTGATTATTTGACAGGTTTGGCTCCGGCTTTCTCCTGAAGTTTCTCAATTGTACGTTTGAAGAAGTTCTTCTTCTTGACCGGTGCGACAGGTGCCTTGCCGTGAAGACCTTTGACGCTCATGAGGTACATACCGCTGATAACGGCTTTAACTTCTTTCTTAACGGGAACAGTGTCGAAAATCTTGTCGTCACAGATGAGTGTTACAATCTGAGGACCAATCTTACATTTAACAACACGTACCTTCATTCTTCTCGAATACTTGGGAGCCTGATCCATAACGTTCTGCGGGAAGCCGGCATCTTTGAAACGGACAACTTTCTTGTCGATAATAAGCATCGAAACCGTCTGCTTGTAGTTCTCAAGCATTGCCTGCTGTTCCTTCTGCTTCTTGTCCATTTTCTTACCCAGGAAGTAGAGAACGATAATTCCTATAATTAAAACACCGATAATGATGAGCGATACAATCGCCGGTGTGGATAAAGCCAGATAAAGATTCATTTATATATTCCTCCATGTGAATTTCAGCTCATCCATTGTAGCATTTTTATCGGTAAAACGCAATAGTCCATAACCTCCACAAATGTGAAAAATCCAAATAAAAGTTGTACATTGACTTCGAAGTATATTATAATAACTATGTATGCAAAGGAGTACTGTATGAAGAAAAGAATATGTAAAATTGCGGCCTGTATGGTCCTTTCATTATCTCTTTTATCGCAGACCGTTTATGCGGTGCCTTCACAGGACTACGCTAATGAAAAGGCAGAAGTGGAAAAAGAGAAAAAGAAGAACCAGCAGGAGCTGGATGAAATAAATGAAAATATTGATGCGCTCGCCGAAGAACAGGCTGAGGTGCTTGGGGAAATTGCGGAACTCGAAGGCGAGATTACCGATTTGATGGTAAGCATAGAACTGCTCGAAGAGGACATCGCCGTTAAAGAGAATGAAATCGGGGTGGCCAAGGAACAGCTTGCCGCTGCGATTGAGAAGGAAGAGACGCAGTATGCCAACACGAAGAAAAGGCTTGCCGTGCTCTATGAACAGGGCGGCGGAATTTCGTATATGTCAATGCTTGTCGAAACGGGAAGCATCGCCGATTTTCTGACCAGAGCGGAATACATCGAAGAGATATACGATGCCGACAGCAGAATGCTTGAGGATTATCAGAATACCCGTATTGAAGTCGAAGAACTGAAAGCCATGCTTGAAACGGAAGAGGATGAACTTCTTACCGCCAAGGATGAGTGTGAGGCGGAGAAGAGCGAACTCGAGGTGGCCAGTGCAGAACTTAAAGCGGTTGCGAGCGACTATTCCGCACAGATTTCGGCAGCGAAGAAACAGGCGAAGAAATATGCCGCCGAAATCAAGAAAGAGAACGATAAAATCAAAGAACTCGAGAAGAAGCGTCTGGCAGCGGAGAGAGCCGAGCGCGGAGAAGACGGAAACGGCAACGGCGGCGGTGGCGGTCCCAAATATACAGGTGATGCGTATTCACTCGATCCGAGTGTAATTAACAATGCGAGCGGATCACAGGCCGGTAAGGATATAGCTCTTTACGCGATTCAGTTTTTGGGCAATCCGTATAAAGCGGGCGGAACAAGCCTTACAAACGGTACCGACTGCTCCGGTTTTACCAGTTCGGTTTACGCGCACTTCGGATATTCGATTCCGAGAACCTCATATTCACAGAGAAGCGCGGGTACGGAAGTGGCTTATGCGAATGCTCAGCCGGGTGATATTATCTGCTATGCCGGTCATGTGGCACTTTATGTCGGCGACGGCAAGATTGTACACGCCAGCTCGGCGGCGACGGGAATTAAAATCTCGAACGCTACTTACAGAAGCATTATTACAGTGCGAAGGATAGTATAAATAAGGAATTTTCTTTTCTTGATTTCCCAATTATGCTGTGATAAGATATACATTTGAGGTGCTGTTGCGCACTCTGCACCGAAAGGAAGCGATTTATTGAACAATTCACGAAAATTCTATATAGTAGTCGGACATTACGGATGCGGCAAGAGCAATTTTTCGGTTAATCTTGCGCTTGACCTTGCTTCCAAAGGAAGAAAGACTATGCTGATGGACCTCGATTTAGTCAATCCGTATTTTCTCTCTTCGGGATGCAAAGATGTTCTCGAGAAAGCGGGGATTAAAGTAATTTCGCCGCTTTATGCCAATTCAAATGTCGATATACCGGCTCTTCCCGCCGACATGAATCTTGCTTTTGAAAGAGACGATTACGATGTTGTCATGGATGTCGGAGGAGATGATGCGGGTTCGGTTGTACTCGGAAGATTTCATGAACAGATTTCCAAAGTTGATTATGAAATGCTTTATGTTATCAACAGATACAGGAATCTGACGATGACTCCCGAAGATACCGTTGAAATTCTGAGAGAGATTGAGACCGCGTCCAGAGCGAAAGCCTGCGGACTGGTCAACAATTCACATCTTAAACAGGAAACCGTTTATGAGACGGTTGCCGACAGCCTCGGATATGCCGCAGAAGTTTCGAAACAGAGCGGTCTTCCGATTTTTGCCACTACGGTTCCAAGATATCTGGAGAAAGATGACCGAGTGAAGCAGATGGAGAACGATAATTCGGAGTGCAATTTTTACCCGATTGATATTTACGTTAAAGCACCCTGGGAATAGAGTTTATTATATGAAAGAGAGGATAAGTAAATGGCCAAGATTACAATTAACGAAGGTGTATGCAAAGGTTGTGGAATGTGCGTAAATGCGTGCCCCAAGCATCTTCTTGCACTTGCTGAAGACCATATCAACGCTAAGGGTTATCATCCCGCTACAATGACTGACCAGTCACAGTGTACAGGATGTACTTCATGCGCTATTATGTGTCCTGATGTTGCAATTACAGTAGAAAGATAATAAAAGGAGAAAAAGAAATGGCAGAGAAAGTTTTAATGAAAGGAAACGAAGCCCTTGCCGAAGCAGCCATCCAGTGTGGTTGCAGACATTACTTCGGTTATCCTATTACTCCCCAGACAGAAGTAGCTGCTTACATGTCAAAACGTTTGCCCAAGGAAGGCGGTGTTTTCCTTCAGGCAGAGTCTGAGATCGCAGCCATCAACATGGTACTCGGAGCTACAAGTGCAGGTGTACGTGCGCTTACATCATCTTCATCACCCGGAATCAGCTTAAAGAGTGAAGGTGTTTCATATATTGCAGGTTCGGATCTTCCCGCACTGCTTATCAACGTTCAGCGTGGCGGCCCCGGACTCGGAGGTATTCAGCCTTCACAGTCGGATTACTGGCAGGCTACAAAGGCACTCGGACACGGTGATTTCCAGCTGTTCGTTCTTGCTCCTTCAACAATTCAGGAAATGGTTGACTTCGTTTCACTTGCATACGAAGTAGGCGAGAAATACAGAGTTCCTTCAATGATTCTTTCCGACGGTATGCTCGGACAGATGATGGAGCCCGTTGAATTCCCGACCAAGAAGGAAGGCCCCGTAGCAGAGAAGCCCTGGGCAACCAACGGACACAAGAACCAGAGAAAGAAGAATATCATCAACTCACTTTACATTGAGCCCGAAGAACTCGAGAACCTTGTAAACGAGCGTTATGAGAGATATGCAAAGATTAAAGAAGAAGAGCAGAGAGCCGAAGCATTCATGGTAGATGATGCTGAAATCGTCATAGTAGCATTCGGTGCTTCTTCACGTGTATCACGTTCTGCAGTTATGCAGGCAAGAGCAGAGGGTATCAAGGCCGGCTTAATCCGTCCCATCACACTCTGGCCTTTCCCTGACAAGACAATCGAGAAGGCAGTTCCCACAGCTAAAGAATTCCTGTGCGTTGAGATGAACAAAGGACAGATGGTTGACGATGTTAAGCTTGTTGTCAACGGTCGTAAGCCCGTTTCATTCTTCGGACGTACCGGTGGTGTTATTCCCACACCGGCTGAGGTACTTGATCAGATTCGCGCACTCGCAGGAAAGGAGAACTAATCATGGCTGTAGTATTTGAGAAACCCAAGGCATTATCGGATGTGCCTTTTCATTACTGCCCCGGATGTACACACGGTATTGTACATCGTCTTGTGGCAGAAGTTATTGACGAACTCGGAATCGAAGGAACAACAGTAGGTGTTGCTTCCGTAGGATGTTCGGTATTCAGTTACAATTATTTTGACTGTGATATGGTACAGGCAGCTCACGGTCGTGCTCCCGCTGTAGCAACAGGTCTTAAGAGAGCGCTTCCCGATAACTGCATTTTCACATACCAGGGTGACGGCGACCTTGCCGCTATCGGTATGGCTGAGACAGTTCACGCAGCAACAAGAGGCGAGAACATCACAGTTATTTTCATCAACAACGCAATCTACGGTATGACAGGCGGACAGATGGCACCCACATCACTCCCCGGACAGGTTACACAGACTTCTCCTTACGGACGTGACGTTTCAACAGCCGGCTATCCCATTCGTGTATGCGAGCTTCTTTCCACACTTTCGGGAACAGCTCTTGCACAGCGTGTAACCGTTGACAATGTTAAGCATGTACTTGAAGCTAAGAAAGCAATCAAGAAGGGCTTCGAGAACCAGATTAACAAGCGCGGATATTCAATTATCGAAGTAGTTTCAACATGTCCCACAAACTGGGGTCTTGCTCCGGCAGAAGCTGTTAAGTGGCTTCAGGACAATATGCTTCCTTACTATCCTTTGGGAGTTTATAAGGATGTTACAGCGGAAGGAGGAAACAACTAATGGCTAAGACATTAAACGTTTTACTGGCAGGTTTCGGTGGCCAGGGTATTCTTTTTGCAGGTAAAACAATCGCTTATTCAGCACTTCTTGACGGCAAGGAGCTTTCATGGCTTCCTTCATACGGTCCCGAAATGCGTGGCGGTACATGTAACTGCAGCGTTGTTCTCAGTGATGAATCAATCGGTTCACCCCTTGTAACAGCACCCGATGTACTTATTGCTATGAACCTTCCTTCACTCGACAAGTTCGTAGACAAGGTTGTTCCCGGCGGAACAATTCTTGTTGACAGCTCAATGATTGACAAGAAGGTTGAGCGTACTGATATTAACGTTTACTATGTAGACGCTACAAAGATTGCCGATGAGAACAACATGCACAGCTGTGCAATCATCATTCTTGTAGGCAAGATGTTCAAAGAGCTCGGATTCTGCACCAAAGAAGCTCTTGACGGAGCAATCAAGAAAGTTATTCCCGCCAAGAAAGCTGCTATGCTTGAACTTAACCAGAAAGCTCTTGAAATCGGAATGAATTCGTAATCTGCAGACTTGATTTTCTTACTTGAACAGGGTTGACCTGTTAGGAGGATAAGGTATGGACGAAATCAAAGAAATAGCTATGCGTATAAGAGAACTTCGTGAGATTTGCGGTTATACCGAAGATGAGGTGGCAGCCAGACTTGGCGTGCCTGCGGCAGAGTACAAACAGTATGAAGCGGACGGTGAGGGTATTCCCATCAACGTAATATATCAGTTATCCAAGATGTACAAAGTTGATTTCTCGGAAATCCTTACCGGTGTTTCAGCCAAACTGAATACATATCAGGTGGTTCGTGCGGGTGAAGGTCAGAAGGCCGACCGTTATCCCGGTTATGAGTTCAAGGATCTTGCATATCATTATTCCAATATGATTATGCAGCCGTTCCTTGTAACACTCGACCCGTCCGACAAACCTGCGGATTTGGTTTCTCATCGAGGCGAAGAGTTCAATCTTGTGTTGGAGGGCACTGTCGTGGTCACCTTTGGTGACAAGGAGATTATTTTAAACAAAGGCGACAGTATTTATTTTAACCCCACCTACCCTCATGGCCAGAAGTGCGGCGGAAATGTTCCCGCAACCTTCCTTACCATGATAGCGGAGTAACATATAGAGAAGGACTGAGAAAATGTTAGAGAAGTTTTTACCGAGAATCGAGTTTGATTCTTACGAAGATTTTAAAGAAAATTACAAAGTTAACGCTCCGGAGAATTTTAACTTCGGATTTGATATCGTAGACGGATGGGCTGAAAGCGAACCGGATAAAAGAGCACTTCTGTGGTGCGACGATGACGGCAACGAGAAGACTTTTACTTTTACCGACATAAGCAGAATGTCCAACCGGGTTGCAAATATGTTTGCAGCCAAAGGCCTCAAAAAAGGCGATGTTGTAATGCTGATTCTGAGAAGAAGATGGGAGTACTGGATTTGTGCGGTAGGTCTCATTAAGCTCGGAGTAATTGTTGTTCCGGGAACTCTTCAGCTTACCAAGAAAGATATCGCTTACCGTGCCAATGCCGCAAATATCAAAGCTTTCGTGTGTGTAAATGACGACTATGTTTGCTCTCAGATGGAACTTGCACGTCCGGAAGCACCCTGTATCGAGAATATTTTTGTTGCGGATGCCGACAGAGAAGGATGGATCAATTTTGACACCGAATTCGTTAAATATTCGGATAAATTCGAACGTCCTACCGGTGAGAATGCAACAAAAGGTACGGATATCATGCAGATTTATTTTACCTCGGGAACAACCGGTATGCCCAAGATGGTATGTCACAACTACTTCCATCCGTTAGGCCATATCGTTACCGCACATTACTGGCAGCGCGTTCAGGAGAACAAGCTTCATATGAGCGTTTCCGATTCGGGCTGGGCCAAATTCGGCTGGGGTAAGATTTACGGTCAGTGGATTTGCGGAGCAACGGTTTTTGCTTATGATATGGGCAAATTCCATGCCAACAATCTGCTTGCCATGATTGAGAAATATAAACTGACTACATTCTGTGCACCTCCTACGATGTACAGATTCATGCTTCAGGAGAAGGTTGAAGACTACGATTTGTCGAGCGTACAGCACTGGGCAACCGCAGGAGAGCCTCTTAATCCCGAAGTATTTAACCGCTGGGAAGAACTTACCGGCAAGAAGATTGCTTCCGGATTCGGTCAGACCGAAGGAACCGTTCTTATTGCAAACTATCAGTGGTTTGAATCCAAACCGGGTACACTCGGCAAACCTTCACCCGTGTATAACATCAAACTTATGAACGCAGAGGGCAAAGAGTGTGAGAACGGTGAGGAAGGAGAAATTTGTATTTGTGATGTCGACAAGAATCCTCCCGTAGGTCTTTTTGTCGGATATTATAAAGACGCCGAAATGACAAACGAGGCACTCGGCAGCGGAATATACAATCTTAAGGACGTGGCATGGAGAGATAACGAAGGTTATCACTGGTTTGTCGGTCGTCATGATGATGTTATCAAATGTTCCGGCTACCGTATCGGACCTTTCGAGGTTGAATCGGCACTTATGGAACACCCTGCAGTTGTAGAGTGTGCCATTACGGCAGCTCCCGACCCCATCAGAGGTCAGGTTGTTAAAGCCACAATCGTTCTTGCGAAGGGATATACTCCTTCGGATGAACTCATCAAAGAACTTCAGAATCATGTTAAACATGCAACCGCACCTTACAAATATCCCAGAATCGTGGAATTCGTAGATGAACTTCCGAAGACTCTCGGTGGTAAAATCAAGCGTGCACAAATCAGAAATGAGGACATGCAGAAAAAGTAAACTGCGCCAAACGGAGGATAATGAAAATGGAAAACAACGAAAACGCTGTGAATGAAGCTGTAGAGGAAGCTAAAGAGGCCGAAGCAGTAGAAGCAGCAGAAGAAATCCTTGACGACGAAGTTAAAGAGGAAAGTATTCCTGCGGAAGAAGTTCAGGAGGAAGAAGCTCCTTCAGAAGAAAGCAAGGACGAGGAAGAAACTCCTGCAGAAGAAAGCAAGGATGAAGAAGAAGCTCCTGCAGAAGAAAGCAAGGATGAGGAAGAAGCTCCTGCAGAAGAAAAAGCAGAAGAGAAACCTGCAAAGAAAGCCAAAACTGCAGAGAAGGTTACTAAGAAACCTGAAGAGAAAGCTGACAAAGAGAAAAAACCGGCCAAGAAACCCGTGAAGAAAGAGACACCGAAGAAGAAACCTGCGGTAACAGGTGCCAAGAAGAAACTTGTTGCTCAGAAGAAAGTTAAGAAAAAGAAGATTATTACCGGTGCTGTCTGGGGCGGAATCGCACTTCTCCTTGTTGCAGGAATCGCTTTCTTAATTATCTATAACAGTATTTACTCGATTAAGGAAACACAGAATTACAGCGAAGGACTTGCAGATACAGGATTTATCGAAGGTGTATCGGCTAAAGATATCGTTACACTTGCACAGTACAATCCGATTACCGTAGACAAGAGCGAACTTGAAGCTACTCAGGAAGAAATTGATGAGCATATCAAAGAGATTCTTGAGAATAACAAAGAACTTTCCGAGGATGCAACCGTTGCAATCAAAGACGGTGACGAAATCAATCTTGATTATGTTGGATCGATTGACGGAGAAGAGTTTGAAGGCGGAAATTCAAACGGCGAAGGATATGATCTTGTAATCGGTTCAGGAAGTTTCATTGACGGTTTTGAGTCTCAGCTTGTAGGACATAAACCCGGTGAGAATTTCGATATCAATGTTACTTTCCCCGAAGATTACGGCAATGAAGAACTCAACGGCAAACCTGCTGTATTCAATGTTACAATTAACGGAATTTACAATACCGTAGAATTTACGGATGCTTTCGTTAAGGAGAATTATCCCGATCAGTACAATACAACAGAAGAACTTCTTAAAGATTTCAAGGAAGAGAAATACAAAGAAAACTTCGATGCTTATGTTCAGAAGTATTACGATGAGACACTTATTCCTACGTCAGAACTTTCAGAGGAACCCGAAGCAATCATCAAAGCACAGATGGGACTTATCAAGAAAGAGGAAGCATCGGGATTCGTTAATCAGAAATCTATGTATGACATGTACGGAATTGACTTCGATTACAAAAACGTATATGAGTACGAAGCAGAGAAGAATTCCAAGAAAGCTTATTATGAGCATGTTCGTATCGAAGCAGGCGATACTGTTAAAGAGATGCTTGTAAACCAGGCTATTTTCGAAAAAGAAGGACTTACAATCTCAGAACAGAACATCCTTGATGCTCTTGATGAACTTGGTATTGATGAAGAGAATAAAACAATTCTTACGCAGGCTCGCGGCGAGGGCTATCTTAACCAGAAAGCAATCACCTACGCAGTTAAGGATTTCCTTAATGCCAACTTCAAAGTAAACGAATAATTTTAAGTATCTGCCGGGAGCAACATCCCGGCAGATGTTTTGTGCGCAGAAACGGTCCGAAACAGAATTTAGTTATTTTATATATTGTCCTGCAGATACAAAATTTGTATTTTGGATATATTTTATCTTGTTTTTACGCGCAATAAGTTATAAATTATTTATATTGAGTCTAGAAATGTTTTTATACTTTTATTTCTTTTTTGGAGGATAATAATATGAGTAACGTACGTCCCGAAACAATGGAAAGAATTACAACCCCCGCTCTTGCCAAAGCTTTTATCGATGAGCAGATTGCAGAGATCAAAGCTCAGGTAGGTGACAAGAAAGTTCTTCTTGCACTTTCAGGCGGTGTTGATTCATCGGTAGTTGCAGCTCTTTTAATCAAAGCTATCGGACAGAATCTTGTATGCGTTCATGTAAACCACGGTCTTCTTCGTAAAGGTGAGCCCGAGCAGGTTGTTGAAGTATTCCGTAACCAGCTTAATGCAAACCTCGTTTACGTAGATGCTACAGACAGATTCCTCAATAAGCTTGTTGATATTGCAGAGCCTGAGCAGAAACGTAAAATTATCGGAGCGGAATTCATAAATGTATTTGCTGAAGAAGCAGCTAAGCAGGAAGGTATCAAATTCCTTGCTCAGGGAACCATTTATCCCGACATCACAGAGTCGAAGGGCGTTAAAGCACATCATAATGTAGGCGGACTTCCCGAAGAACTTGATTTCGAACTTGTTGAGCCGATTAAGTTCCTTTACAAGGACGAAGTTCGTATGGTCGGCAAAGAACTCGGTCTTCCCGATAACATGGTTTATCGTCAGCCGTTCCCCGGCCCCGGACTTGGAGTTCGTTGCGTAGGCGCAATCACAAGAGATCGTCTCGAAGCATTAAGAGAAGCAGACGCAATTGTACGTGAAGAAATCGAGAAATTGCCCGAAACACCTTGGCAGTATTTCTGTGCTATCCCCGATATTCAGTCTACCGGTATCAAATATGTTAACGGCGTAGGCGAGAGATACATGGGATGGGCAGTAGTAATCCGTGCAGTCAACACAACTGATGCAGTTAAGGTTACTGTTCCTGAGATTCCTTTCAGTGCATTATGTACAATGAGAGATAAAATCGTTCAGATTCCCGGCGTAAACAGAGTTCTCTGGGATATCTCCGAGAAACCCGTTGCCACAATCGAGTGGGAGTAAAAAACAAAACACCTCGGATGCCGTATTTATGCGGTATTCCGAGGTTTCTTTTTGCTTATTGGCTCTATTTTACAAATTTAATGTATTTGATATCTATAAAGGACAGTATGTGCCATTTATTGATGAAACAACATTTGTTGTGGATGGAAAGGTTAATAAATGAAAAACAACAAAATTAAAATATTATTTATTTTGATATTATCGTTCGTTATTATATTGATATTACTTTTGACGTTTCTGTTTTTGGGCGATTTTGTCACAGTTGTCGAGTGTCGAAACGAATTCAAAGAATATGAGGGTTATTATGAAGAATTTGTAGCGTTTATTCAAGAAGATTTTCAGTCTCTTGATGATGAAAAAACGGTTTATATAATAAACTCGTTAGGAGATTGTCAATATGAGTTGTATAGAGACAAAAACGAAGATAATCAAAAAATAACAATAACTGAGGAAATGAATGAAAATATTAATCAAATAGATTCAGGATATCGTTCACTAACCCGAGATGGAGGAGTATATGAGTGTGCTGTTTCGGATAGAGAAATTGTATTTTGCAATCCTGATAGTGGTACACAAATAATATATTCATTGCAAGGCCAAGGAAGTACAGGCGTAATGCAATATGATAGTGACGATAAGAGAGATACTTTTCAAAAAGTAAAGTTAAACGATAGATGGTATGTGTACAGAATTAAAGGATGGTAAATAGATAGAAGTGATACAAAAATCAGAAATGGCTCTATTTTGGCTCTAATATTTTTATTCTTCAAAAAACAATATTGAAATTATATAAAATATGTTCAAAATGCAAGAGGAAAAAAACTGAAAAACACATCGATTACGGGTAATGCCCTTGAGTGGGAATAATACATTCGTGTTATCTCGTCCGCGTGGTACATATAGTGTTAATAGATTGCAGGTAATCCTTGTGGTTACCTGCAGTTTTTGTT